>JALFSR010000087.1 GCA_022778745.1 Clostridiales bacterium
AGACACCGGACGGAAAAGAAGCAGTTATCTGTTCGGTACGAAGATAGCCCGGTATGCGTGGTGCTCCTAAAAATCCAGAAGAATCCTTCTTAATGTGATATACATAAAAACCTATCCTTCTCTCGTCACTGCAACTTCCCCCAGCAGCCTTTCATATTCTTTGTTTTTTTCCTGACTTCCTTTTTTTCCTGCTGGATGATAGGTTGTCACGACTTCTGCAACTAATTCCCGAATATCTTCTCGGTTTTCGTAGCTGGTGTACATAAGTTCTTGCAGCTGCTCTAAAAACTTCTCCATATCAAATGCGATGGGGCATCCGATATGAATCAGGTGGTTTGGTGTTGTCTTTAGACCTTCTTCTGCCATTAGTTTTTCTTCGTACAGTTTTTCTCCTGGACGAAGTCCAGTATATTCAATCTTAATGTCCACATCGGGTTTATATCCAGAAAGCTTAATTAGATTTCTTGCTAATGTATCAATTCTTACGGGCGATCCCATATCGAGTACAAAGATTTCTCCACCTTTCGCATAGGTTCCTGCTTGAAGTACAAGACTGACTGCCTCTGGAATGGTCATGAAGTATCGGATGATATCTGGATGGGTTACTGTTACAGGACCGCCTTTTTTGATCTGTTTTTTAAACAGTGGAATAACCGAACCGTTGCTTCCTAGTACATTTCCAAATCGTACTGCCACAAATTCTGTTTTTGCTTTTGCTTGCCCTTTACTGTATACACCCCTCATACTTCCGTCTTCATCTTCTCTATGGGCATGAAGTACAGGCAGCTCATCCTCTCTTCCTTTTTTTATCATCTTGTCAAATGTCTGAATGATCATCTCACAAATTCGCTTGCTGGCTCCCATCACATTCGTTGGATTAACTGCCTTGTCAGTGGAAATCAGAACGAATCGCTGACATCCATTTCGCATTGCTGCATATGCTGTCTTGTACGTTCCGATTGCATTATTTTTAATTGCCTCGCACGGGCTGACTTCCATCAATGGCACATGTTTATGTGCGGCTGCATGATAGACGATTTCTGGACGGTACTGTGCAAATACGCGATTAATTCTTCGGCTGTCTCGCACGGAACCGATTAATACAACAAGATTGAGTTCCGAATAGGCTTCTCTTAATTCTTGTTCAATATCATATGCATTGTTTTCGTAAATATCAAAGATAATTAACTGTTTTGGATGACGTCCTGCAATCTGTCTGCAAAGCTCGCTTCCAATTGATCCGCCTCCTCCAGTAACAAGAATTGTTTTTCCTGTTAAATATTGAAATATTTCATTCATATCGACGCGGATCTGCCCTCTTCCGAGCAAATCTTCTACTGAGACATCTTTCATTGCACCAACACTAATTTCCCCATTTACAAGCTGGTACATGCCTGGCAGGCTTTTCAACTCACATCCAGTTTCTTTACATATATTTAAAATATCTCTCTTTTGCTCTGCAGTTGCACTTGGAATTGCCAAGAAAATTTTATCAATCTGAAATTTCTCCACATTGGCTAAAATATCATCTCTTCCACCTACTACAGGAACATCTTCAATAAAACGGTTCCACTTATTAGAATTATCATCAATAATGCAGCAAACCTGATCGGTTGTTTCTTTTGCTTTTATGACATCTCTTAAAATCATCTGTCCTGCTGCCCCTGCTCCAATAAGCATCACACGATGTTTGCGAACATCCTGTCTCCGTTTTTGAAGTCGGCCTCTCTCCAATAAAATAAAGCGGTAGGAAAATCGAATTCCTAATACCGCTAAAAATTGAATAACGATTCCAAACAGATAATACGAGATCGGCATTTTATGAAATAAAACTGTGATTCCGATTATATGAAATCCACCTGTTATTATCGTGGCAACGATCGTCCGTAATAATTCACTATAACTTGCAAATCGCCAAATACTTTTATAGAGTCTTATACTCCAAAATACCAGAATACAAACAATCGTGTAAATCGGTATGAACTGTATGTACGCTTGGAAATATTCTTCTGGTATCATTGAGAATTTGCAGTCAAATCGAAGCCAAAGTGCAAGGAAATAAGAAAAAATTACTGCAAGACTATCATAGATAATCAGTCCAAGACGAATCACTTGCCAATGTTCCATCCAGAAATATTTTTGCTTTTTCATGAATGCCTGTTCTCCCCTAAATAAATAATATCTTTCATCTTCATCATTTGTATGGTTTTCTTCATTTATTTATAACTAGTATATTTCATTTTTTCATTCGTTCATTTTTTCGTTCTAGGGTTATTACAACAATATTGTTATCAATTGATTTTAGGCTGCAAAAGGGTATGCTTCGCCACCACAGATCAAAAAGTCTGCAAGAACCCTAGCCGTTATGTATACTTTATCATCATTACAAGTGCCCACGCTTCAAGTAATATTCCAAAAGTATTTTTTCGCTCCTGTATGTGTACCAGAAGCTTCCTTTTCATTATAGCAATTTTCTCTATTTTGTCAATACATAATTCGACTTCTAACACCCACATTCTCATCCAATATTTTCCAAATTTTTTATCTTGTACTAATATACTTTAATCTAATAGTCTGACTAATCCTATATTTTCTGTATACTGAAAGAAGCAATACTAGATCGTTTTTTCCTTTGATTTGCTGAATTATCGTCGTTGCGTTGTTGTGCTGATTTAGCCAATTTCTTTTATATCTCCTGCTCCGATATAACAAATTTGATTGCCCATTCGTTGTTTTAAATATTCATAATATTCCACTCTTGTACAGTGACATGTATAATATTTTGTACAATAATTTTGTAACCGTGCTGCGATTTCTTCGGCGAATTTTGTATCAATTGTTCCGTCTTGTCTTGGCTTTTGAAAATGGAATCCTCCGATTAAAATATCTGGCTCTTTTCCTGTCAGCTGTTTGCATGCTTCCATAATATTAATAACGCCGCTATGACTGCATCCCGAGAATAATATCATTCTTCCATTTTCTTCTATTACTAAATTTTGTTCATGAATAAATGGGTCGGCAACATATGCCTCTCCTTGTTGAATAAGCAGTCCATCATTTCCTTTTGAATAACAATGATTTCCTGTTACATTAGAAAACAGGAAGCAGTTTTTTCCTAATAACTGCTCTAATGACTCCACAGATTGTGTAAAATGAATCCGATTTGGAGGCAAGTTTTTTATTTCATTCATCGAGTTCTCTGGAATTCCAATAAAGGCAGGTTTTCCAGAATGAAGCGAATAATGCGGTTCCAATGCCCATTCTCTCATATAAACGACCGCATGATCGTTTTGCTGAAGCAGTCCATGCAGACCACCTGTATGATCATAATGTCCGTGGGACAAAATTATAGTATCAACCGCCGTCAAATCTACATTTCGTTTTTTGGCATTATTTAAAAACCGATCACTTGCCCCTGTATCAAAAATAATCTTTTTTCCGTTTGATTCAATATAAAAGCTTAAGCCATGCTGTGCCTCAATATCCGCATAACAAGACGTATTTTCTATTAAACATACTACTTTCAATTGTACCCTCCTATTTTTTGAAAACGATCATACTAGCATTTTCACTTATCTGCCACATACTTCAACAAAACCTATCTTACCTTGCGAGTTTAATTAGTTTCTTTGACTGCATATTCTGGACAACGCATTCATATAATCTTCTATATCGTTTTTTAATGGAGATTTTTATGAATACAAAACCATTTATTTTTTCTGATCCAGCCCCTTATCCTACCATTCAAGTATGTGAACCAAACCGGATGTATGCAAAAGCAATGCTTTCTAATGTTGGGAGCTGCAATTCAGAAATGTCGTCTGTAGCACTCTATTTTTATAACTCTACGATTACAAAAGAATGTTTTTCTGAAATTAGTGCTTGTTTTCACAAAATTAGCCTTGTGGAAATGCACCATCTATCTATTTTTTCTCAGTTAGCCTATCTTTGCGGTGCTGATCCAAGATTATGGAGCTTTTATGGCGGCCACACTCGCTATTGGTCACCTGGCTGTAATTTTTATTCTACTGATATTGCTTCTTTGCTGAAAAATGCAATTTCTGGTGAGAAAAAAGCAATTGAGCAATACAGACAGCAGCTCCATTGGATTCAGGACTGCTATATCCATGAAAATTTAGAACGTATTATTGTGGATGAACTGCATCATATTGAGATTTTTGAATCTCTTTATGAACAATGTTTGGAGTGATTATTTCTTTACTATTTGTGAGTTTGAACAGGGGAGTGACCGTCTTTTTTCGTTCGTTTGCTCCCTGTTCTCCTCTCATACCAAATAATTCCAATGAATACTATCCATGCAGCAATGGATACTGCTGCCGCTGCATCCCAATACCAAAATCCACGATGCCAAATGCCAATATCTCCTTCATATCCTGCAGGAATATCAACGGCAAGTATTCCTTTTTCTCCTGAATATACAGGAATGTCTTGTCCATCACTTGTCTGTGCTGCATATCCTAAATAGTAAATCAATGGCATTTGAACAGTTACTGATTGTGCTGATGGATTGGATGCATGAAGTACAATCTTTGTGCCGGATTTTTCATACGATGTCACACCTTCCTGCCCTGCCCAGTCGATAGACGGATCGAGAGAATCTGGATGATCCAATGGATTTGGCAAATATTCTCCGCCCCATCCGATATTTTTCCAATCCGTCGTGATCTGATTTGCTCCACTTAATGGTCGAATACTGCCACATTCTGTCTGCAATATATTCATAAATTGAAATGCACAAAGAACAACAAACAGTGCCGATGCTGTAATAATTGTTTTTCGCCATTTTGGATATTTTTTTGTAAATAATATGACAAGGCAGCAGCCTAAAAAGCTGAAAAATACAGTGACGAGGGAAAAATATCGAGTTGGAAGTCGGAATTTTGTTAATACTTGTCCGATAAATCCTAGCTCTCGAATGAAATCCCACGGAAAATCTTTTAATATAAAAATAAGTGCCAGCGTTCCAAGTCCAAAAAACCATTTTGCAAGTCGATAATATAGCGTATTTTTTTCTTTTTTATTCCAAGTACATGCAATGATAATAAATGCGGCAAAAATCACTACTGTAACTGCACCCAACTGCAATTGATTTGTCTTTCCATTGGAATCCATAACTAAAAATAACTGGAAAAGGTCGGATAGATTCAGACCTTCTGGCTGAATCCATTGCGTGTCTTTTCCCATAACATAAAGAAAAACGCCCATCGGTGTCATTCCTTGTGTCATCGGAACTAAAAACCAGAGATTCACTGCAGCTGCGGCAATTACAACCTTACATAATGCCCAAAAACGTTTTGGCTCCAGCGTTGACTGCAAAAATATAATACATACAATTAGTGTAAATAATCCAACCATTTCACCGCTGATCAGATGAGATTGAATCAATCCTGCATAGCCAAGTGCTGGTACAATCCAAACAGAACGATATGACTTTTCTTTTGTATCCATCATATAAATCCGATACAAACCATATACAATTAATGGGAAAAATGTCATCGCCATTGTTTCTCCAACTGCGGCACGCAAATACATATTGAGAAGCCGATAATAGGAGAGAGAGTAAATCACCGTCCCAAGCAGTCCAATCGACCAGCTCTGAAACATTCTTTTCATACACCAGTAAGCAATAAACACTGTCATAACATTCATAATGACAATAAACACTTGATATGACTGCATGAGCGGCAGCCCAATTGTATGTAAAATTGCTGACGGATAAAGGAATAGTTCTGGATAAAACATTGGACTTGCATAGCCAAATCCATAATTTAGACTGCTGTGAATCCGAATCGGAAACTGTCCTTCTTCTAACGCAGACTTCATTCCTACGATTCTTGCTAAATGATAATCCAGATCTTGCATGTTGGCATGAATTAATGTCTTACTCGTAAGTGGAAGACAGAGCAGTAAAATCGTTGCTCCTAATACAATTACACTCCATCTGCGCTGCTTTCCCTCTGCTGTAGTCGGCGGATATTTTTTCCAATATGAGCGAATCCACAGTAAGAAATCTATTATAAAAAATAATCCAATTATGCGCAGCAAATCCTGCCCTGCTTTGTCCCTCGTTCCAACAAGATCAATCGACTGAATTTCCAATGAACCTTTTCCATTGTAAAATGACCGAATCTCCAAATTTTCTATTCCACATTCAAGCCAAATCGTCGTTGTCATCTGATTTAATTTTGGAGACAGTTCCAGTACGTCTGCCAGTAAAAGCTGCGGCGGAAGTCCCCACTGCTGTACCTCCACTGTATTTCCCTTCCTGTCCGTACGATATTGGATTGTAACTTCATAGGAACCTCTCTTAACAAAAGGTAATGTTCCTTTCGTAAACCAAAAGGCATTTCTGCCATTGTCCCATTCTTCTTTTGGTAAATCATTTGAATCAAGATCAGAGATCACATATCCATTTGATAATTTTGTGCCTATCGTACTTGTCAGCATACTGCCATCAATCGTATATTTCTCTAATTGCTGATTCCACTGTCCTATACTAAAAATAACAGCAATTACTATCTGTACGATAACCAAAATAATTCCCTTGCGCTTCATACATTTCTCCCTATTCCATAAAAATTTAACTAAATCAAGGAAGTTCGCTTCTTCCATATTTTATTTTACCTTCATTACTTATTAGAGTCAATCCACATAATTGCAGATTTACAATTTAACTAAAGCAACTTGTGAATATCCACTTTGCAAAATCATTCTCACAACTATTACTATTTGAATATATTATTATGATTTTATTATTTTGGAGACTTAGCGTGAAACGAAAATCATTTCTCTTACTTGCATCGATATTGATCTTATTCACTTTATTTACTGGCTGTGGCAAGGATAACGCAAAAGAACGTTTGACTCCGATTACATTAAGCGAGGTCGCTCATTCGATTTTTTATGCACCACAATATGTTGCTTTTGAGCTTGGTTATTTTGAAGAAGAAGGAATTGAATTAACGATAGAAACTGCATTTGGTGCAGATAAAGTAATGACTGCACTGATCTCCGATCACGCAGATATTGGCTTTATGGGATGTGAATCTTCCATTTATGTCTATCAGCAAGGTCAAGATGATTATGCCATTAATTTTGCTCAACTTACACAAAGAGCAGGTAATTTTTTAGTTGGAAGAACAAACGAAACTAATTTTTCTTGGGAAAACTTGAAAGGAAAAACAGTACTAGGTGGCAGGGCAGGTGGCATGCCTGAAATGATTTTTGAGTATATATTAAAGAATCACGGAATTGATCCAAAAAAAGATGTGACAATTATTCAAAATATTGATTTTGGTTCCACTGCTGCTGCCTTTTCTGGCGGGCAGGGCGATTATTCGATTGAGTTTGAACCGTACGCTGCCTCTCTTGAAGCACAAGGGGATGGGTTTGTTCTTGCCTCTCTTGGTGTAGATTCTGGATATGTGCCATATACTGCTTATTGTGTAAAGAAAAGCTATATGGAGAAATCAAATAATAAGCTTCAAGAATTTACAAATGCTATTCAAAAAGGCTTAGACTATGTAAACTCTCATTCCGCTGACGAGATTGCCTCTGTAATCGCTCCGCAATTTTCAGAGACTGACGAAAAGACTATTGCCATTATCGTAGAACGTTACAAAAATCAAGACACATGGAAAGAAAATACAATATTTGAAAAAGAAAGTTTTGAATTACTCCAGACAATTCTAAAAGAAGGAAATGAATTAAAACAAACCGTTCCTTATAGTAAATTAGTTACAACAGACTATTCCAAACAGGCAATGAAAAAATAACCATCCTCTTTAACAAAACTAATTTATTCTATATTGCAAATTCTACTTGATATCAATAATTCCCCACTTCAAGTGTATAAAATACGAAGTGGGGAATTGCTTAATTTGCGTTCTATTTCCTTTATGGAAATGTTATTTTCATGAATCACCAATTTACGATAATCTGTTTTTAAAATCTTCGTAGCCAAACTCTCGAACTAGCTCAAGGTTTCCATCTATTTTCCGAAATACGATCGCTGGCAATGGCATTCCATTAAATGTATTTGTCTTAACCATTGTGTACAATGCCATATCTTCAAAGATCAGCAAATCTCCTTCTTTTAACGGTTCATCAAAGGAGTAATCGCCAATCACATCTCCCGCAAGACAAGTCGGTCCTGCAAGGCGATACGTATATTGCTTCTCTTCTGGAAGTCCACTGTTTTTTAATGGCGGACGATATGGCATTTCCAGTACATCTGGCATATGACAAGCGGCAGATGTATCCACAATTGCAATTTCGATTCCATTTTTCATGACTTCTAATACGCTGCATACTAAAAATCCAGCATTCAAAACGACTGCTTCTCCTGGCTCTAAATACACTTCCACATCATATGTCTCTTTTAAATGACGCACAATACGAATTAAGCGTTCTTTGTCATATCCTGGACGTGTAATATGGTGTCCTCCTCCAAGATTCAGCCATCGTTTGCCTTTTAAATATTTGCCAAATTTTTCTTCCACTGCGCATACTGTTTTCTCCAAATCATCCGAATCCTGTTCACAAAGTGTATGAAAATGAAATCCGTCAAGCAAAGGCACAATACTTTCATCAAAATTTTCCAAAGTCGTGCCAAGTCGTGAACCAAATGCACACGGATCATAAATCTCATGACCATCTTGTGTAGAGCATTCTGGATTTAAACGCAGTCCAATTGACTTTCCCGCCTGCTTTGCTCTCTGCCCATATTTCTTTACTTGAGATGGAGAATTAAATATGATATGATCCGCATACTTTAATAATTCATCAAACTCATCTTCTCGGTACGCAGGAGAAAACACATGCGTTTCCCCTTCAAAATATTCCTTCCCAAGTTTTGCTTCATACAAGCCGCTTGCCGTACTTCCTGCCAAATATTTCCGTAAAAGCGGATATACCGCATACATCGAAAATGCTTTCTGTGCCAACAAAATATGACAGCCTGCACGTTCACTTACCTCTTTTAAAATATTCAAATTGTTAAGAAGACGCCCTTCATCTACAACAAAATATGGCGTTGCCCATTTGTCTCTCATATTCATCTCCATTCCGCTTACCTTTTATACAAAAAACTATAATAAAGCAATATAATCATTTTTTGATCAAAGGGAACTTACTTAATTCAGATTTATAAGTTATTAGTCTACTAATACTGGATTGTAAGATTCTCTCCAAGGAAGTCCCCAGCGATTCAATGCATCCATAAATGGATCTGGATCAAATTCTTCAATATTATGAACACCTGGCTTATTCCACTTTCCGGTCATTACCATCATTGCTCCAATCATTGCTGGCACACCTGTTGTATAAGCAACTGCCTGTGAACCAACTTCTTTATAGCACTCCTCATGATCACAAATATTGTATAAATAATAATTTTTCTCTTTTCCATCTTTCTTGCCGCGGAAAATACATCCAATATTTGTCTTTCCTTTTGTACGAGGACCTAATGATGCTGGATCAGGAAGCACCGCACGCAAAAACTGCAGTGGAATAATTTCCTTTCCTTCATACATAATCGGCTCAATTGATGTCATTCCAACATTTTCCAAACATTTTAAATGTGTTAAATAACTCTGTCCAAATGTCATAAAGAAACGAATTCTCTTAATTCCAGGAATATTCAAAGCAAGGCTTTCGAGTTCTTCATGATGAAGCAAATACATATCTTTCTTTCCAACTTCTTCAAAATCATACTCGCGCTTAATTTCCATTGGCTTTGTCTCTACCCAATGTCCGTCTTCCCAATAAGAACCATTTGCAGATACTTCACGAATATTAATTTCTGGATTAAAATTCGTTGCAAACGGATAGCCATGATCTCCTCCGTTACAGTCCAAAATATCAATATAATTAATCTCATCAAACTCATGCTTCAACGCATACGCAGAAAATACACCTGTTACACCTGGATCAAATCCACTTCCAAGTACAGCTGTAATTCCAGCTTTCTCAAACTTTTCACGATACGCCCACTGCCAGCTATACTCAAACTTCGCCGTATCCTCTGGCTCATAATTTGCCGTATCCACATAATGTGTCTTCGTAGCAAGACAAGCCTCCATAATCGTCAAGTCCTGATATGGAAGTGCCAAATTCAATACAACATCTGGCTTCTCGCGCTCAATCAAAGCAACAAGCTCATCCACACAATTTGCATCCACCTGCGCCGTCGTAATCTTGGATTTCGTTGTATTCTCCAACTTCTCTTTCAACGCATCACATTTCGACTTTGTTCTGCTCGCAATGCAAATTTCTTCAAATACTTCACTATTCTGACAGCACTTGTGAATTGCTACAGAAGCAACGCCGCCACAGCCAATAATTAAAACTTTTCCCATTTTATAAATCTCCTTTTTACTTTTCTATTTTTATAATATGATGTGATACCAGGGTCCCAAAATCATGAGAAAGTAGCCCGATTAGGGTGAATTCTCCCTTATTCCGTTTCCATCGCCAGCAGCATCTCTCTCACGATCTTACAAGCGACTGCAGTTGACACTCCGCTCGGATCATAATGTGGGCTTAGCTCATTCACATCACACCCTACAATATTTGCCCTCTCACATACAAGCACCACTGCCTTTCTTAATTCCTCAAAAGAAATTCCTCCTGGCTCTGGCGTGCCTGTTCCTGGGAACACAGACGGATCCAATACATCCAAATCTACTGTCAAATAAACAGGTTTTCCTTTCACCTGCTCCAGTACATCTTCCAGACCTTCCATATCAAACTTTCGTGTTATCACATGCTCTTTTCCCCAACGAAACTCTTCTCTGTCTCCTGAACGAATTCCAAATTGATAGATCTTTCCATCCCCGATCAGCTCCCAGCATCTTCGAATCACACATGCATGAGACAATTTTACATTCAAGTATTCTTCTCTTAAATCCGCATGTGCATCAAAATGAATCATGATAACATCTGGATACTGTTTTGTCACTGCCCGAAACGCTCCTAATGTCACAAGATGTTCTCCGCCAAGCATAAATGGTCGTTTTCCATCTGTAAGAATCTGGTTTGTCCGCTGCTCAATCGCTTCCAGCACCTGTTTTGTGTCTCCAAAACAAAGTTCCAGATCTCCACTATCCATCACAGCTCCGTCAAACAAATCTTTGTCCTGATATGGACTATAACTTTCAATTCCATACGATTCTCTGCGGATTGCACTGCTTCCAAAACGAGTGCCTGGACGGTATGATGTCGTGCAATCAAATGGTGCACCAAACAACACCGTCTTAGCCTGTTCATAATCGCAGTCACATCCCATAAACGTCTCTATATTTTTATTCAACATTTTTCAAAAGCTCCTCTACGTATGAAGGCAAATAAAATGCCCCTTTGTGTAATGTCGTTGTATAATAATCACAATGTAATCCTCTCAGATTCCATCGTGCCTCTTGCAAATCTTTCAGCGGATGATATTTTTTGGAAGCAAATCCAAACAGCCAATGTCCAGATGGATAGGTTGGAATATGTGCCTGATAAATTTTGCTGATTGGAAATGACTGTACAATTTGCTTATGTGCCTTTTGGCACGCTGCTGCATCTTCTTCATAAAATGGACTTTCATGCTGATTAATCATAATTCCGTCTTCGTGCAGTGCTTTATAGCAATTTCCATAAAACTCTTTTGTAAATAATCCTTCTCCTGGTCCAAATGGATCGGTAGAATCCACAATAATCAAGTCATATTCATCTTCACAAGAACGAACAAAACGCAATCCATCCTCGTAATAAATATGCACTCGTTTATCATCTAAGCGACATGCCGTTTTAGGAAGGTATTTCTTAGACACTTCCACAACTAGCTCATCAATTTCAACAAGATCAATCTGTTCAATTTCTGGATAACGCACAAGTTCACGAATGACACCTCCGTCTCCTGCGCCGATCACAAGCACTTTCTTTACATTTGGATGAACTGCCATTGGTACATGTGTAATCATCTCATGATAAATAAACTCGTCTTTTTCTGTCAGCATCATATATCCGTCCAGTGTAAGAAAACGGCCAAATTCTGGCGACTCAAATACATCGATCCGCTGAAACTCACTTTTTCCGCTGTAAAGCTGCCGCTCTACCCGAATCGAGAATTTTACATTTTTCGTATGTTTTTCCGAAAACCATAACTGCATTTATTTTTTCCTACCTTTCTTCTTACTCAATCAAAACATTTAATCTTGTAATTGCCGTATCTTCTGGTCCAGTCATGGAACAGCCTTTTTCTTTTGCATAGGAAATATATTGTAATATTTTTTTTGTAATTCGCTCTCCTGGAGTTAAAATCGGAATTCCAGGAGGATAACACATCACAAATTCGCTACATATTCTTCCTTCTGTCTGCTCAATTGGCAGTGATTCTTTTTCTGCATAAAACGCTTCCTGTGGAGAGACACATACATCTGGCTCCATATATTCCTGTGAAAATAAATTCGCTTTTTCTGTGCCAAACCGTCTTCTCACTTCGGACAATGCACTTACCAGTCGTTCAATATCTCTTGGTCTGTCTCCAATGGAAATATACGCTAAAATATTTCCAAGATCGCCAAATTCAATCTGAATTCCATATTCATCTCGAAGCAGATCATACACTTCAATTCCAGCAAGACCGATATCCAATGTATTGACCGACAATTTTGTCACATCAAAATCATACACGCTGTCTCCATTACAGATTTCTTTTGCATAAGCGTAATATCCACCAATTGCATTAATTTCTTCTCTTGCATACTGCGCAAGGCGAATGACTTGTTCAAATGTCTCCTTTCCTCTCAGTGCAAGATTTCTTCGGGAAATATCTAAGCTTGAGAGAAGCAGATAGGATGCACTTGTCGTCTGTGTGAGATTAATAATCTGTCTCACATATCCTTCCTGAATCGCTGGTCCTGTCAGCAGCAAGGAACTTTGTGTCAGACTGCCGCCTGATTTATGCATCGACACGGCCGCCATATCAGCACCTGCCTCTATCGCTGAGACTGGAAGCTTATCACTAAAATAAAAATGCGTTCCATGTGCTTCATCTGCAATACAATACATTCCATGCCGATGCGCCAATGCTGTAATTGCACGTAAATCCGAACAAATTCCATAATAAGTCGGATTATTTACAAGTACTGCCTTTGCATCTGGATTAGCCAAAATTGCCTGTTCTACCGCTGCCACACTCATTCCAAGCGGAATGCCAAGTGTCTCATTACAGTCTGGGTTGACGTAAACTGGTACTGCCCCACACAATACCATCGCACCCATTACACTTCGATGTACATTACGCGGCAAAATAATTTTTTCACCCCGTTTTACAACTGTCAAAATCATACTTTGAACAGCCGATGTCGTACCTCCTACCATAAAAAATGCATTAGCTGCACCAAAAGCCTCCGCTGCAAGCTGCTCTGCCTCCCGAATAACGGAAACTGGGTGGCAAAGGTTATCGAGCGGCTTCATGGAATTGACATCCATGTTCACGCAGCGTTCCCCTAACAAGGCAGCCAGCTCTGGATTTCCTTTTCCTCTCTTATGCCCTGGCACATCAAATGGAACAACTCGCATTTTGTGAAATTCATGCAATGCTTCATAAATCGGAGCCCGTTCTTGTGATTTCATCCGTCTTCCTCTCCTTCATAAATATTTCTTCCACTAAAGATCTCAATCATCTCTCGGCGGATATTATTCATAATCTCCAACCGCCTCTGTGGAGGAAGTTCATAGACATCTGTCTTAAACAGATAATTTTGTAAGTCAATATCTTTTAACATCATTTTTGTATGATAAATATTTGCATCATAAATATTAATATCGACAGTATCATATTTTCTCAGCGTTCTCGGATTAATATAATCTTGAATGGAAGTTACTCTGTGATCCATAAACAGTTTATGTCCATTCAAGTCACGGGTAAATCCTCGCACTCGATAATCCATCGTAATAATATCAGAATCAAACGAAGCAATTAAATAGTCTAACGTAGAAAGAGGTGTAATTCTTCCACATGTAGCAACATCTATATCAACACGGAATGTGGCAAGACAGGTTTCGGGATGATATTCTGGATACGTATGCACCGTTACATGACTTTTATCAAGATGCGCCAATTGCATCTCTCCCATTGGAACCATCGTCTCTTCTGCAATTAGAATTGTCACAGAAGCCCCTTGGGGATCATAGTCTTGCCGTGCAATATTCAACACTTGTGCCCCTATCATATCCGTTAATGTCATTAATATATTTGTTAATCGCTCTGAATTATACTGCTCGTCAATATAGGCAATATAATCTTTTTGTTCTCGTGGTGTCTTTGCATAGCAAACATCATAAATATTAAAACTCAGCGATTTTGTCAGATTATTGAAACCATATAATTTTAATTTCTCTCCCAACGTCTCAACCTCTTTTCCACAGTTTCCTTCTCACGCCAATTCATCCATACGTGATTTTCCTTTTCCCATTGTATATCCGATTTCGGATTACAGCAAAAAAAAAGCAAGTGTACAATTACGTATCACTTGTCTTTGTTCTTCTTCGCACAGATAACTTGGTGCCTCTTGCTTCCAAAATATATAAGAAAACTACCGTATCCACTATTCTATTATGCAGAAGTTCAGAGTCTATATAGCAAATATCTCACTTTTACTACTCTTATTGACTTTTCACAAGTTGATATACGCAACTGCGCATAAGTTATAAAGTTATAAAGTAACCAACTTATAAAATTTGAGTAAATACTCGATCAATAAGGCAACTAATCGTTGCCAATCGGCAGTTCACCTGACATCTTTCTGTCAAATGGCCAACAATATTTGCATGGAAACTCCAAGAAACTTCCATTACGTGTTCAGTTTAACATATTTTTATTTTTTTGTCAATAAAAGAACAATCTGCCAAACTATAATATTCTTTCGTTTACATATAACAGAGAATGAAAATACAGAGATTTCTTTGTGTATTTTTATAAATAGAAGGAGCTGTTACCATAAGAATAAATCCCGCAAGATATCGTTTCAAATTAACACTGCTATATCTTGTATGGTTTCAGCTTAATGACTCCTCACTATCTACTACGTTCATGAGAAAGCCGCAAGACGAATATCCTCTTTTCTCATGAATCAACGGCATTCCCATTTAATGCTGCTTTTTCAAATTCTGCATTTCCTCATACGAAGCAGTAAGTGCATTTGCTTCTACTTCTTGTTTTGGTCCTGCAAATGCAAGTTTTAATAAGATCGGCGCAACAATTGTTGTGACAACTACAACAATAATAATCGGTCCCATTAAGTTCGTGGACATTAAGCCCATCAAATCACCTTTGCTCGCTACAATTAAGGCAACCTCACCTCTAGATACCATTCCGACACCAACTTGAAGGCTTTCTTTTGTGCTGTATTTACAAAGTTTTGCACCTAATCCACAACCAACGATCTTTGTTAAAATTGCAACGCTTGTTAATACAATAGAAAATAATATAATTGCCATCGTCATTTTTGGCAGCTCAACTTTCAATCCAATGCTTGCAAAGAAAATCGGGGAAAGAAACATATAAGATAATGTATCAAAACGTCGAATAATATATTTGCTGTGCCGTGTATTTGCAATCATCAAACCTGCAATATATGCACCCGTAATATCTGCAACACCGAAAAAGGTTTCTGCACAATAAGAAATAATCAAACAAAATACAAACGCAATGATAACAAATCGTCTCATATCACGTTCATATGCAGCTGTCCAACGATTGAAAGTCACATAAAATAATAAGCCAATACCAAGGGCAAATACAAAGAATGCCACAATCTTTAACAACACAATAATAACATTCACACTTGGATCAGCAACACTTGTAATAATTGTTAATGCAACGATACCTAAAATATCATCAATAATCGCAGCTCCTAAAATCGCATTTCCTGCACGTGTATTTAACTTTCCCATCTCTTTCAGTGTCTCCACTGTAATACTTACTGATGTCGCAGTTAAAATAACACCAATAAACATATTTTGAAGAAAAATTGGGCTCTGTGCATTCGACTCGATCATACCTGGACGATTAAAACAATAAGCAACAAAAAATCCACCGATAAGTGGCACAAGTACACCAATTAATGCAATCAATGCGGAGGCTTTTCCCGTCTTCTTCAACTCTCGGATATCTGTTTCCAAACCTGCGCTAAACATCAAAACAATAACACCAATTTCTGACACTTGATCCAAAAAATCAGTTTCCTTTACAATACCAAAAACTGCTGGACCAATCAATAAACCTGCAAGTAAAGCACCTACAACTTGTGGCATTTGAAACTTCTTTGTAACAATGCTCAATATTTTTGTAGAAATTAATATAATTGCAAGTGCTAATAAATAACTGTAAGATTCCATTTTATGCTCCTCTTTCTTTTGCTATTATTGTAAACCTCTATTTTTGCTTCGGTTTTACTATACTTGACATTACAAAAAAAGTAAACATTCAAATCTAACAAATTTTTCCTTAATTTACAGTTTATTTCTTTAACTTTTACTATATTGTATTGTATACACTGTTTTATTTAATCTGTTTGTATGCAATATTTTTCTCTATTGTTTCCTTGTATACCGTTTTTTCATCCCACAGATTACGTTTAATAGAAACTTCTCCTACTGATTTTGTAACAAACTCTCTTCCAACATATATTTACTTATTCACCTGTTCTGCCATTTGATCTACATATTGCTGCGCTGTTTTTCGTATTTGTTCCATTTTTTCTTTTGTATCTGGATTCGTATATGGTACTCGATCAACAATTTTATTAATATAATCTTTCTCTTTTATATATTGAAAACTTGCTGGATAGTTCAAATCAAAAATATATCCAAGATACGATACCCACATATCCATATGTGTCTTTCGTTCTGAATTTAAAATTGGCGTATGATTTAAGAACTTCTCATAAATTTCCTCTGTAATTGGTTCTGTTCCAAGCTCTTTTTCATCCACATCCACCATTGTCACCATATTTGATACATGTTTTACACGGAAATTATCTAACTTATCTGCATCACGAATAATCTTTGTATGCATATCCCCTCGTTTTGGCATATCGTCTGGCATTTGATAAACACCATGATATTTAATTGCCAAATAAATGATCTCATCTAAATGACGTTCTTCCAAAAACTGCTCAATCATGTTTTGCTTGAATAAAATATCAATGCTGCACTGTGCATGTGGCATAAGACTATCATCAAAACTATGATAAATTCTCAACTGCTCAAAACGTCCTATATCGTGAAGCAAACCAATCAATTCTGCTAACTTTGCATCTTCCTCCTGAAGCTGCATATTTTTTGCAATATACTTACACGCAGTTACAACTCCATATGTATGTGCTATTTTTAGACGGATTTTATCATCTTCTGCATCATACTGTTTTAAGTAATCACGAAATACTTCATCTGCTTTTTTTAAATCCATAACAATTAATCCTCCTATGATTCCATTTTTATTAATCTCTTAATTTTAGTGAACAAGAAAGCCTTTACTCTCGTTTCGTGTTTTACTCACTTAGCACTTTCTTGATTCTGTTCTGTTTGTTTATATTTATTTTAATATACAATGATGTTGGAGTCAAAAGGTATTTTACAAATTTGCGTGAATATTAAATAGAAATGCACGCATTTGTACTTGCGTTATACTTTCGCAAAAATATAAGAACGTGTACACCGAATCAGAAATATCAATTATTTTTTGTAAAATAATTTTCAGACTTATTCCTTAGCTGCTTGACTAATTGTATTAAAAAACGCTGTAAGCACTATGCCTACAGCGTTTTTTTACATCCTCTTTATCATAGGGTCAAACTATCTTTTGACCTCAATATCAATTATTTTACTAAATATACATCTGCATAATACATACCGCCTGCAGATGCTACTGCATGATTTGTTCCTGTATAGATGTCAATGCAATTACTTCCAACACCTGTGTCTGCTGCAATATAAATCTGTCCATTGATCATAACCTTAGAACCATAAGGAATCTGAGCTGGATTTACAGCAATGGACTGTCCTGGTGTCAAAGTCATTCCAGATGCTCCAATTACATTTGCTGATCCAGTAGACCACTGACCACAGCAAATAGGACAAGAACAGTAATGTGTGATACGGAATGTACCAAGATGCTGCTTCTGCTGTGCTGCAGCCTGGCGTGCTGCTTCTTCTGCTGCCGCCTGTGCTGCTGCCTGGCGTGCTGCTTCTTCTGCCGCTGCCTGGCGTGCTGCTTCTTCTGCTGCTGCCTGTGCTGCAGATTCTGCTAACCAGCTTTCCTCTGCTGCTTTTGACTGCTCAGCTGCTTTTTTGCTTTCTTCCTTTTCAGCTGCCTTCTTGCTTTCTTCCTTTGCTGCTTTTTCAGCTGCTTTCTTGCTTTCTTCCTTTGCTGCCTTTTCGGATGCTTTCTTTGCTTCTGCTTCTTTGCTTTCCTTTTCTGCTTCTGCCTGTTCGGAAGTCCACTTTAATTCAACATTATGTAATCTTAAATACGCATCTCCATCACTCGTATTTACTTTTAACCAATTTTCTGTTTTTTCTTTTACATCATAGGATTTTTCCTTCTTTAAAGTAGCAACTACTTTAGAATTCATATCTGTATCTTTGTATATTTTTACTTTCTCATTTGTAACAACTGTGAATTCAGCATCTGTGCCGACTTTCTTTGCTGCGTCATCACCAAAAATCAGATTTTTTGTTCTTACCCATCCCTTTTGATTACCAGCTCTTACTCTTGTCCATTTTTCACCTTTCTGGCTTACTGTCACAATTGTATCTGCATCAATCTTTCCGATGGCAACTTCGTCCTCTTTTTTCTCTGCAGCCGTTTCATATACTTTTACGTAGTTCTTTATAATATCTGTATTAATAATAGCTTTATCTTCAAAATATTCTTTTAATTCATTTTCTTTAGAAGACTTCGCAGCGGCTACTGCATTTTTTTCAGCAACAGCTAATTTCGCTTCGCTCTCTTCCATCATAGTTTCATATGCAATGTTTGAGGAACTTGTAATATCACTGGTCATATTTCCAGCGATTCCATTTGCAGAGATCGTTACAACCGCTGCTGCTGTCGCAACTAAAACCATACCTCCAATGATATACTTCTTTCTCATAATATATATACCTCCATACAATACTATACACATACTGTATACAGTATTGTTACATTCCTATTTCTTTATTACAAATTTGTTACGCATTTATAATATCAAATTTAACAACTGCTGTCAACCCAAATTTTATTATTATTCCTTATTTTGTGAATTTTATTCAGTTGTTTTTTCTTATTTTTTTCGTATTTTCCATATCATGTACTAGTATAATGTATTTTTCACTGTATTTTTATATATTTTGTACAAACTTTTTTTTATTTTTTCTTCACATATTATATTTAATTTTTCAACTTTTTCTCAAATATTACAAAATTGTTACATCAAGTAATATTTTTTCATTTTCTGTTACAAAATGAGGATTTTATTGCAAAAAAAATCTTTTATTGTCTGCGTGCTATAACAAACAATAAAAGATTTTAATCAATCTCCCCTCCCACTTCTTGTTCTGTACACTTAAGATGGGGATTTTCTCGCTTTGTATTTAATTTCTGCGCTGTCTTGCAGCTTCAAATAATAAGATTGAGGAAGCAACCGCTGCATTTAATGACTCTACTTGACCACACATCGGAATTTTAATATAATGATCTGCCAAATCTGCGATTTGTTTTTGAAGACCTTTTGATTCATTTCCAATTAAAAATCCAGTTCCCATTTGATAACTCATCTGATCATAGGAAATCTTTCCTCCTAAATGTGCTGCATACAATCGAATTCCTTTCTTTTTTACTCGATTGATATCCGCAATAAAATCTGAACTGTAATAAAATGGAACACGATAGAGGGATCCCATCGTGGAGCGAATCACTTTTGGATTATAAATATCAACTGTTTCCTGATTCATTAATACACCAGATATTCCTGCTGCTTCGCCTGCCCGAAACATTGTCCCAAGATTACCTGGATCTTGAATGGTATCTAATATAAGAAGCAATGGTGTTTCTGCCTGAAATAAATCGTCTAATTCATATTCGTATTGTCTTCCAATAGCAAGTATTCCTTGCGGAGTTTTTGTATCGGATAAATCTGCAAATACACTGTCTTTCACTACATGATAAGAAACTCCATCAAGAAACTGCCGATTATTTTCAAGAAAACTTTCTGATACAAATGTTTGTAATAATCGCTCTTTTGGAAGTTCCTGAAACATTTTTGGACCTTCTACAATAAAAACCTTATCTTTTTTGCGCTGTCTTGCTTTTTTTTGTAACTGTAGTACATATTTTTCTTTTTGATTCATTACGTTTCCTCGCAATTGTAATATTGATGTTGGGGGCAAAAACTTTTGCCCCATGATGCTTACGGATTTTTTTGTTACGATTCTTTTAACATTTTATCTAATTCACGATTTTGTCCAAGTACAATCCATACTTCGTTTTCTTTGATTACTTCGTCTGGATTAATCCACATCTCAACTTTCTCTCCTATTTTCTTTCCTAACATATTAATATTATAGCGATTTCTAAGTCTTAATTGATTCAATGTTTTTCCAACCCACATTGGCTGAGATTTGATCTCCACAATACTAAATTCATCGGACAGAGCAATTAAATCAATATATTTTCCATTAACCAATGCCTTGGCAATTCGCATTCCCATCGCAACTTCTGGAAAGATTACTTCATCAACACCAATCTTTTGTAATACATGTGCCTGTACATCATCATGCACTTTTGCAAGAACATACGGAACACCCGCCTCTTTTGCAACCATCGCAACCATAATGGACGCTTCCAGATTCGCAGACAGTCCAATAATAATGCCATCCATTCCTCCAAGGCTCAAACTTCTTAATGCTTCTATATCTCTGACATCCATCTTAATTGCCTGTGTGACATAATCTGCAACATCGGATACGGTTTCTTCATTATTATCAACCGCCAGCACCTGACATCCTTCCCGAGCCAGTGTCAACGCAACGCTTTTTCCAAAATCCCCTAAACCAAATACACCAAATTCTTTTTCCGTCATATATACCTCTTTCTACACCTATCCCAGAATAATTGTTCTCTCTGGAAGCTCTCTTACATTCTTTTTATTACGACGTTTTTCAAGCATCGCCATCGCCATTGTGATCGGACCGACTCTTCCGATATACATTGTTACAATGACAACTAATTTTCCAGCAACAGAAAGTTTTGCTGTAATTCCTCTCGTCAAACCTACTGTAGCAATCGCAGATATCGCCTCATACAATGTATCTAAAAAATCAAAATCTTCTATTATAAATAGCAGCATCGTGGACGTAAGTAATACTGCAAAGCTGCATAATATAATCGAAAGTCCTGTACGAAGTATCGTTGGAGAGATTTTTCTTTGAAATGCTTCCGTATCTTTATTTCCTCTTAATGATGCTATTGTTGTAAGTACAACGATGGCAACTGTTGTTGTCTTGATTCCTCCTGCAGTTCCTGCTGGAGATCCTCCAATAAACATAAGTATGAGACTGCAAAGTGCCGTTCCATTTTTCAATTCTGCCTGAGAGATGGATTCAAACCCCGCAGTTCTTGTCGTTACTGATTGAAACAACGATGCCATCAATTTCTGACCAAATGAAAGATTTCCTATTGTATTCGGATTAGAATATTCACAAATAAATGTTATGATGGCTCCAACTGCAATCAATATGATTGTCGTTGTAATCGCAACTTTTGAATGCAATTTTAATTTTCTAATAATACGAATCGTTTTTTTCTTTGCATGAATATATTCTTTTCCTATATCTATAATATCCCACCAAACTGGAAAACCAATTCCCGCTACGACAATCAGCGTCATCGTTGTACTGTTGATAATCGGATTGGATACATACAAACGAAAACTGGAATCTCCTAAAATGTCAATACCCGCATTACAAAATGCTGATACGGCGTGAAAAATTGAATATCCAACTCCTTTGATAAATCCAAACTGTGGAATAAACTGCATTGAAAAACATATAGCACCGATTCCCTCTACAAAAAATGTACCTTTTATAATTCGCTTTAAAAGAATTACCATTCCTCTTGTATTATCTAAGTTATAAGACTCTCGTATGCGAATTCGTTCTCTCATTGAAATCTTTTTTCCTATAACAACAAGAATAAAAATAGTTACGGTAATTACTCCGAATCCGCCAAGCTGACATAAAAATAAAATAATGATTTTGCCAAATAATGTCCAATGTGTTGCCATTGTTACAGTGCTTAGTCCAGTTACACAGATACTTGTCGTCGCTGTAAACAATGCATCAATCCATGAAGTTCCATTCACTGCAGCAAACGGTAGTTTTAATAAGCATGTCCCTATAACAATTGCAAAAAGAAATCCTAATGTACTTAACTGTGTTGTGGACATTTTATTTATTATTTTTTTTGGTTTTTCCATATGAGCCTCCAACAAGCTATCTTAATGAAGCGAACATTTGGAATCCACTTCGCTTGATACAGATAAAACTGCCACACCGCAAGTGTTGCCTTACGCAGTGGCAGTTTTTCTTGTTGCATATAAGATGCTTATCTGCTTAAATACTTACTAACTGTATACTGTTCTTCTGGAATATCTTTCTTCATTGCCAATGCTTCATTAATATCGTAGTCAACATAATCTCCATTACGATAACCAACAACACGGTTTGTCTTACCTTCGCACAGTAATTCAACTGCTCTCGCACCCATGATAGATGCATATACTCTATCTTTACAAGTTGGTGAACCACCTCTTTGTAAATGTCCAAGTACTGTAGCACGAGTTTCAATGCCTGTAGCAGCCTCTACTCTCTTTGCCATACTTGTTGAATGTCCGATACCTTCTGCATTAATAATAATATGATGATTCTTTCCACGCTTTCTGTGTTCGATAATACGATTGATCATCGCCTGTTCATTACCATCATAACGCTCTGGGAGTAAAATATCTTCTGCTCCACTTGCAATTCCACACCATAATGCAATATATCCTGCACTTCTTCCCATTACTTCAATAATACTACATCTTTCATGGGAAGCAGATGTATCACGAATTTTGTCAATTGCTTCCATCGCTGTATTAACAGCAGTATCAAAACCAATTGTATAGTCTGTACATGCGATATCTAAGTCAATTGTTCCAGGAAGACCAATTGTATTAATTCCTAAATTTGCTAACTTTTCAGCTCCATTCCAGGAACCGTCTCCACCAATAACTACTAAACCGTCAATTCCATGTTTCTTACAAATCTCTGCTCCAAGTTGCTGTCCTTCTGGTGTACGGAATTCTTCGCATCTTGCCGTATAAAGAATTGTTCCTCCACGCTGTACAATATCGGACACGCTCATTGCATCCATATCGACAATCTCTTCTTTTAATAATCCCGCATAGCCTCTCTTAATGCCCTTTACTTTTAAACCTTTTGCTAATGCGGTACGAACTACGGCACGAATCGCTGCGTTCATTCCCGGTGCATCTCCACCACTTGTTAGTACGCCAATTGTGTTTACTGCATTTGCCATGATGATTCCTCCCATGTGAATAATATTGCTTTCATTCTCTTATTTTAATCTATTTTTCAAACATTTTCAATAGGCTTTTCTACTAGTTTGACATTTTTTTCACCAAACTTTTCTTTTAAATTTTTTACAATTTGCTGAGTAGCGCAAATATTACGACTTGGAGGAAGTTTTTTGTACTGTCTGCTGCTTTTTAAATAAATACATACGGAATCATTTCCGTCCAAAGGATCTAATAATTGAAACAATTGTTCTTCCTTTTGTCTATATTCATATAAATCAAGAAATTGAATCCATAATTCTTTTTGTATGCTTTCAAATGGAATGACATTTTCACAAATTAACTTTCCCTGTGCCTCATCTGATGAAGATACGCGTCCTTGAATAAATACTTTTTTATCTTCCTCTAGATACACTTTGTATTTTTCATAGCTTTTTGGAAATACAAGTACCTCTACTGTACCAACTAAATCTTCTAATGTCACAAAAGCCATAATTTGATTTGTCTTTGTTATCTTAACCGTTTTTCCAGTAATCATACCTCCAATTGTGGCTCTGCTTCCATCTCTCACCTTTGTCTGTCCATTTTCTTCTTCCACAATAAAATCTGATGTAACAGCAGTTACATTTTTCTTAAGTAACTCCTCATCATCTTCCAGTGGATGACCACTAATATAAATTCCAAGCACTTCTTTTTCAAAAGCAAGCATCACTTGACGGTCAAATTCTGGAATATTTGGAAAATGTACTTCAAATGCTTCTTTTTGTTCTTCTTCCACAAAATCAAATAATGACAACTGACCTTCTATAGATTGTTTTTTGTCTCTTGTAGCTTGATCCATAATCGATGCAAATACTTCTATTTTTTGTCGTCTTGTGCCATCTAAACTGTCCATCGCACCAGATTTAATCAAGTTTTCTACTGTACGTTTGTTTAATTCCTTTCCAAGCATTCGATTAACAAAATCTTTTATACTCATAAACAAACCATTCTTTTCTCTTTCTTCTACTAAAGAATCGATAACCGAACGTCCAATGCTCTTAATCGCAGATAAAGCATAGCGAATTTTACCATTTGAAACTGAGAAATCCCGCTGCCCCTCATTCACATCTGGAGGCAAAATATGAATCCCCATCCTGCGGCTTGTCAGTATATATTCTGCTACTTTCGTTGGATTGTCAATAACAGAGGTCATAAGTGCAGCCATAAATTCAACAGGATAATAATACTTTAAATATGCTGTCTCATAGGCAACAATTGCATATGCAGCCGCATGAGATTTATTAAACGCATACCTCGCAAAATCAATCATCTCATCATAAATATGATTCGCTGTTTTTTCATCAATTCCATTATTGATACATCCCGGAACCCCTTCCTCTTCATTCCCATATACGAAGTTTTTCCGTTCTTTCTCCATAACTGCCGCTTTTTTCTTAGACATCGCACGACGCACTAAGTCACTTCTTCCAAGCGTATACCCACCCAGTTCTCTTACAATTTGCATAACTTGCTATAGTGATAGGTAAGCCTTTGATATAATCTCCAGCTTTTCCCCCACTTTACACGGTACGTGCGAGTTTCCCCGCATACCGCGTTCCATCGTTGTAACTTTTATTCATTCTAATCAAACAACCTTTTTGATTGCATTATTGATAATTTTCTTTGCTAAACATTATTTCTTTTCATTATCTTTATTTTTAATCCATTATCCATTGGTACATATCACAAGGTACAACTGCATATCCTGCATTAATGGTTCCTTTTTATGCTAAAACATAACTTGCACCAATAAAGGTTAAAATAGTAAAAATTATTGAAAGTATAAATAATCGTTTCTTCATGATTTTATTCTCTTTTCTTATAGTGTATTGAGCCTTTTTAGTCATACACGAAATCCCTATTGTGTTTGAATGAATGAATTAAATTTTAATTTCAATAAAAGTTACAACGACTTGTGCCCATTCCTCGATACTCATTACAAGCACTTCTTCGGTTCGAACACTACTTTTTGGCATTAGTTCAGTTGCTTATCATTCTTCGACAACTTATATTTCTAAATAATACTAAGATTATTTAAAAATACCTAATACCTTTCCTCGTTCCAATAATCTCTACCTTTACATATACCCTTAGGTGCTCAATATAGACCTGTTAGCGTGGATGTGCCTTTAACACAACAAGGTCTTTCATAACCAAGATTTTTACTCAACCTCACTAACACTACGTTGAAATAGCCCCTTATGTTTCCACAAGGTCATATATAGATCCTTTAATTTCTCGAGTTCGTCAGTCGTTTTGACATACTCACCATAGGTATTTTATAGGCTTCCGACATATCACAAATCATATCTTTTACTTTAATCTTTCTTGACGGGCGAGCTCTAGCCTCTTTTGTACCAATCATACTCAATTATTTCATTGACTTAGACTTGCTTCTGCCGACTTTACCGAGCTTCATACATGTTAAGTTTCCTTTATACATGCATGTCGGAGTATCAAAGAGTAAGTTTCAAAGCGTTACCTTATCATTCCTTACTTCAAGATCATTAGTTCTCCATCATTTTCCTCAGACATTCCAAATTGAATCCAATGTTAATTTGAATCAATATATAAAATATCTATTCAAGTGATGTGCTTAGCCTTTGTTTATTTAAACTAAGAACGAGTCGCACCTTGGTAGATAATACATCCGTGTGTAGCTTCTAATATTGGCTTTAATTGTGGGCAATCATACGTAATCGACTGTTTATCTTTCTTTCCTTTGATATATTTCGGAATAAATAGCGATAGGTAACTCTTTGATATTATCTCCAAGTTTTCCCCCGCTCCGCACCGTACGTGAGTCTTTCAAGCTCATACGGCGCTCCCCCGTTTAGATTTACGTTATTATTAAAATTACTTACTTAATACTTTTAAATTCGAATTCACCTTCGCTATAGCTTCCAAATCTTTTTTGTCTTACTCGAACTATGTTCGTAAGTAATATATTTTGTATAACTCTAGACGGATTGTGGCTATTGCTCCATTCTCATTACAAGAATTTCAATGCTCATGCCACTACTCTCACTGTAATAAAGAGTAGTTATAGATTGTATCCTTTCCTACTCACTATGTTATAGAAAATAAAGTTTCAACATATTCACAGCTTTCCTCGTTCCTATATTTCTTCCTTAACATCTCGTACTTAGGTGCTTCCTTTAAACCCTCATGCTTAACAGTGCCTGTAACACTGTATGGTTTTTCACTTGGAATATTATTACTAAACCACACATGAACTGCTCTTGGCAGCCCCGCCAGTTTCCTTGGCGATCCCATATTTTAAGGTCCGTACATTCAGAAGTTCGTCAGTTGCTATCTCAAACAACATACTCACCATATACGAGCATCGACGCCCGCCCTATCAGTCACCATGCTTACTTTTTATTCTTCTTTTCACACAGGTGTGCTCTAACACTTTTGTACCAATGTTACATTCAAAGACTTTTTTCAGTTTAGGTTTCCTTCAGACGACTTTACCGAGCTTATAACATCTCATGCTTTATCATGTAATGCTATTCGGAGGTCTCAGCGCAAATCCTTCAAGGCGTTACCCTATCATTTAATTTGTTGAAATATAAGTTCTTAATTTGATTCCGTTGTGTTACAGGCGAGTTCAAACTCATTTTTTAACCAATAACTTACTAGGTTTTTACTTTCAAATTAGTCAATGCTTATTCGGCATTGAAACGAGTCGCACATTCCATTGGTCCTGGTCGATAGAGGGAAATCCCAGCGATAATATCTTCCAAATTTTCTGGCTTTAACTCTTTCATAAAGTTTTTCATTCCGCTGCTTTCTAACTGGAATACGCCTTCACATTTTCCAGTTCCAATGGAGTCAAGCACGTCTTTATCATTAAAGTCAATATGATCAATATCAATAGTAATTCCATGATTTTTTTGAATATGATTTACTGCATTTTGAATAACAGTCAATGTACGAAGTCCTAAGAAATCCATTTTCAAAAGGCCTAATTCTTCTAATGTTGTCATCGTAAACTGTGTCGTGATTGATCCATCGGATGCCCGTGAGAGTGGTACATATTCATCAACTGGTCTTTGACTAATAACCACTCCTGCAGCATGCATCGAAGTATGCCGCGGCAATCCTTCCAAGCGAAGTGACATATCAATCAAATATTTTACCTGTTCATTGGATTCATAAATCGTACGCAGCTCTGGATTCATCTTTAACGCAGTCTCAATCGTCATATTTGAATCGTTTGGCACCATCTTTGCAATGGAATCACAGAGAGCATATGGCAAGTCGAGCACACGACCAACATCACGAATCACACCCTTTGCTGCAAGTGTACCAAATGTAACGATCTGCACAACCTGCTCTTTTCCATATTTTCTCACAACATAGTCAATCACTTCCTGCCGTCTTTCATAGCAAAAATCAATATCAATATCGGGCATCGACACTCGCTCTGGATTCAAAAATCGCTCAAACAAAAGATTATATTTGATCGGATCAATATTTGTAATCTCCAAACAATACGCAACAATACTTCCTGCCGCTGAACCTCGTCCAGGACCTACCATAATATTATGTTGTTTCGCAAAATGAATAAAATCCCACACAATTAAAAAGTAATCGATATATCCCATATCATGAATGGTATTTAATTCGTACTCAAGACGCTCTTTTAGTTGTTGTTCGCGTCCTGGGTAGCGCCTGGACAAACCTTCATAACAAAGCTTTCGCAAATATTCCCATGATGTATATCCATCTGGCACTTCAAATTTAGGGAGCTTCGTTACTCCAAACTCGATCTCCACATTACAGCGCATTGCGATACGATGTGTGTTTTCCAACGCCTGCAATGCATATGGAAACAGCTCTTTCATCTCGTCTTCTGACTTACAATAATATTGACCTCCCTCGTAGCGCATACGATTTTGGTCACTCACCTTTTTGCCTGTCTGAATACAAAGTAAAATATCATGTGCAACTGCATCAGTATCATTAATATAATGAATATCATTCGTCGCTACAAGTTCAATTCCCGTTTCCTCACTTATCCGAAGCAATGCCTGGTTCACCGTCTGCTGCTGTGCAATGCCATGATCCTGCAATTCAAGGAAAAAATTACCTTTCCCGAAAATTGCTTCATATTCTTTTGCTCGCTTTACTGCTTCTTCATAAAGTCCCCTTGAAATATAGCGAGGCACTTCTCCTGCAAGACATGCACTCAATGCAATAATTCCTTCATGATATTGCTTCAATACTTCTTTATCCACACGAGGACGATAATAAAATCCATCAACAAATCCTTTGGATACAATTTTCATTAAATTATGATACCCAACATCATTTTCTGCAAGCAAAACAAGATGATAATAACGATCTTCTCCTCCTGTCTGTTCTCTGTCAAACCGTGAATTCGGTGCTACATAGACTTCACAACCGATAATTGGCTTAATTCCTGCTTCTTTTGCTGCACGATAAAAATCAATTACTCCATACATTACTCCATGATCTGTCACTGCCATAGAGTCCATTCCCAATTCTTTTGCTTTCGCGACAAGTTCCTTAATCTTACAAGAACCATCCAGCAAACTATATTCTGTATGCACATGTAAATGAGTAAATGCCATTTTTGCCTCCTTTCTTTTCTTCCTATTTTTATTTACTCTGTTATCGTATCATTTGTATTTTGAATGGAAACTGCCTCAGTACTTGGAAAAGACTGTGCTGTATTTGCCTCTCCTAATACAATTACCGCAACGATCATAATACATGCAGTAATAATGATTATTATATACGGAAACAGCTTCCAAAATGCTGTTTTTCTCATTTTTAATTTATCCGTTACTGAAAACTTATAAAAAGTTTAAAACTTTTATGTTCCATTTCTACTTCTCCGTGTATGCTTTGGTACTGAATCATTTCAGTTACTACTCACAAGTTCTTGTACACTCCATAGACGTAAATTCCTGACTAACGTATCAGTACATATCTGTATTAACTTGAAAGTGTTATTATACAGATTGTTGTAAAACCATTTCTCCATATCTTTTAAGATTTAAAGCAGCTTGATAATCTCTGTCAATTACATTTCCACATTCACATTTATAAATACGGTCTGACAACTTCAAATCTTTCTTGATATTTCCGCAACAACTACATAGTTTAGAACTTGGAAAGAATCTATCTGCAATAATTACTGGAATATTATTCCACGCAGATTTATATTCAATCTGTCTTCTAAATTCTCCAAAACATTGTTGTTGAACAGCTTTAGATAAATGTCTATTTTTCATCATTCCACTTACATTCAAATCTTCAATACATATAAAACTTGGTTCTCGTTTTATAATTTCAGATGTTGTTTGATGTGAATAGTTTTGACGAATATTTATTAGTCTATGATTTAATTTTAAAAGTTTCTTTTCACTTTTTATAATGTTACTTGTTTTACAGTAACTTACTCCTTTCTTGTTTTTCTCATATCTTCTTGATACAGAACGTTGTAACCTGCGTTTTTTCTTTTCAAGTTTCTTAACTTTTTGTGTCTTGTTTATATTCTGGTATTTATGTTCATCAGAACATACTGCCAAATCCTTAATCCCTAAATCAATTCCAATACCTTCCTTTGATGGCAGTGTTGTAGAATCTTCATATTCCATACCAACTGTGATATACCAATTTTCTCCATTGAATTTAATACGGGGATTTTTGTACTTTACGTTTTCAACAGGAATACGACCATATTCTGCAAGTCTTATCCAATTTAATTTCTGCTTGTTTTTCTTTTTAGAAGTCGCAAATCCTTCAACTTTTACATGAGTATCTGTAAATTGGATTTTTACATTATCCTGATAAAACTTTGGAACTGAATGTTTCTTACTCTTAAATCGTGGAAATTTCGTATATCCTTTAAAGAAATCTCTGTATGCTTCACAAGCGTCTTTAATTGCTTGTTTCGTTACATTGTTTGAAATGTTATTCACCCAAGAACACTCATCTGTTTTCTTTAATTGTGTAAATTCTTTTCGCAAATCTCCATCAGATATAAATTTTCCACCATTCTTATAATTTTCCTGTTCTCTACCCAATGCCCAATTATAAGCAAATCTGGCAGCGTTAGCATACTGGAACAATTTCGTCTTTTGCTTGTTATTTGGGAGTAACATCACTCGAATTGTTTTTATCAGTTTCCTCACCACCCTCTTCTATCAGTTCATTTACAAGTTTTCTTGCTTTATTAGCACGTTTCCCTTGCAGTTTACAACTGAATACAGTTATTATTTGAACGAAATCCTCTACAAGTTCTTGCTGTTCTGTTTTTTCAGTATGATCAATAATCTCTATATCACAATTATATAAACTTGCAATATATTCAATCAATTCAAAACCAAACCTTAATAATCTGTCTTTATATAAAACAACTACTTTTTCTACTTCACTTTGAGATATTCTCTTAATCAGTTCTTTTAAACCTTTCTTCTTATAATTTATCCCAGAACCTATATCACTAATAATCTCAAATGGTTTCCCTTGTGCAGTTAAATACAATTTCATATTCTCTATTTGTCTTTCTAAATCATCTTTTTGTTTATTACTCGAAACTCTGCAATAACCAATAACAATTCTATCAAGATTTGGTTTTATATTCATTACTTGATTTAACTGCTCATGTGAATAATATCTGTATCCATTACTAGAGGTATGATGCGGGTGTAATTTTCCATTATTGTCCCAATTCCTTAATGTTTGTGCTGACACCCCCAAAATTTTTGAAAACTCATGGATAGAATAGTATTTACTCATAATTTAAAACTCCTTATGTTTTTTCTATACTCTATTCTA
>JALFSR010000025.1 GCA_022778745.1 Clostridiales bacterium
TATAGATCTACGATCTGTTGCTTAAATTCCAGAGTATAAGATTTTTGTTTTTTTGCCATTGTGAACATCTCCTTTACTATTTCATTTAATATTATAAGTTGTTCAACTTTTCGTGTCCACTCTTATATACTAACACCAATAATTACACAAGAAGATTATGAGCGTTATTTAGCAAGACGACAAATTTATGAGGAATATTATAATGAAAATGATAAAGAAACAGAGAAGAAGCTTTTGGAATATGAAACAAAAACAGAAGGAGATCTTTCTATTCACCATCAATTTGTAACCGTGCTGCGTGCGAAAATGATATTAAGAAAAGAGGAAAACTTAAATCAAATTTTGAGATTATTAGAGAGTGCATTGAGTGATACTGTAGTAGATTGGGAACAAGCATTGCCTTCAGAAATTTGTCTTGCACCGGATGAACTAGAAATTATTCTGATGATGGCAGAGTGCTATTTTAGAAAAAGGCAAAAGAGAAAGGCAAGGAAGCTCATTAAATGGGTACTCTTATATTTCGATCAACATATAATGGAGAAGGATGTCTGGAGACGTTTTCTTCCATTGGCTTATTTAGAATATTCAAAAGTTTGTGAGGAGGAACTTGCTCTTTATTATGTCAAGATAGGAATTTTGCTTTGCTATCAGACGGAATCTTTGTTTTATTTAATCCCATTACAGAATCATTATCTTTATTTAATGGGAGAATTAGAACAAAGACAGAAGTTGACAAAAAAACAGAGAAGAAATAGACGGCGTGTGGAAGAAGAGAGACAAGTAATCTTAGATCTTTGTAAGGAAGTAGGGGTAGACTGGAAGAAATTAGAACCAACGCAAACATATTATAATACCTATTTGCTGCCTGAATTATTAAAACAATATCGAGAATATTTAGGGCAATCGAAGAGAGAATTTTCAGCAGACTTATGTACAGAAAATGCTTATGATGCGGTGGAAAAGGGAATTTCTATTCCAAGGAAAAAATTCACAATATTAATGAAACGAATGGGGATGCCTACTAGTTATATTATTCCGCCATTACACGGAGTGACAAAACAATATATGGATCAAAAGGTAAGAGTGAATGAATTAATAAGAAAATATCACTATAAGGAAGCCGAAGTATTATTTGAAGATTTAGAATCTATAATGAAAAAAAAGAGATTAGTGGATTGTTATCCAAGGAACAAACAATTTTTTATTTGGACAAATACTATTTTAAAAGGAGAGTTAAAACACTTACCAAAGGAAAGAAAGTTGATAGAATTGAAAAATGCTTTACAGCAAACAATGCCAGAATATCCGAAGAAAAATTTTGCGAAAAAAATTTTATTAGAACAAGAGGCATTCATATTAAATAGTATTGCCATTACATATAGAGAGCAGGGAAATTATGAAAAAGCAATGGAAATATGGGAAGGAATTCGGAGTAGTTACCAACAGAGTAAACTATGTCAATTATCAATTTATAGTGGATATGAAAAAATGAAAACAAATTATGTAAGTTGTATTGGCTCCATGGGAAATTATAAACAGTCAACACAATTGGCTTATGAGACAATTAAGTGGTTTTTAGAGAAAGGAACAATGAGATATTTGGCAAGGTTGTGCTATGGGATCACATGGAATCAAGAACAAGAAATCAAGTTAGAGTATGGAGAGATCAAAAAGGAAGAGGCATGTCTAAGGAAATTTAGACATGCTCAGACCATTGCAAAAATGACAAACGATGTAGTATCGATACAATTCTTTAATGAACAGTATAGAGAGCTATATGGATTAGAAGGAAAAAATTAAAGGATTAATGATCATAAGGATAGTTACCAAAAGGCGTATAATCTTCAGATGATTCCTGCGTAGTAGTGGGTTTTTGATGGATCATCTAGGTCATTATGAACCTGAGGCAGGATAAACGATACCATAGCAGCTGCAAGAAGAATGGAACAAAATAGTTTGAATTTTTTCATTATAAAAACTTCCGAAATCGAATATAGTTTTAAGCAAATCACTGCTTTACATATGCAAAGCAGTGATTTGCTTATATAGTCAAGTAGATTGTAGCATCTATCTAACTAAAGAAAATATATAAAAATATTATTATACCATAAATGAACAAAAAGGACAACTTAGTTAGTACACCAAAAAAATTAAAAAAATTGGACTTCTAACTGAGTTGTAAAAATAAAAGAACTATGATAATATAAAAATACATAAACGAACCGGGGAGTTAAGTGATATTTTCTTATATATATATATATAAGAAAGTGTGAGTAACAAAAAATAAGATGTAATTAAATCAAAGAAGTTACTTGTTTCAAGTGTGCAGAACACGATAGAGGCGAGAATTACTGATATTGGGTAGTGTCTAAGATCCATTTAACAAACTGTGAAGCAGTGATTGAGTTATGAATGTGTATGGATATACAATTAGTTATTCTAATAAAAAATTAAGTTCTACTAGAGCGCAAGCTATAACATCTTGTGGAACCGCAACAAACGTATATGCAGAAGTGACTGTTATTTATAGAGTAGAGGGTGTTGCTAAAACTAAAACAGCTACTGGCACTGGTAGAGTTGCAACATCTGCAGTTGCTGATGTAGGAAATGGAACGATCAGTGCGATATCTTCTTACCATAAAGCGTGGGTGAGCGATCAAGGTCTGAAAAAGCTAAGAAATAGATAGCTTTTCGAGTTTCGCAAACGCCTAATTAAAAAAATGAGTGAAAGGAAAAAGTAAAAGTGAAGAAAGGATTAAAACTAGCTGTAGTAATGATGATGCTCTGTCTTTTGGCGGCGTGTGGAAGTGAGCCTGTGACAAATTCTGATGATGGGGCATTTACAGATTATCAAAGAGGCTTTATGAGCGGCTGGGGAAATATAATGTTGGAAATTCCAGATGGTTATTATGTGTTAAAGGGAAATCTTATATATAACAGTTATCTGGGATTTATGGATAAGGAAATGAAAAACTTCTCCTTTGTATGCGATAAGCCAGAATGTTTGCATGATCAAGAAAATATGGAAAATAAAAATCAGTGTAATGCATACTTTCCGAAAACAAATGCTGTGAATTATTATAATGGGAAGATCTACATAACGGCAGATGCGAGTCAAAAAGCTGGAGAAATAAAAGAAGTTGTATACGAAGTGGAAGCAGATGGAAGTAATAGAAAAGTGTTTTATAGCGGAGAAGGTGAAATTCCATCTTTTTGTATTCACAAAGGAAATATGATTTTATACGAAAAAAAATATAAAGAAGATAATGCAAAACCATTTATATCTGTAATAAAATTTCCAATGAATAACCAGAAAAAAAAGGAAATTCTTTATGAGACAAATGAGTATAAGGATGTATCGGTCAACAATTTGGAATGTTATAAAAACTATTGTTATTTTTCTGTAAATAACTGGGATGAAGAGTCTGGAGATTCTCATTGTATGATTGTAAATCTAGATACAAATGAAAAAAAAGACTGTTCTGATTTTGCAAATTCTACGCTAATTGTAGGAAAAGACAATCTATACTGCCGTAATATAATAGAAAGAGATACAGAAAAGCAGACATGGAAATCTGAATATTATGAATGTAGTTTAGACGGAGAAATGAAAAAGAAGCTTACAGAAAAAGATTTTGATATTTTGCAAAAAGAAGTAATGATGCTTCGTGCAGATGAAAAATATGTATATTTTTCGGATGTAAATTATGGAGGAAATGCACCAGAAAAAGAAGAACAAAAATTTTATATTTATACATATGATGGTAAACTAGCGGGAACAATTTCAAGTAAAAATTTTTCCGAGGCAGTCATTTTACTGCAGGGAAATGAAGATTATCTTTTCTTAGTTGATACAACGGATGATGGAGTTATTTATTATCGAGTAGATAAAAAGAAACTTGGAGATGGAAAAGAAGTTGTCCCAGAAGAAATCGTGCGAATGGAATAATACAAAAGTAAGTGGTGGATGAAACAATTGCAGAAAAATAAAAGGAGTGCATAATGCTGCTGGAGATAAAAAATATTAGTAAAAAGTATGGAAAAATCACGGCATTAAATGATGTATCATTAACACTTGATGCAGGTGTTTATGGTTTATTAGGACCAAATGGTGCTGGGAAATCAACATTAATTCAAATTATTACTGGAAATACTGCTTCAACAAGCGGTCAAGTATTTTATAATGAGAAAAATGTGAAGGACCATGAAAAAGCATATAAAAAAGTGCTCGGCTATGTACCGCAAAGTCAGGGAATATATGACAATTTTTCAGCGAAGAAGTTTTTGGAATATATTGCAGTGTTAAAGGCAATTCCAAAGCGAGAAGTTTCATCGGAAGTGCATCATGTCTTGGAAGTAGTGGGGCTGCTTGAAGTTCAGAATCGAAAATTAGGAGGATTTTCTGGAGGAATGCGGCAGCGTGTTTTGATTGCTCAGGCATTATTAGGAAATCCAGAAATTATCATATTAGATGAACCGACTGCTGGACTAGATCCGAAAGAGCGAATTAAAATTCGGAATTTTATTAGCCGAATTGCTGAAAATAAAATCATATTGATTGCGACACATGTTGTTTCTGATGTAGAGTCAATTGCAAAAAAAATTATTTTATTAGGCAGCGGAACAGTTTGTTTAGAAGGAACACCAAATATGCTTTGTGAATTGCTTAATGGCAAGGTGTTTGAGTGTATATTGGATGCTAATCAATTTGAAAAAATAGAATCCAGTGTAATTGTGAGTAACTTGCAGGAAATGCCAAATGGGAAATTACAGGCAAGAATATTAGGAGATGAGAGTGTAAAACGAGAGTTTGAACAGCAAAAAATACCGATACAACTCGTATTTCCGAATTTGCAAGACGTTTATCTGGCGACATTTGCCAAGAAATGAGGAAAAGATGAAATTAGTATCATTTGAACTAAAAAAGTTATTTTCAGGAAAAATAAAGTGGATACTGTTTTTTGTCTTCCTTATAAATGGAGTGATTTATTATGTTTCGCTCATTCCATCTATCCCAACAAAACAGGAGATGGAAATAAAAAAAGAATGGCAGCGAATATTAGATAAAAACTATGACAGTGAGGATGAAAAATTACAGTTTATCCAGAAACAGCAAAATGAATTTTCAAACTTATCTATGTATTTCACAGATATTCAATGGATAGAAGAAGAGCAAAAAGAACAGATTATTAAAAAATATAAGGGAACAAAATATTGGAATGAAAACGCTGCTATAGCGGCTTCGAGAGTATTTAGTAAAATTTCCAATGAGTATCAATCGGTATTGGAATACAAGACATTTATTCATGGGTTGGAAGAAAAAGCAAATCAAATGGTGAATGTGCCTATTTTTTCTAAAAAAAGAGGGTTTTCGAACCGAAATATTCAAAAAACGGCAAAAGACTTTCAGCAGATGAAAGGAATAGAGATAGAGCCAGTTGATGGTACCGGATTAGAACGGCTTCAAAATTTCTATTTAACAGATATTTTAATGATAGTGTTGATTTGTTTGTTCTGCTTTCAACAATCTGGTCAAGATAATCGAATGGGTATGGCGAATTTAATCCAAGTCACACCAAATGGAAAGGGAAAATTAAGATTTGCTCAATCTTGTGCGGTATGGATTGCAGTAATTGTTTCAGGAATTGGATTGTACGGCAGTAATATTCTTATAACTGTACAATGTTTCCAGTTAAATGAAATATTTTCAAAATACATACAAGCGATTTCAACATTCCGAAATGTTCCATTTCCTCTTACGATTGGTATGTATATTGTCGTGTACTTAATGGGAAAATTAGCTGCTATATTTTTTATTGCTGTGATTTGTCAGCTTGTGTCAGTAAAATTAAATGGAGGAAGCCTTGCCTGGATTTTATTTGGTATCATGGTCTGTATTAGTTTCTTATTGTGGTTTTTACTTCCAGATTCTCCGATGGCAAAAACATTTCAATATTTGAATTTAATCGGAGTTTTGGATATAAAACAAATCATAGGAAATTATCAAAACTTAAATTTATTTTCTTATCCTGTTTCACTTTCTTTGGCAATAGTTGTATTCATAACAGTTATTAGTTTTTTTGCGATTATTCTTATAATGAAAGTAAGAAAAATAGAATGGAAAGTGAAAAGATTAGGAAAGCAAACGGATTCTGGAAAACATGTATGGAACTCTGTCTTTTATTATGAGCAGTATAAGGTTTTTTGGAAACAAAAAATATGGCTGATTATTACGTTATTGGTAGGAATTGCATTGAGTGAATTTGGAACAAAAGAGCAATTTGTTAGTGTGGAGGAGTTTTTCTATAATCAGTATATCACAGAAGTGGAAGGTGTATATACAGAGGAAAAAAATCAAATAATAGAACAAATAAGTTCTGATCCAAAAATTACTAATATGGAGCAGAGAAAAGCATTAGAAGTGCTCAAAAAACAATCACAAAATCTTCAAAGTCAGAGTAGTAAAAATATTGCATTTCTTAATGAAAAAAAGATGGAAAAGTTTTTTTGTGATACACAGAGAGAAATGAAAAATACAATTATTATTGTCATAGCTATGTTACTGTCAATTCATAGTTTATTTTATCAAGAAAGAAAAACAAATATGTATTCACTGCTGCATGTAATGCCAAGAAATAGGCAGATTTATTGGAATAAAATGAAAGTTAGTGGATTATTAGGAGGAGTGTATACATTGATTATTTGGTCAGCTGTATATGCACAATATTTCCTAAAATATGGAATACAGGACACAAAATTTTTAATTCAGTCGCTATATGAGTTTGGAACAATGCCAGTATCCTGTACAATTCTACAATATATGATTGTGACGATGATAATAAGAATTGGAATAGGAATTTACCTTGGAATTATTCTTGCCTTTTTTGCAGAATTGTTTGTGAATCCGACACAAAATATTATAATTGGAAGTATTCTTTTTATATTTCCAACTTGTTTAAACATGATTGGAAATATGGGATATCAAAATCCGCTTGTTGGATTTATTCGTGATTACTTATCATTTTTCTTAATACCATTTCAACTGGTAACTTCTTTGCAATGTAAATGGTACCAAGTAGGAATTGGGGTCATGGTTATATTTGTTATGCTTCCATTTGCTGTAATAATATGTGGATATAATGTGTGGAACAAACAGAAAGTAAAATAAGCAAACAATAATACAACCAGGAAGCTATAGCAGGAGTCGATGAGAGACTGCTATAGCTTTTTTATATTCAATATATATTAATATTATTTACGTATGCTAAATACGAAGCAGTGATTCGGTTATGAGTAAGCAGCGAAGCGGATTGAAAATATCTACTTGACTATGATAGAGGTATTATAAAATTATTATTATACCATAGATAATAGAAAAATACAATTAAGTTAGTTTACCAAAAAAATAAAAAAATTGGACTTCTAACTGAGTTGTAGAAATAAAAGAAATATGATAAGATAAAAATACATAAACGAACCGGGGCGTTGAATAATATTTTTTACATAAAAAGTGAACCTCATTAAATGAAATAAAGATAGTTCTTTGAAACTTCTAAGAAAGGAGACTGAAATGAAAAGATGGATAATCGGATGTCTTAGCATAATGCTAATACTTTCTGGATGCAGTATTAGGATGACAACAGAAGAAAGACTCAGCTTGTATGGAGATAATTCGATACAGATAATGGAAGGAGAAGAAGGCATCCAAATGGAGCAGCTAGTCTCGAATCAAGTGCCGCAGTTTACAGTAAATTGGGAGGACTACTCGTTAGAGACAGTGGGAAGCCTGTTCTTAGGTTTGTCAAAAGAAGAGACCGAACAAAAACTACAAGAATATTATGAATATTTGTTTCAAGAACAAAATTTGACAAAAGAACAAGCAGAAGAAATAGGGGCTACTATTAATCTCTCAAGAGGGGATGCTTATATTTCGGTTACACCATATTCGGGCATGCGTTTCCGTGCGTTTTCAGAAGCAGAACGATATGGGAATATGTTTTATTCGGCATGTTGCTTATATCGCCCGAATGAAAATATTATAGATAGTATGTATACGCTGCATTATCGGCATTTGAGCAGTGCATTTTCTACGGAAGAATTGGAATCAGGAAGCAAAGATCGGGCAAAGGCGGTATGTAATCCAATTGCAGCAGCATTAGGTTTTTCGGAAGAAGAGATGAAGATTTACACAATGGATGCACAGAGTATGAATCGAATTCAAGAAATAACAGGACTTGCATCGCTTGATACAAAAATAGATGAAAATGGCAATATAATAGGGGAATTAAAGCCATGGACAACGGAGCAGGGCGTATATTTGTTATTATATAAAAAAGCAATTAATGGCAAAATAGTAGAATCGGTTACTGCGGAAAATATATTATTTTTAGTTTATCATCCAGAAAAAGGAGTGATACTTGCGGAGGCGCAAGGTGGAAAAATTGGCTCGACAATTATAAATGAATCAATGCAAACTGTGATTTCTGCAAAGGAAGCTGTGGCGGAAGCGAGAATATGCTTTTTACAGCTCAATCAGGGGAATGTTACAATTAGATCAGCAAAGCTAAAGTACATGCTTCCGATGGGAAACTTAAATTATAGTGAGAAACAGATGATAATTGAACCTTGCTGGGATGTTGAGTATGAGTATATGAAAAATGGAATAAAACTGATCGACCATATTTTAATTCATGGAGTGACAGGAATGGAAGCTACAGGTGAAATTCAGTTTTAAGGAGGCAGGAAGTGAATAGACGAACAAATCATATGATTCGGATGGATGCTAAGAGATGTTTTTTTTCTTGGCGGTTTGTTAGTATAGTTGTTGGAATTGCAGTCATTTGCATTATGGGGATGTCGGAAAATTGGAAGGTTATTTTTTCAGGACAAGTACGCGATATAATGAGCAGTGCGGATCAATTGAATAAAATGATGAGTTTTGACCGATTTAAGCCATTATTGATTGTAGCTCTTGCGGCAGTATACAGCAATAGTTTTGCAGAAGACTGGAACAGCAAATATTTTCGATTTATTTTTTCGCGTGCAGGTTTGAAAAAATATGCCTGTTCTAAAATCGTGATTACAATAGTCGGGGTAGTTACAGCTGCTATATGTGGATTTCTTCTATTTGGAATTGTAATGTATCCGTGGATGCGCATAGGAGGAATGGAAGGTGTTTTTCAGACAGAAAGCTGTTCTTCCGAATATCCAGAGCTGCTGACAGGATCAGTGCCAATCGTATATTTTATTATACAGGGATGGAACTTTGGGCTTTCTGCTTCTTGTATGGCGTTAGCTGGACTTTGGATTACTGTAAAAAAACCAAATAGTTTTATCGGAATCGGGGCACCATTTTTTGTTTTTTATTTTGTTTATGCAATTTCAATATGGCTGCTGCCGAGTAACTTAGAGTTTACAGCAATTAGTAGTTTTATTGGCGTTGGATTTTACGTACAAAGTTTAGCAACAAAATTAGTTTATCATACAGTATACTTGTTTATCTGCAATTTAATTCCAGCGGTTGGATTTTATGTATCGCTGAGAAAGAGGTGGAAGCATGGGAATTTGTAGAGAAGAACGGATGATTGCAAAAGGACAATTGGCACGCTGGAAGAGCAGTGCTCCAGTTTTCATGGCATTTGGTATGGAACTGATACTAGTAGTAAAATATTTGTGGATATACACAGAATGGGGATTGAGAAGCGGAACAAAAATTACGCCATGCGTATTAGCTTTTTTATTTAAAGATGGAACGATAGGCGTTAATCTTGCGAAAGTAATGGTATATCTTGGTATCGTATTAGTGTTAAGTGAGGCTCCATTTATGGATGAAGTGACACCATATATTATTGTGAGGAGTAAGAGAGGTGTATGGTGGAGAGGAGAATGTCTTTATATATGGGTTGCGACGTTATTGTATATGTTGTTTATTACGATTGTAAGTATTCTTGCAGTGCTTCCTACCGTTACGTGGACGGGACTTTGGGGAAGTACAGTTGCTGAGATTGTAAAAGATGGAAATATGGACATATCGCATGAAATTGTGAAAGTCTTTTATCCGTCTGCAGTATTAGGAATTACTTTTATAAGCGGATGGATTTCAATGGTGATGCTTGGGCATGTCGCTTATGCGGTGAGCCTTGCTACACAGAAACGAATTTTTGGATTAGGTGCGATTGTATTTTTAGTTTTATTAGATCCAATCGTGAAGTGGCTAGGAGCTATGTCTGAATATCGTTGGATGTATTGGATTTCCCCTATATCATGGAGTTCGATGGAGAATTGGAACATGGTCAATGTTCGGGCACCAATAGAAGTTTCTTATATATTTAGTGTTTATGCAGGAATAATAATTGTCTGTACGATTGTTATTGCATTTTCAGCAAGACGTAAACAGATTGATGTCGTTTCGCTGCAGTAAGTAAAAATAAAAAATATCGATGGAGGTTGTGATGATAAAAATAGAAAATATCCGAAAGCAGTTTGGGGAATCGGTTGTGTTGGATAATATTAATATGGAACTGCTTCCAGGTAATATTTATGGACTTGTGGGTCGAAATGGTTCTGGAAAAACAATGCTGATGAAGTGTATTTGTGGATTTGTGCTTCCGACTTCTGGAATCATTTGTGTAGATGAAAAGATTGTCGGAAAAGATATTGATATTCCAGATAATATTGGAATTATTATTGAAAATCCAGGATTCTTGCCAAATTATTCGGGATTTAAGAATCTGCAGTTATTGGCAATGATTCGGAATAAAATTGGAAAAGAGCAAATTAAAGAAGCAATTCGTATGGTTGGATTAGATCCAAACAGCAAAAAGCATGTAGGAAAATATTCTCTTGGAATGAGACAGAGGCTTGGACTAGCACAGGTATTAATGGAAAATCCAGAAATTGTTTTGTTAGACGAGCCAATGAATGGATTGGATAATGAAGGTGTGGCAGAAATAAGAAAGCTGATTTTGGACTTGAAAGCACAGGGAAAGTTGATTATTATTGCAAGTCATACAAGAGAAGATATTGAATTGCTTTGCGATCAAGTATTTTATATGGATCACGGCAAGGTGATACGAATAGAGAAGAAAAAAGAAGTATAATAGGGAATCATCGAATCAAATAATACAGTTGCAAATTAATAAGGAACATAGTAGAATAAAAATAACTACAAGTTTCTAGATATTAGGAGGTAACGATGAGAAAGGGATTGACAGTAATTGCATCGGCAGCGGTTTTATTGATGACTGCTTGTGGTGTGGAGTATAAACCGACGCAAAGTGGTGTATTTGTAAAGTTAGATAAGTCTTTAGAAGGGGCCTATGTGGAAGCATTTGACGGAAAAGAGTATAACATAGATGATCTAAAGAAGATGGGACAGGAAGAAGTACAGCAGTACAACAAACAAAATGCAGAACTGGATTTTTATTCTTCAGAACAGACAAAGGAAAAACTTCCGATTAGTCTGGACAGTGTAAAGAAGCAGGGGAATGATGTTATTGTTCGTATGACATATGCGACTGCTGAGGATTATACTGCATTTAATGCACAGGAAATGTCTTTGACAGGGGGAGATACTCTTTATACAGAAAAATTGTCCGACACAATAGTTGCCTTAGAGGGAGACTTTGTAACCGTTAATGGAGAAGCTGCAGCAATTGATGAGATTATGACACATAACGATTATCAGCTCGTTTATGTGAATTATAAAGCCAATATTACTGTCGAGGGTAAAATCGCTTATATATCAACGAATGTAAATTGTAACACGGAAAACAATGTCAACACACCAGCGCAACAAAAATCATATATTATCTTTAAAAAATAATGGATGCAGCATATACTAACCCTTGAAAAGTCAAGAAAAACATAGTACAATAGGGAAGATATATTGAGAAGTAATTGCCAAACGGAAAATAGAGAATGCGAGGTAAAATTATGGAAAAATCAATGGATAAGATTGTAGCGTTGGCGAAAGCAAGAGGTTTTGTATATCCTGGTTCTGAGATCTATGGAGGTCTTGCGAACACATGGGATTATGGTAATCTTGGTGTTGAATTAAAGAATAATGTAAAAAAGGCATGGTGGCAGAAGTTTATTCAGGAAAGCCCTTATAATGTAGGTGTAGACTGTGCGATTTTGATGAATCCTCAGACATGGGTGGCATCAGGACATTTGGGGGGATTTTCCGATCCATTAATGGACTGTAAAGAATGCCATGAGCGTTTCCGTGCAGATAAGTTAATTGAAGACTATATGCAGGAGAACGATATCAAGATGGAAGGTTCTGTAGATGGATGGTCTCAGGACGAGATGAAGCAGTTTATTGAAGAACATGACATTTGCTGTCCATCTTGTGGTAAGAAAAACTGGACAGATATCCGTCAGTTTAACTTAATGTTTAAGACATTCCAAGGTGTTACAGAAGATGCAAAAAATACAGTATATTTAAGACCAGAGACAGCACAGGGAATTTTTGTTAACTTTAAGAATGTACAGAGAACATCACGTAAGAAGATTCCATTTGGTATTGGACAGATTGGTAAGTCTTTCCGTAATGAGATTACACCAGGTAATTTCACATTCCGTACAAGAGAATTTGAGCAGATGGAATTAGAATTTTTCTGTGAGCCAGGTACTGATTTAGAATGGTTTACTTACTGGCGTCAGTTCTGTATCGACTGGTTAAAGAGCCTTGGTATGAAAGAAGAAGAAATGAGAGCAAGAGATCATTCTCCAGAAGAATTATGCTTCTACTCAAAAGGAACGACAGATATTGAGTTCTTATTCCCATTTGGATGGGGTGAGCTTTGGGGAATTGCAGACCGAACCGATTATGACTTGACACAGCATCAGAATACATCTGGACAAGATATGACATATTTTGATGATGAAAAGAAGCAAAAATATGTTCCTTATGTTATCGAGCCATCTCTTGGTGCAGACCGTGTGACATTGGCATTTTTATGCTCCGCTTATGATGAAGAGACATTAGAAGGCGGTGATGTAAGAACAGTTCTTCATTTTCATCCAGCATTGGCACCAGTTAAGATCGGTGTACTTCCATTATCTAAGAAGTTAAATGCAGGTGCAGAAAAGGTTTATCAGGAACTTTGCAAGACATATAACTGTGAGTTTGACGACAGAGGTAATATCGGAAAGCGTTACAGAAGACAGGATGAGATCGGTACACCATTCTGTATTACGTATGATTTTGAGTCTGAAAATGACGGTTGTGTAACAGTACGTGATCGTGACACAATGGCTCAGGAACGTATTAAGATTGAAGATTTAAAGGCTTATTTTGCAGATAAATTTGCGTTTTAATCGGATTGAGAAGTAAAGCGGATTATGAATTGTCCGTTGAACATAGGAAAAACTGGCAGCAGAAGGAATTATTCTTTTGCTGCCAGTTTTTCTATTAATTTTATCCGATTTTTTGTATAATTTATTCTCAATTACGTCATCGCTGCGCCGTCTACGGATAAAATCTCGCCTGTAACGTAGCTTGCCATATCGCTTGCTAAGAATAAAAATGCATTTGCGATATCTTCTGGTTCTCCAACTCTTTTAAGTGGAATAGTGTTAATTAAAGGCTGAATCACTTCATCAGGCAGTGCAGCAACCATATCTGTATTTGTAACACCAGGTGCGACTGCATTTACACGAATCTGATCTTTTCCTAATTCTCTTGCCAATGACTTTGTTAATCCGTTGATTGCAAACTTAGAAGCTGGATAAGCACAGCCAGAAGGCTGACCATAGAGACTAACCATTGAGCTTGTGTTTAAGATAACACCGCTGCCTTGTTCTTTCATAAATTTGACTACTTCATGAGTACAAATAAATACTGCATTTACATTCAAGTCCATCGTCTTTTTAAATTCTTCTGGATCATACGTATAAATGCTTTCTCTTGCAGAAACGCCAGCATTATTCACTAAGATGTCAATGCGTCCCCACTTAGATACGATCTGTTCAAATGTTTTACGAACTTCTTCTGCATTTAATAAATCTGGATAAAAACCTTCTACTTCATAATCTGCACAAGTTTCTTTTAATTGTTGTACCGCACGTTCTACTGTAGTGCTCCGAGAACCAAATAATGCAACTTTCGCACCATTATCTAAAAATTTCTTCACTGTTGCATAACCAATCCCTCTCGTGCCACCAGTAACTACTGCGATTTTTCCATTCAATAACATACGATTCTCCTTTCTATAATAAAAATAGTAATTATTTTTATTATATCATATTTTCCCTTTCCGTCAAGCTAAAATTCGCAGTAGTCTTATACAAATGATGTTGGGGTCAAAAGATAGTTTGGTCTGATATTGTGAATTTATACAGTGAAGTTTGTTTATGCAGAGATAGTGAGGTGAGTGTCGATATAAATATTTATGAAGTTTTTATAAACTGGTTGACTTTTGCAAAGAACCGTCTTACACTAATGGTTAGCTATTTAACTAATTAGCAGAAAAAAGAAAGGAGCAATATAACCAATGGTAAAGCTGATGAAGTATTTAAAAGGTTCTGGTAAATCAATTGTTTTGATTATACTTCTTTTAATTGCACAAGCTTTTTGTGATTTGGCACTTCCTTCGTACACATCGAATATTGTCAATGTTGGTATTCAGCAGGGTGGAATTGATTCTCATGTTCCTGAAGTGATACGAGAAGACCAGATGGAAAAGCTTATGATTTTTGTGGAAGACGAACAATTGATTGAAGATTCTTATGAACTATTGGACAAAGAGGATTATTCAAAAGCAGAATGGAGTAAATTAGAAAAACGATATCCAGCTTTGGAGGAGGAAAACTTATACCAATTAAAGTCTTTAAAAGATGAAGAGCTTCAAAAAGTGGCGGAGTGTTTAAAGACTCCGGAGATGATGGTTTCTTTTCTTAGTGCAGAGGGGGAAGAGGCTAAAGCGATGAGAGAGCAGCTCATTTCCCAAATCAAACAGTCATTGCCAAAGAAGACAAAGCTGCCAAAGGATATTGATCTCTTTGAATTGCTTGCAGCACTCCCTAAGGAAGCAATTGAACAGATGACAGATGAAGCTGAGAAAAATATAAGTTCAATGTCTGATTCGATGACAGAGCAGATGGCAGTTGCGTTTGTCAAAGCAGAATATGAAGCAATTGGAATGGATATGCAGAAAGTACAAAATGGATATTTGTTTGGTACAGGTGCAAAGATGCTTGGCATTTCTCTCTTAATGATGGCTGCATCCATTCTTGTCACATTAATTGCAGCAAGAGTCGCTGCTAGTCTTGGAAAAAATCTCAGAGATCGTGTATTTGAGCGAGTATTATCATTTTCAAATGCAGAATTTGATAAATTTTCCACAGCCTCTTTAATTACAAGAACAACGAATGATATTCAGCAAGTACAGATACTTGTTGTTATGATGCTTCGTATGTTATTTTACGCTCCAATTATTGGTGTTGGAGGAGTTTTTAAAGTATTTCATACAAATACATCAATGGCATGGATTATTGCAGTTGCAGTAGCAGCGATTACATGTGTGATTGCATTTTTATTTTTTGTTGTAATGCCAAAATTTAAAATTTTACAGAAATTAGTGGATCAATTAAATTTGGTTACTCGTGAGATTTTAAGTGGTATTATGGTTATCCGTGCATTTAGCCGTGAAAAATACGAAGAGAAGCGTTTTGATAAGGCAAATAGAGAATTAACAAAAACAAACTTGTTTGTAAACCGTGTTATGTCAATGATGATGCCGCTAATGATGCTGATTATGAATCTGATTACAGTCATGATCGTATGGTTTGGTGCAAAAGGAATTGATGCTGGACAAATGCAAGTGGGAGATATGATGGCATTTATTACATATACAATGCAGATTATTATGTCGTTCCTTATGATTGCGATGATGTCCATTATGCTTCCAAGAGCGTTAGTATCAGTACAGCGTATTGACGAAGTGTTGACAACGGAGTCCAGTATTGTGGAAAAGTCAGATACAAAGAAGTTGTCCGGTGCACAAAAGGGTGTTGTCTGTTTTAATCATGTTAATTTTGCTTATCCGGATGCGGATGAAGATGTGCTGCATGATATTCATTTTACAGCAAGACCAGGTCAGACGACTGCAATCATCGGAAGTACGGGATGTGGCAAATCGACATTAGTACAGTTGATTCCTCGTTTCTTTGATGTGACGAGCGGAGCAATTACAGTTGATGGAGTTGACGTTCGAGATGCAGAACTTAAACAGCTGAGAGAAGTGATTGGATATGTGCCGCAAAAGGGATTGCTGTTCTCTGGAACAATCGCATCTAATATTAAGTTTGCACATGATGATATTACGGATGAACAGATGAAGAAGGCTGCAAAAATTGCACAGGCAGAAGACTTTATTTTGCAGAAAGAAGATCAATACGAGGATGCGATTGCGCAGGGCGGAAGTAACGTATCAGGAGGACAAAAACAGCGTCTTTCTATTGCGAGAGCAATTGCAAAAGCCCCAGAGATTTATATTTTTGATGACAGTTTTTCAGCACTTGATTATAAGACAGATGTAGCACTGCGTCGTGCCTTAAAGGAAGAGACGAAAGATGCAACAGTGATTATTGTTGCACAGCGTATCAGTACGATTTTACATGCAGATCAGATTATTGTGTTGGATGAAGGAAAAATTGCTGGAATTGGAACACATGAGCAATTGCTTCGTGATTGTGAGGTATATTATCAGATTGCAAGTTCCCAGTTGTCAGAAGAAGAATTAAACAATGCGACTGCAAATAAGAAAGAAATCGCAGAGAAAGAACAATATGGAAACAAAGAAGAGTCACAAGTAACTGCCTCTGAAAATGAAGCCAATAATCAGGAGGGAGGTGCTGATCATGAGTAAGCCAGCAAGAGGAGGACATGGAGCACACGGACCTGGAGCAATGATGGGGGAAAAAGCAAAGAATTTTAAAGGTTCGGTTCAAAAATTAGCTGTTTATCTCTCAAAATATAAATTCGCACTTTTGTTTGTTGTATTATTTGCGATTGGAAGTACGATATTTTCTATTATCGGACCAACGATTCTTGGTGACGCAACGACAAGCATTTATAATGGCTTGATGAGTAAAATTTCTGGCGGAACTGGTATTGATTTTGAAGAGTTGGGAAGCATTCTGCTGACATTAGGAGGGCTGTATATAGCAAGTGCAGCATTCTCTTTTGTACAGGGATTTCTTATGTCTGGAATTTCTCAAAAAATGACATATCGTATGAGAAGAGAAATATCAGAAAAGATTAATCGTCTGCCAATGAACTATTACGATACAAAAACACATGGAGAGATTCTTTCCCGTGTAACAAACGATGTTGATACATTGAGCCAAAGTTTAAATCAAAGTATGACACAGCTTATTACTTCGATTGCAACACTGATCGGTGTTTTGATTATGATGCTTCGTATTAGTATTGTTATGACAATTGTTGCATTGATTATTATGCCAATTTCCGTTGTTATGGTTTCTGTTATTGTAAAGAAATCTCAGAAATATTTTAAGCAGCAGCAGGAATATCTTGGTCATATTAATGGTCAGATAGAAGAAGTATTTGGCGGTCATAATGTAATTAAGGTATTTAACAAAGAAGACGATACATTAAAAGTATTTCGTGATACAAATGAAGTGCTGTACCATTCCGCATGGAAATCACAGTTTTTATCAGGTATGATGCAGCCAATCATGATGTTTGTAGGTAACTTGAGCTATGTGGCAGTTTCAATTTTAGGTGGATATTTGGCAGTAAAGGGAAGCATTCAAGTAGGACAGATTCAGTCGTTTATTCAATATGTACGTTCCTTTAATCAGCCAATTTCACAGCTTGCTCAGGTTGCAAATATGCTTCAGTCAACTGCAGCTGCGGCAGAACGTATTTTTGAATTTCTTGATGAAGAGGAAGAAGAACAGGTTTCTCCTCATCATGCATCAGTCAAAGATTATATGACTGGAATGGATCGAAATGTCCGCACAAGTGAGCTGGAAGGCCGCGTTACATTTGATCATGTAAAATTTGGATATCTGCCAGAAAAGATTATTGTAAATGATTTTAGTGCAAAGGTGAAATTTGGACACAAAATTGCAATCGTTGGTCCAACTGGCGCTGGTAAAACAACGATGATTAAGCTGTTAATGCGTTTTTATGATGTAAATAGCGGTGCTGTTATGATTGATGATTATAATGTCAAAGATTTTGACCGAAGCGAGCTTCGTGAGATGTTTGGCATGGTATTGCAGGATACATGGTTATTCCATGGTACAATCCGCGAAAATATTCGCTATGGGCGTCTGGACGCTACGAATGATGAGATTATTGCCGCAGCAAAGGCAGCACATGCCCATCACTTCATTTCGGCTCTTCCAGGCGGATATGATATGGTACTTGATGAAGAAGCAAGCAATATCTCACAAGGACAAAAGCAGCTTCTTACAATCGCAAGAGCAATCCTTGCAAACAATCGTATTTTGATCTTAGATGAGGCAACAAGTTCCGTTGATACCCGTACTGAGCAGCGAATTCAAAAAGCGATGAACAATCTGATGAAAGGAAGAACAAGTTTTGTCATTGCCCATCGACTTTCAACAATTCGAGATGCCGATTTAATTCTCGTTATGAAAGATGGAGATATTATTGAACAAGGAAATCATGATGAATTAATGGCACAAAATGGATTCTATGCACAACTGTATTTGTCACAGTTCGAGCAAGGATAATTAGAAACAAAAAGCATTGACTTATCCGTTGTATCTGTATGAACAACGAAAAAAGAGATATGCTCCAGTCACGAATAGTGACAGGACATATCTCTTTTATGATACTGTGAACTACCTATCACCTAAAAGGAATAGGTTTTACGCTCCCTATTATGTTGATTGAATTATTCTTGTGTCAAATAATTTTTATAGATTGTGATAATGGAGTCCATAGCTGCTTTGCCTGGAGCACCGATTGTTAATCGTTTTTCCACGCAAGTTTTTAAGCTAATTGCTTCGTAAATGTCTTGTTCAAATACAGGGCTGATTTTCTTATATTCTTCTAATGGCAGTTCGTCGAGGGAAATATTCTTTTCAATGCATAATAAAACGAGCTGACCGATAATACCGTGTGCATCGCGGAATGGAACGCTGTGATTCACAAGATAATCAGCGGCATCGGTTGCATTTGTAAAGCCATTTTGTGCGCTTGCTGCCATAACTGGTTTGTTAAAGCGCATCGTGGAAACCATACCGTTGAACAGGATCAGACATCCTTTTACGGTATCCATAGCATCAAATGCCATCTCTTTGTCTTCCTGCATATCTTTGTTATAAGCAAGAGGAAGTCCTTTCATTGTTGTGAGCAGTGACATCAATGCGCCATACACACGTCCTGTCTTTCCGCGAAGAAGTTCAGCGATATCTGGATTTTTCTTTTGTGGCATAATACTGCTTCCTGTGCTGTATGCGTCGTCGATTTCTACGAAGCGGTATTCATTGCTGTTCCATATAATAATTTCCTCGCAGAAACGAGATAAATGCATCATAATCGTTGACAATGCACTTAAAAATTCGATTAAGTAATCTCTGTCGGATACGGAATCCATACTGTTCAATGTAGGACCGTCAAAGCCTAAAAGCGAAGCGGTATATTCTCTGTCCAGTGGATAAGTAGTGCCTGCGAGTGCGCCAGAGCCAAGAGGACAAGTATTCATTCTCTTTTTGATATCTGCCATACGGCTGCGGTCACGTTTGAACATTTCAAAATAAGCGCCAAAATGATGTGCGAGTGTGACAGGCTGTGCTTTCTGCAAATGAGTAAAACCTGGCATATACGTTTCTGTATTTTCTTCCATAATATGCAAAAGGCTTGTCAGCAGCTCTTTCAGCAAGGAGTCAACCTCTCCTACCTGTTCTCTTGTATAAAGTTTCATATCCAATGCAACTTGGTCATTACGGCTTCTTCCTGTATGGAGTTTCTTTCCGACATCACCCACACGATCAATCAAATGAGATTCCACAAAACTATGAATATCTTCCTGTGCCTGACCGATGACTAATTTACCAGAATCAATATCTTCTTTAATTCCCGTCAGACCGTCAATAATCTTGTCTCGTTCCTCGTCTGTTAAAATATGTTGTTTTGCAAGCATTGTCACATGGGCAATACTTCCGGAAATATCTTGTGCATAAAAACGCTTATCGAAATTAATAGATGACTGAAATTCATATACCATTTGATCGGTTTCTTTTGTGAAACGTCCTCCCCATAACTTCATAGCAAATCCTCCTTAATTTAAAATAAAACACGATAAAGCGGATAATTCCGCTTTGCTGCGTTCAAGAAAGCTGGCAGTATTTTATTGTGAGATGTATGTTATGCTTATAGATAGCATATATCGCAATACTGCCAGGATGAATTATAGCATTGATTTTTGAAAAAATAAACTGTTAAAGTAATTTCGTCTGCTCTAAATCAGCTTGATCAGCAGTTTGATTTGAATGAATAGAAACTTTCGTCTGCTCCAAATCAGATCGATCAGCAGTTTGATCTGAATGAATGGAAACTTTCGTCTGCTCAAGATTTGATTGCTGTACTTCAGAATTTGGAATAACCGTTGTTTCTAAAGGAATGCCTTGGGCGAGTAATTCTTCACCCGTAGGAAGTTCTCCTGTTCGTTTTTCCTTCAATACTTCTTCCACATGGTTGCGGTCTACGGCATCTTCTTCTGCGTCGTCTGGCAAAAATAATCCTTCGCTGTTTGAATAATTAAAGTCTGACTTAGTATATGGACTGTAACGTTTCTTTTTTCGCTTCCAGAAGATAGTAATGAGATAGAGTGCAATTAACACTGCAAGAGAACTTACAGTAATAATAGCTCCCTCCAGCACACCACCTGGAACATAGGAAAATGTCAACGTATGGAATCCAGCGGTCAGTGGAAGAGAAATAAATGCATCACCAAACTTTTCAGGAGATACGACAGTACCATCTACCGTAATTGTCCATCCAGTATCATATGGAATCGTAGTTAATAAAATTCCGTCATGATCGCTTGTAATATGAGCATTAATATGCGTATCATTATATTCGTCGACTGTCATTGAAGTTCGGCTTAACGTATCATACACACGTTTTAATTTATACTCGTTCATTTGGTAAGCGGTGACAGTCAATGTCTTGTCTGCGCCATTTTCATCAGTATTTTTGATTGTCAGCACATCACCCGATCTGCGGTATCCCATATCCAAAATATAACCACGGTTTAAGTTGTCATGGGAAGTTGTATTGCCAGCGGCGTCAGTGACATCTACTTTATTTGGACCAAATTTATTGACGTATAAATAGGTAAATCCATCTTTGTTAATCTTAACAGAATAAGTCGATGCATCAACAAAATCTGTATTAATTGTAGTATAAAGATCTGAAATTCCCGAAGAGACTTCTGCAAATGAGTTTAAGTTTTCAAATGGAGTAGCTCCATTAGTGATCCATACTTGATTAAAGTCTTTTTGAACGAGAAATCCAAGCGGCAGTGTATAATTGTTTTTGTAGACATACACACCATCTTGTTCCATATAAAGCTCACGTGCATCTGTTTCTTCCAGCACTTCATTGGAAATATTATATTTAACTCCAAAAATCATATTGGAGAGAAATGTGGAACCGACAGAACCGTAAGCATTAGTAGATGATTCAAGACCAAATACTTTAAAAAACGAAGTTAAGCTTGCATTGGCAGTAGAAGAAAAAATGGAAATAGAAGGATAATCCAGCCAAGCTCCATCATTTTTTGTACGAATTTTTGATTTCTCTACACGATAAAATTCAGGCTCTTCTGCCTTGACAGATGCAAGAATTGTGCGGATTGCCTGATCATCGCGGACATAAGAAGTACGGCTTGTTGTCGTTACACTTGTTGTTGTCGTATTAATGAACGCTTCGATTGTTACAAGGAAAATAATAAATCCTGCAGCTAATCGTTTTGTAATTTGTTCTTTTCGGTATAAATAAGCCGTTCCTCCGTAAAATGCAAGAAATAAAATGCTTACATAATAAACATGCCAGCTGAAAAATTTTTCCGTTATAATTTTTTCAGCGAGAATCGTAAATACGATTGCCAGCCACATGCATCCGATAATCTGTTTAATGCTTCTTGACCGAATTCCATCATAACCTTGCCATGCCATAGACAGAACAAGAAAAATATAAATAAATGACTGTCTTGCAGGAAGAGAATTTGGAAAATGGAGTCCATGCCAAATAAAGTTTAATACGTTATTGCTGAAACTTAAGTAGAAGAAAAGCAGCAGCAGACAATAAAGAAACTTTTCATAAAAATTAACACGGCGATTTAAAATATAAAGTGGAATTAAAAATAAAACGGCAACTCCACAGTAAATATTTGGCCAGTGGTCAAGACCAATATGAACTTCCACATCAACAAGATGTCGTGCGATCATATCAAAAATAGAAAAATAACTCGTAACTGTCTGAGGAAAACTGATGCTGCTTGATGCGGTTGTTTTCAGCGCATAAATTTCCGGGAGAAGCACAATCGCGGCGAGTCCTCCAGCAAGCAGAGAATAAACAGCAAATTCCGCAATCTTCTTTAAATATTCCTTTCCCTGACAAGAAGACAGTAATAACTGCACGAGAAAATAAATGACAAGGAAAATGCAGATCATGATTGCGATATAGTAATTTGATAAAATGCAAAGTCCAAGTGAAATGCAGTATAAAAAGCATTTATCTTTTTGCACAAGCCGTTCTAATCCAAGAACAACAAGTGGGAACAGTAAAATGCAGTCCAGCCACATAATATTCCAGCTATAAGCAGCCATGTATCCGCTTAAGCCATAGAAAATACCAAAAAATGCAGCTCCAAAGTCATGTTTTCCATTATGCTGAATCAAATAATAAGTCATGGAAACGCTGGAAAGCCCAATTTTAATTACAATAAAATAGGTGATAAATTCAATAATATAGTCTCGTGGGCATAAATACAAAAGCCAATTTAATGGGCTTGCAAGGTAGTAGGCAAATAATGACATAAAATTGGTTCCCATACCAATATCCCAGCTGTAAAGGAGACTTCCGCCCTCTGCCAGTTTTTTCTTCATCTCTTGGAAAAACGGTGCATATTGGTGATATAAATCTGTTCGCAGAAAACTCATCTCACCAAATGGAAAGATTCCCCTCTGAATAAAAACTGCAATCATAACAATGACTGGTATGAAAAAAGCACAGAGATAAGGGGCGTACTTTTCCCAAAAATCTTTTTTTCTATCCATTTAAATTCTCCCTTATGAATCCTTTTCAGAGGATTTCTTGATTTCTTTTAAATTTGAAGTTTTAATAATATAAATCGGACGATCTTTCGTTTCCATGTAAATACGAGAAATATATTCTCCTAAAATACCGATGGAAAACTCTATGATTCCTCCTAAAAATAAAACAGCGCATAATGTTGTTACATAGCCTGGAACATTAATTCCAAAAAATAATGTCTGTACAAGCGTGATAATAATATAAATAAAAGCGATCATGGAAATAGTAAATCCTATTCCAGAAACCATGCGCAGCGGAGCAACGGAAAATGATGTAATTCCATCAATCGCATATTTGAATAGTCCCCAGAAACTCCATTTGGTTGTCCCAATTGTGCGCTCTACATTTTGATAAGGAATCCATTTTGTATTATATCCAACCCACATAAAAATTCCCTTAGAAAATCGCTGAACTTCCGATAATTCTAAAATTGAGTCAACCATTTGGCGAGTCATCATACGGAAGTCAACCGCTCCATATGCCATTTTGACATCGCTCATGCGGTTGCTTAGTCTATAAAATTGACGGGAAAAAAAGCTGCGGATCGGAGATTCTCCATTACGGTTGCTGCGGCGTGCTGCGACACAGTCATATCCTTCTTCAATACCTGCAATCATATCAATAATCATAGAAGGAGGATGCTGAAGATCCGCATCCATAACAACGACATAGTCTCCGACAGAATGTTTTAATCCAGCGTACATAGCAGATTCCTTTCCAAAGTTGCGGGAAAAGGATAAATAAGTGATCTCAGGATGCTTGGAAGCAAGTTCCTGCATAACAGAAAGTGTGTGATCGCAACTGCCGTCATCAACAAAAATATAGTGAAATGTATAATTGCTAATCTGGCTCACAACTCGATTTGTTTCCTTGTAGAAAAATGAAAGAACCTCTTCCTCATTATAGCAAGGAACTACCAGGTCAATTGTTTTCATATAAAAATCCTTTCTATCAAAATTTGAATCAAAACCGTTACGATAAAAGACGGTATACTTGTTTAGTATACAGAAAGAAATTGACAATTTTGTGAACGAATCATTACATTTTCTTTTCATTCCTATGTATGCAAAAAAATATGTGAAATGCAGTTGACAATAGTTTTAAAATTAAGTATGATTTTATCAATTAGGGGTGTAACATTTACTTCTTTTAAGTGGTAGGATATAGACGAAAATAATATACGTAAAAAATATCTGAAATCTGACAGGAAGAAAACATTATGTATCTCATATTGTGGATATAGACTTGAGTAAAAATGAAGATCAGTGGAAAAAAAGTTTACTGTTGAGGAGATTTTAATATGGATCAGAAAACGAGAGCGGAACGCTTCCGCAGCCAAATACAAAATGATGGACAAGAGCCAGAAGATCAATACGAACAAGAACTGCGTTCCAGACAAGAACGAATCAAACGAAGAGCAGAACGAATAAGAAGAGAGCGTCAGCGTTTAATCAGAAGAAGAATAATAGCAGGGGGAGTATGTATTGCTGCAGTTATTTTGGTAATTATAGTAGGAAAGAAACTATTTTCTTCTGGTAATTCCAATCCAGCTGATGAGAATTCTAATATTTTTGGCACACAGAATATACAGGAACAGACGACTGCTCCTGTTTCGACAGAAGAGCCATATACAAGAAAAAGTGATATAGTTCCAGCTTGGATTGATCAGCAGATTATTGAAAAAAATGAATTTTCCAGACCAGGAGTTCGGCTGAAAAAAGTAAAAAATGTAGTAATTCATTGGGTTGCAAATGCAGGAACACCAGCACAAAGTAATCGAAATTATTTTGCAAATCTTGCCGATCCAAAAGCAAATCCAGACGGAACAAAAGCAAGTTCTCATTTTGTAGTAGGATTGGAGGGGGAGATTATTCAATGTATTCCAATTGATGAGAAGTCCTATTGTACAAACTGGAGAAATGATGATACGATTTCAATTGAAGTTTGTCATCCAGATTGGGAAGGAAAATTTAATGATATTACATATCAGTCGGTAATCAAGCTGACGGCATGGCTGCTGCAGCAGTTTGACTTGACATCGAATGATATTATTCGCCATTATGATGTTACAGGAAAAGACTGCCCAAAATATTATGTTGTGCATGAAGATGCATGGGAGCAGTTAAAACAAGACGTAAATCAATATATGCAGGTAAATCCGTCTATTCAGTAACGAAAAATGGATATGTTTTTTGTGCAAAAAGCTTTGACATTTGATTCATTTGGCGTTAAAATAAAAATGGTAAAGCAAAAAACAGGAGGAATAAAACGAATGAAGGTATTAGTTATTAATTGTGGCAGTTCATCATTAAAATATCAGTTAATTGACTCTGATACAGAAGGGGTTTTGGCAAAGGGTCTTTGTGAGAGAATTGGAATTGATGGACGTCTGACACATAAGCCAACAGGCAAGGAGAATGTTAAGATGGAGGTAGCGATGCCGACGCATACAGCAGCAGTAAGCCTTGTATTAGAGCAGCTGACAGATGAGACAAACGGTGTGATTGCATCTCTGGATGAGATCGGAGCGGTAGGACATCGTATCGTACATGGTGGCGAGAAGTTTGCAGAAGCTACTTTGCTGAATGATGAAGTGATCAAAGAGATTGAAGCATGTAATGATCTTGCACCACTTCATAATCCTGCCAACTTAATTGGAATCAATGCTTGCAGAGAGCTTATGCCAAATGTACCAATGGTAGGTGTATTTGACACAGCATTTCATCAGACTATGCCAGAAAAAGCATATTTATATGGACTTCCATATGAATATTATGAAAAGTATGGAGTAAGACGCTACGGTTTCCACGGTACAAGCCATAGCTTTGTATCAAAGAGAGCCGCAGAGATGTTAGGAAAGAAACCAGAGGATGTGAAGATTATTGTATGTCACTTAGGTAACGGTTCTTCTATTTCTGCAGTAAAGAATGGTAAGTCCGTAGATACTTCTATGGGTCTGACTCCATTGGAAGGTGTTCCGATGGGAACAAGAAGTGGATGCATTGATCCAGCGATTTTAGAGTTTATCGCAAACAAAGAAAACCTTACTTTAGCAGAAGTTACGACAGTTTTAAATAAGGAGTCTGGAGTACAGGGATTATCTGGTGTTTCCAGTGATTTCCGTGATTTATCTGCTGCGGTGGAGGCAGGTAATCCACGTGCGAAAGCAGCGATTGAAGTATTCTGTTACAGCGTTGCAAAATATATTGGTGCTTACACTGCAGCGATGAATGGTGTAGATGCGATTGCATTTACTGCAGGTGTTGGTGAAAATGATTCAGACGTTCGCAGAATCGTTAGTCAATATCTTGGATATCTTGGTGTTACGATTGACAGCGAAAAGAATAAAGTTCGCGGAGAAGAACGCATCATTAGTACAGATGATTCTAAGACCGTTGTTATGGTTGTTCCTACAAACGAGGAATTGGCAATTGCACGTGAAACAGTTGCATTAGTGAAATAATAAAAATATATCCCCTTATTCTGTTGCTTCGTATGATATAGATTTGAGGTGACAGGATAAGGGGTTGTTTTTGCTTCTTTCTTCTTGAAGCGAATGATGATTTATGATATACTTATCCTCAGTTCACGATATTTTTATGTATTAAGTAATAGGAGGAAATGATGGCTCATATTGATCAAAGTAAAATTCGTAATTTTTGTATCATTGCTCATATTGATCATGGCAAATCCACATTAGCAGATCGTATTATTGAAAAGACGGGGCTGCTGACGAGTCGTGAGATGCAGGCACAGGTACTTGATAATATGGAATTAGAGCGTGAGCGTGGGATTACGATTAAATCTCAGGCTGTTCGCATTGTATATAAAGCACAGGATGGAGAGGAGTATATTTTCAATTTGATTGATACTCCTGGACATGTTGATTTTAATTATGAAGTTTCAAGAAGTTTAGCGGCGTGTGATGGTGCGATTTTAGTTGTCGATGCAGCACAGGGAATCGAAGCACAGACACTTGCCAATGTTTACCTTGCTTTGGATCACAATTTGGATGTTTTTCCAGTTATTAATAAAATTGACTTGCCAAGTGCCGATCCAGAACGTGTTGTAAATGAGATTGAAGATGTAATAGGAATTGAGGCGGAAGATGCACCGCGTATTTCTGCGAAGACAGGTTTGAATATTGAAGAAGTGTTGGAACAGATTGTAACAAAAATTCCAGCGCCAGTCGGAGATCCAGATGCACCGCTGAAAGCGTTGATTTTTGATTCTGTTTATGATCCATATAAGGGAGTTATTGTATTTTGCAGAATCAAAGAAGGCTGTGTAAGTAAAGGAACACCAATTAAGATGATGGCCACAGGGGCGACTGCCGAGGTAGTAGAAGTTGGATATTTTGGTGCTGGGCAGTTTATTCCATGTGAAGAATTGAGTGCCGGCATGGTTGGATATATAACAGCAAGTATTAAAAATGTAAGAGATACAATGGTTGGAGATACGATTACAAGAACGGATCATATGGCGAGTGAACCGCTTCCAGGATATAAAAAAGTAAATCCGATGGTATATTGTGGTGTTTATCCGGCAGATGGTGCAAAATACGGAGATTTGAGAGATGCATTGGAAAAGCTCCAGTTAAATGATGCATCACTTCAGTTTGAACCAGAGACATCGATTGCACTTGGATTTGGATTCCGCTGCGGATTTCTTGGACTGCTGCACTTAGAAATTATTCAGGAGCGTCTGGAAAGAGAGTATAACTTAGATCTTGTGACGACAGCACCAGGCGTTGTATATCGTATTTACAAGACCGACGGTACGATGCTTGAGCTGACAAATCCATCCAATATGCCAGATCCATCTGAGATTGACTATATGGAAGAACCGATGGTTTCTGCTGAAATTATGGTGACATCCGAATTTATTGGTGCGATTATGGATCTGTGTCAGGAGCGCCGTGGTATTTATCTTGGTATGGAATATATGGAAGAGACGAGAGCATTGCTGCGCTATGATCTTCCACTGAATGAGATTATTTATGATTTTTTTGATGCATTAAAATCTCGTTCGAGAGGTTATGCATCGTTTGATTATGAGATGAAAGGCTATGCTCGTTCCGAACTTGTAAAATTAGATATTTTAGTAAATAAAGAAGAAGTGGATGCGTTATCGTTTATTGTCTTTGCAGGCAATGCATATGAGCGAGGTCGTAAGATGTGTGAGAAGCTCAAGGAAGAAATTCCGCGTCAGCTTTTTGAAATTCCGATTCAGGCTGCGATTGGAAGCAAGATTATTGCGAGAGAGACAGTTAAAGCAATGCGTAAAGACGTTCTTGCAAAATGTTACGGCGGAGATATCAGTCGTAAGAGAAAGCTTCTTGAAAAGCAGAAAGAGGGAAAGAAGCGAATGCGTATGGTTGGTAATGTAGAGATTCCTCAAAAAGCATTTATGAGTGTGTTGAAGTTAGATGAAAAATAAGAAACTTGCGATTTATATTCATATACCATTTTGCATAAGAAAATGTTTCTACTGTGATTTCCTCTCGGCACCTGCCACAGAGGAAACACAGAATGCATATGTTTGGATGCTCTGTCAGGAAATTCGAAATTATAATATCGCACAGTTATATGAAGCAGCATTTTGTGATTTTGCGGACAGATCAGAATATGATAAAGAGAGCGGTCTGTCCAAGATATTAAAGCAAAACGATGAGGAATCATTTTCTGTCATTACTGTATTTTTTGGAGGTGGGACACCATCTCTTATTTCTGCACAAAAAATTGCGCAAATATTAGATGAACTGCATAAAAAATTTTCATTTTCAGATCAGACAGAAATTACGATGGAATGCAATCCAGGGACGGTGAGCAAAGAAAAGTTAGAAGGTTATCGGAAAGCTGGCGTAAATCGGATTAGTTTTGGACTTCAGTCTGCAAATAATGAGGAACTCAAAACACTTGGAAGAATCCACACATGGGAGACATTTGCGGATAGTTTTTCTCTTGCAAGAAAAGCTGGATTTTTGAATATTAATATTGATTTGATGTCTGCATTGCCAGGGCAGACGGAAGCATCGTATGAGCGTACATTAAAAAAAGTGATGGCACTTCATCCAGAGCATATATCGTCATATAGTTTGATCATTGAGGAAGGAACGCCGTTTTATGAACGATATCATCTCGGTAAAGGACTTCCAGACGAAGATACGGAACGGCAAATGTATGAACGGACAAAACAGATATTAGGGCAAGAAGGGTATGAGCGTTATGAGATATCAAATTATTCCAAAAAAGGATACGAATGCAGGCATAATCTCTGTTATTGGAATGGAACCGATTATATTGGGTTTGGATTAGGTGCGTCTTCGATGGTTTCGCATATTCGATATCATAATTGCAGTGATTTTTCAAAATATATGCAAAATGGGGCGAATCCCAAACTGTTATGGGAAGAAATCAATGTTTTATCAAAAAAAGAACAGATGGAAGAATATATGTTTCTTGGACTTCGCTGTATGGAAGGTGTTTCTGTATCGTTGTTTGAACAAAAGTTTGGAGTCGCATACGATAAAATTTATGGAGCTGTAACGAAAAAAATGCAGCGTTTAGGGCTGCTTGCAGCGAATCAGGATCGGATCAGTCTGACAGAAAAAGGAATTGACGTGAGTAATTATGTATTGTCAGAGTTTTTGCTATAACTGTGACAGTTTCACCAAGCTTAATAAACGATTTGTGTAAAGCGGACATTTAGAATCGATTTCTTTGCTTTCTTATGAACTAGATTTGCGGTATATCAGATGAGGATTTGATTGTGCTTGTATAAAATTTCTTACCAAACTCTTTCCAGAACAGACATTTTGCTGTATAATGAGAGATACAAAATACTTCAGTGAGGAAATGCATATGTATAATAAAGAACCAAAACCATTTTTAAAATGGGCGGGAGGAAAAACGCAGATGCTACCAATTTTTCGGGAATATTATCCAGCGGCATTGGAAGATGGAACAATAAATCGTTATATGGAACCTTGTGTAGGAGGCGGAGCAGTATTATTTGATTTATTAGCTCGGTACGACCTAGTTGAAGTGACGATTAATGATATTAATAAAGAATTAATTACGTGTTATCGTGTTGTACAGCGAAGTGTCAGCCGTCTTGTGAGTATTTTGGAAGAGTGGCAGAGGATTTATAATCTAATGTCTCAGGAAGAACAAGAGCGGATGTATTATGAAAAACGTGATCGGATGAATCAAAGAAAGAAAAAAGAGATTTGGGGAAAAGAAGATGAATTGATGATTGCTGCCCATATGCTTTTTTTAAACCGTACATGCTTTAACGGATTATATCGTGAAAATCGAAAAGGACAATTTAACGTTCCGTTTAACCGTACAAAAAATATCAACTTTGATTTTGAAAATATGTATCTTGCTGGTGAAGTTTTAAAAAATGTGAGAATATTATGCCAGGATTTTCAGACACTAACACCATATGTTACAAGTCGTACATTTATCTATGTTGACCCACCGTACCGTCCAGTTAATAAAACACCTGCCTTTACTGATTTTACGAAAGACTCGTTTGATGACAGTAAGCAGATACGTTTGGCGGAGTGGGCGAGAGAGGCAGATGGACTTGGGGCTGCGATTTTGCTGGATAATTCCGATCCACAAGCATTTGATGAAAATGATACATTTTTTGTAGATTTATATCAAGGGTTTGAGATTTTTCATGTTTCAGGAAAGAGCAGTATTAGCAGTAAGCTCTCAAGCAGAGGAAAAAAAGGAGATTTATTAATAAAAAATGCATATCTTCCTCGTCAAGCAGAAATCATAGAGTCAAAGCAAGAAAAAGAAATTAGCAGTAGTAGGAAAAAAGCACATAGGAGGCCGCAATGAAGTTTTTATTAGATACCCACACGCATACGATTGTAAGTGGACATGCTTATAATACATTGTATGAGATGATTCAGCAGGCAGCGGACATTGGATTAAAATTAATTGGAATTACCGAACATGCACCTGCAATGCCAGGAACGTGCGGAGAATTTTATTTCCAAAATCTTCGTGCGATAGATCGTCAATATTTGCACGACAAGTTTGGCATTGAAGTTCTTTTAGGAGCAGAATTAAATATTATCGATTATAATGGCGGTGTAGATTTAGGAGCACAAGGGATAAAATGTTTGGATGTAGTAATTGCGAGCATGCATTTGCCATGCTTAAAGTCAGGTACAAGACAGGAAAATACACAGGCTGCGATCGTAGCACTTCAAAATCCAGATATTGATATTTTAGGACATCCTGACGATGGACGCTATCCGATGGAATATGAACCAATTGTACGTGCTGCAAAACAATATGGAAAATTGTTAGAAGTAAATAATAGTTCGCTTCAGCCAAACGGATATCGGATGAATGCGAAAGAAAATTATAAAATTATGCTGGAATACTGTAAAAAGTACGAACAGCCGATTGTAGTAAACAGTGATGCACATTTTGTAACGGCAGTTGGCAATCATCAGTATGCAGAACAATTGTTAAAAGAAGTGCAGTTTCCAGAGCAGCTTGTTGTAAATAATTCTGTAGAACAATTTTATACTTATACAAGAAAAGGAAAGAAAAATCAGTAGACTTTCAAGCTTTACTATGATAAAATGATAATAGAGTCAAACAAATATATGTTTTATTACGAGTGAAATTGTTCAAGGAACAGCAATAATGCGGACGCATTTTGAATTTCTTTAGAAAGGAGTAGAGCAGGAGTCTATCCTGCATAATAATTCAATGAACAAAAAAATAAAAACTCCAGCAGTGGATTTATTATTTCATGCTATACTAACATTAAAAGATGTGGAAGAATGTTACACTTTTTTTGAAGATGTATGTACAGTCAATGAACTGCTGTCATTGTCTCAGCGTTATGAGGTTGCTATGATGCTTAGACAGGGAAATACGTATTTGGAGATTGCGGAGAAGACAGGAGCATCGACAGCGACAATCAGTCGTGTCAACCGCAGTCTAAATTTTGGCAATGATGGATATGATATGACATTTGAGCGTATGAAAAAAGAAGAGGAGTAATGACTACTCCTCTTCCTTTTGATCTAAAATCGTCTCGATCATTTGTTTCTTCAAATAAATATCAAAACCAAGCAGACAAATCAGCATAAATTTTTGTAAGTCTGCCCGTTCTTTTCCCTTATAATTGGGAAACGCTTCTTCTGAAAGTTTTAACTTTTCTTCCAAATCGGCTTTTAAATGTTCCATCTCTGACTTTTCAAAGGAAAAAATATGGGAATAAATCGCTTCAAGTTCAGAAGGATCTTCCAAATTTACATGATCCAGTAACGGTTTTAACACGTTCTGAATATCATTAATTGCAAGAAATCCCTTAAAATAATAAATAAAAACTAATAAAATCATATGGTCAGCGGAATATTTTTTCTTTGTTGGAGGAGGAAGAAGCTTATTTTTTGTATAATTATTAATCATTGTTTTTGTGAGAATTTTATCCTCCGGATAACGTTTTGTCTGACTTAAGTTTTTCTCCATAAATGTAGTAAGCTGATCCATATATAAGTCAATATGAGGAATATCCTGTGTATGGATATAGTTCATATTGGAAAGTTTTTCTATAAAAACAGTTAAAAGTTCTTGATTTGTCATAGTATACCTCACAATCCAATAAAACCTAAAGTCGTACTTTTTCATGCAGGCATGAAGCGTATGACTGTATAATTTGGTATCGTATACATTACATTATATAGTTTTCAAAACTATATGACAAGAGAAAAAAAGAAAATTTTGAAAAAATTATGAGTCTTTACTATTTTTGCGATATATGATATACTTTTCTTATTAAAAAATAATAAGTTCGGATGAAAGAAAAAGTTAGGAGGACAATATATGGGAATGCTTCAGAGATTTAAAGATATTATGTCTGCAAATATTAATGCATTATTGGATAAGGCAGAAGATCCAGAAAAGATGATCGAACAATATATGAGAAATCTTCAGGATGATTTAGGAAAAGTAAAAGCAGAGACTGCTGCCGTTATGGCAGAAGAGACTCGTGCAAAGCGTGAATTGGACGAATGTACGCAGGAGATCGCAAAATTACAAAAGTATGCAGAGAAAGCAGTTATGGCTGGAAACGATAATGATGCACGTCTGTTTCTTGAAAAGAAAAAGAGTGTTGTGTCTAAGCAGACTGCACTGCAGCAGGCATATGAGTCAGCCGCAGCGAATGCGAATAAGATGCGTCAGATGCATGATAAGATTGTGAAAGATATGGAAAATCTCACACAGAGAAAAGCTGCGATTAAAGCAAAGGTAGCAGCCGCAAAAGCACAGGAACGAGTAAACAAAATCGGTGGGTCTTTAAAGGGTGTATCAAACAGCATGTCCGCATTTGACCGAATGGAAGAGAAGGCAAATCGTATGCTTGATGAAGCAAATGCAATGGCAGAATTAAATACTGGTTCGCAAGAAGAGTCAATTGATGATTTAATGAGAAAGTATGACAGCGGAAGTGATTCTGGTGTAGATGATGAATTAGCTGCATTAAAGGCAAAGATGAATCAGCAAACTGCTTCAGAAAGTATCTCGGCAGTTGACAGTGAATTGGAAGCGTTAAAAGCAAAGATGAATATGTAAGAAGAAAGAGAGCTTAGAAAGAAAAGCGGCTTTTCCGCTATGTCGGAATTGCGGCTTTTCTTTCGTAAATGTTTGTTTGTAATAGAGGAGGATAATGAATGGGATTTTTTGGAAATCAATTTTCGGATGTAATTGAATGGAATGAGACGAGAGATGATGTTATTTTCTGGAAATGGAATAATAATGAGATAAAAAAAGGAAGTCGTCTAATTATTCGTCAAGGTCAGGACGCTATTTTTATGTACAATGGAAGAGTGGAGGGAATTTTTAAAGATGCTGGAAGCTTTGATATTGCGTCGGATATCATACCATTTTTATCAACATTAAAAGGATTTAAGTTTGGATTTAACAGTGGAATTCGTGCAGAAGTATTATTTATTAATACAAAAGAATTTACAGTGCGCTGGGGTACAAAAAATGCGATTAATCTTCCAGCCCCAGGACTTCCAGGAGGAATCCCGATCCGTGCATTTGGAACATTTAATTTCCGCGTTTCGGATTATGATTGTTTTATTGAAAAAATTGCAGGTATTAAGAAACAATATATAGTAGATGATGTCAAAGAGCGTGTAATGGCAATTGCCGATCAGCTTTTGATGAAGTGGATTGTGCGAGAAGGAAAAGATATGTTCAATATCCAGGCAAATGCATATGATATTGGAAAGGGTGTCGCAGAAGATCTTGATATGGAGATGATGAAGATTGGTATTACGATTACAGGCTTTACAATTCAGAGTGTGTCCTATCCAGATGAAGTGACACGAATGCAGCAAAAGGCTGCCTCTCAGTCAATGGTTGGTGACATGAATCGTTATACGCAGATGGCGATGGCAGATTCTATGGCAAATAATACGGGAGGCAATCATATGGCATCGAATATGGCTGGAATGCAGATGGGTATGATGATGGGACAGCAGATGGCAAATCAAATGGCAAATGCGATGGGAATGCAGACAAATACATCTGCTGCACCGAAGTTCTGTCCAAATTGCGGAACGCCGACAAACGGTGCAAGATTTTGCAGTAATTGCGGACAAAAGTTAATTAATTAAAGGGGTAATTATGAATCATTATGAATCGTTAAATGACAGACAGCAAGAAGCAGTATTTCACACAGAAGGACCACTGCTCGTTTTGGCAGGAGCAGGTTCTGGAAAGACGAGAGTGCTGACACATCGTATCGCATATTTAATAGAAGAAAAAGAAGTAAATCCATGGAATATTATGGCGATTACGTTTACAAATAAAGCAGCAGAAGAGATGAGAAATCGTGTTGATCGTCTTGTTGGATTTGGTTCAGAAAGTATATGGGTAGCGACATTTCATTCAAGCTGCGCACGTATTTTAAGACGTTATATTGATTTGATAGGATTTGACAATAATTTTTCGATTTATGATACGGATGATCAAAAGGCAGTAATACGTCAGGTAATAAAGAAATTAAACTTAGATCCAAAGATGTATAAAGAAAGGATGCTATTATCTGCTATTTCAACTGCAAAAAATGAATATATTTTGCCAGAAGAAATGGAAAAAGCTGCTGCCGATATTCGAGAAAGAAAAGTGGCAGAGGCTTACAGAGAATATCAAAAGCAATTAAAAGAAAGTAATGCATTAGATTTTGATGATTTGCTTGTAAAGACCGTAGAATTATTCCAAAGTCAGCCACAAGTTTTGGAAAATTATCAAAATCGTTTCCGCTATATTATGGTAGACGAATATCAGGACACAAATGCTGTACAGTTTGAATTTATTCGGCTGCTTGCTGGCAAATATCAAAATCTTTGTGTTGTCGGAGATGATGACCAGTCTATTTATAAATTCCGAGGTGCTGATATTGCGAATATTTTAGGATTTGAAGAGGCATTTCCAGGTGCATATGTCGTAAAATTAGAGCAAAATTATCGTTCTACGACGAGTATATTAGACGTAGCGAACGAAGTGATTCGGCATAATCGGGGAAGAAAAGAAAAATATTTGTGGACTGAAAAAGGGCAGGGAGAAGCAGTAAAATTCCGCCTGTTTGACAATGGATATGACGAAGCAGATGCAATTGTACGTACTGTTCAAAATGCAGTAGAGCAAAATGAGGCAGAATACAGTGATTACGCCGTATTATACCGAACGAATGCACAGTCTCGTATGTTTGAAGAAAAATGTGTTGCTTATAATGTTCCGTATCGTTTGATTGGTGGTGTAAATTTCTATCAGAGACAGGAAATTAAAGATGTTCTGGCATATTTAAAGACGATTGATAATGGAAAGGATGATGTTGCTGCAAGGCGTATTATTAATGTTCCAAAACGAGGAATTGGTCAGACGAGTATTGACCGCATACAGGCATTTGCAGATAACCATGAGATCAGCTTCTTCCAGGCAGTTATGGCAGCCGATCAGATTCCATCGATTGGAAAGGCCGCAGGAAAGATTCGAGCATTTGCAAATCAAATCGAAGCATTTCGAGAACTGCAAAAAACAGTTGGAATTTCTGAATTAATTGAAAACATCTTAGAGACGACAGGTTATTTAGAAGAACTTGATAATCTGGAAGAAGAAAAAGCAATTCAAAAAAAGGAAAACTTAGATGAATTATTAAACAAAGCGATTGATTTTGAACAAAAAAAGGAAGAATTTTCACTTGGACAGTTTTTAGAAGAAGTCGCACTTGTCGCAGATATTGATAACTTAGACTCTACATCAAATCGCATTGTACTTATGACATTGCATTCCGCAAAAGGACTAGAATTTCCTCGTGTATTTCTTACTGGTATGGAAGAAGGGTTATTTCCAAGTTATATGTCAATGAATTCAGGCGATCCAAATGATGTAGAAGAAGAACGACGTCTTTGCTATGTCGGCATTACAAGAGCGATGGATTATTTAACATTAACATCTGCGAAGATGCGAATGGTACATGGCAATGTACAATATAACCGTGTATCAAGATTTGTGGAAGAAATACCAGATGAGTTATTAAATCAGACAGGAAATCGCTCGAAACGAACGATGGCATATAAAGCAGAAGGAAGCCATACAGAATTTTCCGCTTTCCGAAGTGGATTTGGCGGTACAAAAAACACAGTGTTTGATCTGCCAAAAGCATCTGCGGCATATAGCACAAATAGAATTATGACAGGAAAAGAATTTATCGCTGCACACTTTGATGGATTGGGTTATGCGATAGGAGATAAAGTGAGTCATATTAAGTTTGGCATCGGACTTGTCACAGAGATTACAAAAGGAAAACGAGATTATGAAGTTACTGTTCAGTTTGATAAAGTCGGTGTAAAACGAATGTTTGCAAGTTTTGCAAAATTAAAAAAGTGCTGATAATTATGCAAGTATAGTTGATTTTTGACAAAATTTTATAAAAAATATATAGTAATATTGAAAAAAAGATGGTATAATAGAAAATAGATACCCGAAAAGGGGCAGTAAATAGAAAGGACGTGTATGCACTATGACTAAGGTAGAAGAGTTTATTCATGCAAACAGAATAGCAGAACTTCTGAATAAAAAAGAAGAGGAAGATAAGAAAAACAAAATCTTATGCGTTGCAGGAATTGTGGCAGCTGTAGTAGCAATTATCGCAGCCGTATATGCAATCCATCGCTTTTTAAAGCCAGATTACTTAGAAGATTTTGAAGATGATCTAGATGAAGATGATTTTGATGATGAATTCTTTGATGATGAAGATGATTTTGAAGAAGATGAAGAAGATGAAGAAGACGAAGAAGAAGTAAAAGAAGAGCCGGAAGTGGAAGCAGAGAATAAACAAGAAACTGCAGAAGAAGCCGTAAAAGAAGAAAACTAAAAAACTAAAGGCAAAGAACAAATAAAAATCGATCCAATCAGAACGCAAAAGGCACTGTCAGCAGTGCCTTTTGAGAAAAATGGACGTTGATGGATATTTTAAAAATTTTTATCGTTATATTGATCGGATTGGTCCAGATGAAAAAGCAAGTGATTTTCTCTATAAAGAACGCTTGGAAATCGGTAAGAGTTGTGAACGTCTGTTAAATGGAATGTGCAAAGCTTGTGGTTGTTTTGTAGAGCTGCGAGCAGTAATAGAACATAATGTATGCCCTTATGATCTTTGATAAAAGAGATCATAGGGGTTTTTCTTGTAATAATAGATGATATAAGCATATATGGTACACGAAGTGGAAAAAGTTTTGTTTCGGATAAGGATGGACAGTAATATAGGATTATGTTAATATGAGTATTAGTGAAATCTAGGGAAGCAGTGAAGTGTATTTTGAATGTCCGTTTTATCATCTGTTTTTCTAATTTATCAAAATAGAATAATAATTTACAGGGGCTTCTGTTTACGGTCTAAAGATCATTTTTGCCCACAATAACGAAAGGATTTAATTTATGAAAAAAGGACAAGTTTATGAAGGAATTGTAGGGAATATTCAATTTCCAAATAAGGCACAGGTGACAGTAGAAGGAGAAGAAAATATTGCTATTGTAAAAAATGCAATTACTGGACAAAAAGTCCGTTTTTCTGTTAATAAAGTAAGAAAAGGAAACTGTGAAGGTCGATTATTAGAAGTGTTAGAAGCATCTCCATTGGAGACAAAAGAAGATGTTTGTCAGCATTATGGAGTGTGCGGGGGATGTCTGTATGAAAGTCTTCCATATGAAGTACAATTAAAGATCAAGGAAACACAAGTTACACAATTATTGCATTCCGTTGTACCAGATTTGAAGTTGGAAGGAATAGAAGGCAGCCCAGTTTCTACCGGATACCGCAACAAAATGGAATTTTCATTTGGAGATGAAAGAAAAGATGGTCCACTTGCACTTGGAATGCATAAAAGAGGAAGCTTTTATGATATTGTAACAGTAAATGACTGCCGAATTGCAGATGCCGATTTTCGAGCAATTTTAAGTGAAACATTTAAATATTTTCAGCAAGCAAATACTCCATTTTATCATAAAATGCGCCATGAAGGAGTATTGCGCCATCTCCTTGTAAGAAAAACTGCAAAGACAAAAGAAATTATGGTTGCCCTTGTAACGACGACAGAACAGACATTGGACCTGACAGAGTGGAAACAACGATTGCTGGAACTTTCATTAGAAGGAAACATCACTGGTATTTTGCATATTTTAAATGACAGTTTAGCCGATGTCGTACAAAGCGATGAAACTATTTTATTATACGGACGAGATTATATAGAAGAAGAATTGTTAGGACTCCGCTTTCAGATCACACCATTTTCTTTCTTCCAGACAAACTCTCTCGGAGCAGAGGTGTTGTATCAGACCGTGCGGGACTATATTGGAGAAACAAATGAACGAGTTGTGTTTGATTTGTACAGCGGAACAGGAACAATTGCACAGGTACTCGCTCCCGTGGCAAAAAAAGTAGTTGGAGTCGAAATTGTAGAAGAAGCAGTTGAAGCTGCAAAAATGAATGCCGCAAAAAATGGATTGGATAATTGTTATTTCTTAGCAGGAGATGTATTAAAAGTAATTGACCAAATAGAAGAAAAACCAGACCTCATAGTATTAGATCCACCAAGAGATGGAATCCATCCAAAAGCATTAGATAAAATTATTCAATATGGCGTAGAACGAATCGTTTATGTCAGCTGCAAACCAACAAGCTTAGTGAGAGATCTGCAAATATTACAGCAGAGAGAGTATGAAGTGATAAAGGCAAAAGCAGTAGACATGTTCCCCGGGACAGCAAATATTGAGACGGTAGTACTGCTTTCCCACAAAAAGCCAGATGGACATATCAACGTAAAAGTCGAGTTTGGCGAGGGTG
>JALFSR010000011.1 GCA_022778745.1 Clostridiales bacterium
ACAGAGGCATAGAACTTACCGTCACTCTCTTGTGAGATGGTGGCAGATTTTACAATCCAACCAACAGACGGCTGTCTATGGATTACTGCTTTTACTTTACCGATTTTAGGCAATTTGATTGCATGATGGAATACCGCAACGTTTCCATTCTGATTATTTGTTGTATAAGACTGTCTACTTCTTTCAGATACGGATAATCCTTTTTGTATTTGGCAGGTGTTACAGCAGCAAACCTGCCAGTAGTTTTATAACTTTCGATTTTGTCAGCAAGCATCAAATTATAGACCTTACGGCAACAGCCAAAGGTCTTTATAAACATAGTTGCTTGTTCCATTGTAGGATATAATCTGTACTTGATTGCCTTATTCATAGCTGACAGTTCCTTTGCCTTTCTTCGATATTTGACACACCAAACAATATGATAATTGATGTTATATACGCAAGTCCTTGCGTGAATGTATTTATTCTTCATACAGATAGTATATCACAATATGGCAATAAACTCAATATTTATTATCAACATATATAGTAACAAATTTTTGGTAAAAAAACGGGCTTTCATCTCGGAGACAAGTCACCGAGAATTCCCGCCCAAAACTCTTAAATAATTACAAGTTTCCATAAAATATTTAAAATTATCTACTGTATCTTGATTAAAGATTGGATCTAATTTTGCAGTTACGTCTTCTGGCAGTTTTGACTTGATTTCTTCATAAAGCATTACCACTTCTTGAAGCAGCTTATAGAACTGCTCTCATTCTTGCTGTGTACTTCTCGCCTGAATCTCGCCATATGTCTGGTCAAGCATTCCGCTCATTTCAGTCATTCGCTGTGTCATCATTGTCAAGCTATCGACTACTGTATTGTTGGCAACTGCTGCCTGAATATCCGTTGGAGTCTGCGAATTTTGGAGTATCTCGATTAAAGTAAAGATATAGTTAATCTGGCTTTCCCATTCTTCATCTGTCATTTTGAGAACATCACCATTTGTAAACTGCATCAATGGATATGCCAAACTGCTAATATCAAATGTTCCCAAATAGAATTTTCCATCATACTCCTGCATTCTCCATACATACTGATTCATGTTGCTTCCAAAACCAGCACTCATGTTTCCGATTGGACCATTTGGAAATACTTCATTCGCATCTCCTGCTACCATCTCGATATTTTCATTCTGATCCAGACGCCATAAACATACTGGAGAACTTAAATCCTTGTAAATATTCTCAAAATCCATATTTAATACACTTGGCAATGCAATCATTGGGTCGTTATATCCGCCTATGTATAAATATCCGTCATAAACGGCGAGGTTTGCTGCACCAGAACGGTTAGAACCTAATCCAAATGGATAGCGAGCCCCATCGTCTGGATCTCCTGCAATTAATTCATAGTTCCAGTTTCCCTGCTCATCTTCTGCCCCGCTGAATAATGCAAATGCCTGCTTATTGCCTGCTTTACCAGTTACGACAGAAATATAAAGCTTATCATTATAATCAACTAAATCCCAAATAGAACCACCAAAAATACTATCATTATAATAATATGCTGGATAATCTAAGAAGTCCTGCTGCGTACCAACCACTTGGAATGATTCTTGTCCAAGAGAAGGATTCTTAGAAGCAACTAAGTATGCTCCATCATCACCAATCATCGTTGCAATTAACTGATCATGATATACGGCTAATCCACGAATTCCAACAGAAACAAATGGTTTTTCACTATAGCAGACAATTCGTGTCTGATCAGTCTTTGGATCTACCTCTAACAAATATGGCTGTGCGGCTGCTGCTACAAAATATAATTTGTCATGGAACTCTATCGCAGCACGATATCCGCCAATTTGTAATTCACCCACAACAATCGATGTCTCTTGTGTTTTTACATTAATTTTCACCAATACAGAACGATTTGGAGTGCAATCCTGACCTTCATCTCCTGTGTACAATTAAAGTAGCAAAGTCTAATCCATTTTGCGCTGCAAGAATCCGGAGTGTTTGATAATTTGCTCCGAAACTTGTTCCGACATAGATATAATCTCCATATCCTACTGCTGCCCATGAGTAACTTTGTCCACGGTCAGGCTGACCATTGTGATCAATCCATCCATCCACTTGTTGTGTCTCAATATCTGGATGAGAAATTTTTGTCGCAGAATAGTTACTTCCGCCCTCATAAACAACTCCTGCCGTGCTCGTTCCTTCTGCCATCACTGTAAATGCAGATGATATGCAAAGAATAAATGTTAATAATAATGCGCAAATTTTCTTCATAAAAATCCTCCTTTACTACTATTTGCTTGTACCGATCTTTTCTTTCTATTCCTCTATTTATCACATTTTATTACTAATTTTTTGACATAATCGTCAAATTTGTCTATAAAATTTTTCTAAATAAAGCAATTTCCAGAAAAATTTTAGCTCTATCCTATCATAAATAATTAATGAATAAAAGAGGTTTTTTTATGAATTTTTGATTAAATATATACTATCCTTTTCCTGTTTGTTTTCTTCTATCACATAATTTTTATATTCACTAAAATTGTCTTCTTCTATCTCTGGATCATTATATCTTCATTTATCCGTGAACTATCCATCATCGAAAGGTAATAGGCTTCTAAAGACCTTTTCTCCTATTTAATAAAAAAATAAGTTTCACTCCCCAAAAATAGGCAACAAAATCATTATCTCGAAGATATTTCATACCTTATTTGCTATGTAAGAAATTACTATAACAGTTATAAATAATAAAATATGGGACTGAAACCAGTTAAATGTAAAACTATTTACATTGTAATAAAAATAATATATTGTTATGGTAAAGCGTTTTTGTAACACTTGTGGCTAAAAAATATTGGATTGTTATCGAGATTCTATCGGATCAGCCGGATTCCGTCAAGGATGCTCCACACTGCTGATGCGGCTATGCCCTTGAACGAATTCGTCTTCTCCGATTTATGGCACCCAACCAATCCAATCCTGCCGTTTGCTGCCGTGGCAGCCGTCATGCAATCCGTGCCTGATATGGCGTACGATATCCATTGTATCGGTGTGGACGCACATGGTTGTAATGAACGTATGCAAATTCCTCAACCGCCTGGTAAAGCTGTTCTTCGGTCTGATATTCATGCAGGTTGATGCACTCGTTCTTCAATGTGTTGAAGTACCGTTCCATCGGTGCATTGTCATATGGATATCCGGCTTTGCTCATGCTCTGCGTTACCTTTACAGATTCACAGAATTCTGTGAACGCCCTGGAAGTGTATTGGGATCCCTGATCTGAATGCAGGATTAGTTTCCCCCTGATTGCTGGCTGGGAATCCAATGCCTTTTGCAATGTCCGTATAGCAAGATCACTCGTGATATGCCGGTCTGTAATACTGGCGACAATACTCCAATCATGGAGATCAATGATGCTGCAGTTGTACCTCACATCATGGTTCTTCAAAAAAAGATACGTGAATTCGGTACACCATTTTTGATTGATTTCATCCGCAGTGAAATCCTGCTTCATCTGGTTTTCAAACACTTTATGCGATTCCCCGTGCTTATAATTCGGCTTCTTCCGACGGACAATCGAACAAAGCTCCAATTCCGTATTCCTATATTTATGGATGGTCACAGGGCTGTAGCTGTAACCTTTCCGCTCCAGATAGACCGTCATGCTCCGGTAACCGTCAACTCCATTGTGTTCGTCGTAAATTTCCTGTATCGGATCTAGAACCTTCGATTTGTGGGCATAATAATCCGCCTTCCGGTGTTTTCGGTAGTTGTAATAAGCATTGGAATATATCTTCAACCGAGCTAAAAGCCAGCGTGTACCAAATAGATCCCGATATTCCTCTATGAACCGATAAGCCTCTCATCGATTTCCTTCGCAAAGAATGCCGCCGCTTTTTTTAAGAAAAGGTTCTCCTTTCGTGCCTCTTCCAGCTCTCTTCGGAGCCGCAGATTCTCTTTCATGAGTTCTGCTTCGTTTGGATTACTCGGATCGACAACGGCTTTGGCTTGGCATTCTTCGCTGAATTCAGCACACCACTTGGAGATGCTGGCTTTGGAAACGCCATATTCCGCAGTAATGCTTTTTTAGGTGCGACCTTCTTCTAAATGGATACGGACAATTTTTTCTTCCATTCGGGTGTGTAACTTTGTGGCATAATAAGTACCTCTTTTCTTTGTGATTTTTATTATATCTTATTAGCCACTCCTGTTACAACTATATTATAGCACTTCACTGTTTTGTTACGCCTGTCTGATCGGATACTTTTCTCAGTGTTATACTTCCTTTTCCTGCTGATTTTGCAAAAACTTCTAAGCATCTATAGTTCTGTACGTTTATGTCATCTGTACCTCTTGTTTTTTAGGTTCCATACTACGATTTTTATAAACATTAAAATTCATTTCGCTACTTCCCTATAAATATGGTCTGCTTGCTTATCATGAAATTTATTCTATAATTTCAGTATAGACTAATTCATTAAAAAGTCAACTCTATTTTTTTATATAATTTTATACAATAAACAAAAACACCCACCTTTTTATGTGTCTATTGCACAATTTCCAGTGAGTATTTTTATGCTCTGCTGTAAAGTAAAATAAACAGTATATCTATTTTACAGCAATCTATGCACTATATTATTTTTCTACTAATCGGATCTGCAATGCTTCTAAGCGTAAGCCTTTTCCGCTTGTTCCAGCCATCGCTCCGTTTGATACCCATTTCATCCATCCTACATTTTGAGAATGTGCACGGTACTGAATTTCATATTTGTCTGCAATCGCTCCAGAAAGACGAATCTTAATTGCTTCAATACGCAAACTCTTTCCACTTGTTCCGGCCATCGCTCCATTTGATACCCACTTTTGCCAGCCAATATTCTGTACATGTGTAGAGTATTCAATGTTACCTGCAATACTGCTGTTAATCTTAATCTTTAATGCCTCTAATCGAAGACCACTTCCGGTCGTTCCAATTGTTCCACTCTCTACCCATTTTTGCCAGCCAATATTTTGAACATGTGCAGAGTAAGAAATCGTAGGAAGAACTTCTTTTTTCGGAACATTAACATCTCCGCAATAAACAGTTACTGTTCCATCTTTATCCGTCAAATATACATGAGTATAATATTTGCCACTGTCACCTTTATGATTACTTGTCTTAACATTAAATACTGCTGTGTCTCCCTGAATCGTTCCCTCATACCAGATCAGATCATCTTGTCCATTCTTTTCACTCCATGTAGGGAATTGAATCTTTTTCCCAGAAGATCCATTTTTTAATTGAACCGTAACAGTATAACCATCACTTGTGACATTAGAAAATCTCACAGTCTGAATCGTTGCTGGATTTGCTGGTGCAGGCACAATAATTTCTTTTGCATATACACCGATCTGCTGTCCTTTATTATACACATAAACATGAGTATAATATTTGCCAGATTCACGATTATGGTTTCCTGTCTTAATATCGTATACTACTGTATCAGCTGATACGGTTTTGCTGTACCATACTAAATCATCCTGTCCATTCTTCTCTGTCCATGTTGGGAACTTGACTTCTGTCGCAGCAGTTGGACTTGTAAGCTTTACTGTCAGACGATATCCTTCTGATGTTATATTAGAAATTTGAATATCTTTTACCGCTGTCACAGCATTATTATTGTTATTATTATTTCCAGAACCATTAATTTCCTGTGATTCCACTGTACCACATGTACTGCACTTGCGAACTTTTTCTCCATTTACTTCTGTCCATCCGCTGAAATTATGATTTGCTGCATTAACTGCCACTGTATAGTTTCTCTCTGTGCCATTTTGTGCACGAGTTTTAATTGGAATATTTGTTGTCTTTCCATTTGAAAGAGCAATATTAGTATTGTAAGATACGGTTGTCGTATCTGCTGCTGGACGTGCATTTACTGCTGCTGTTTTTGTATTACACGGTACATTAACACTATATGTAGTTGTTTTTAAATCATCTGTATTAAAATCAATTAATTCTTGACCATTTACAGTAATTGATTTTAGACGGTCATTTGGATTTCCTGTACCAGTTGGTTTCTGCGTCGGAACTGCTGGCATATTATCGTATACTGGAATCTTAAATGTGAAAGAAGAATTCATTAATCCCATATTTATATACGCTCTTCTCATACTCTGACTTTCAGATTCTGCTGCTGAAAGATTCTGCATATACTGATGCCAGAACATACCATTTGACTGTGGATCTACGTCAAACTTTTGAAGATATAATGTATCTTGTCCCTTTGTTATGTAATAAGATGCTACTTTTGCAGCACCACCTTGCAATGCCGCATATCGTGTATTCCATCCACATCGCTTTGCTTCTTCCATACCGTTTCGGATGATTTCATCCATCGTTACACCTGACGCTTCAATATTAAAATAATTATAATATCCTTCATATCCTGGCACAGTTCCTGAGATAAGAGGAGAAGTTCCAGCACCTTGTTCCTGACGAACACGGCTTGCCAAATGATATGGACTTACATTCACGTCCTTTCCAATCTTCATAAATGCCTGTGCATAAGTCATTCCATTTTCTAAACGATTTGTCTCCATAAATGTTCCCTTGACAATCGCCAAAACACCACTTTCTGTCTGTGTATCTCCGTCAAATGTTAATTTTTCAAACTGAAAAATATTTTCTTCATTTAAGAAATTTCTTGGGTCCATATAGGCTTCTACGATTTGCTGATTTGCCTGAACCCAATCGGGTGCACTGCCAATCACCCAGCTATTTGTCTTATAATTAAAACTGTTAATATCTAACCATGACCATGGATAATAGCTTGATGCAACTAGATTTGTTCTTGGATACATTTCTTGACTAATAACATAGGACCAATCTAGTCCTGTATTCATCGCTTCAAACTTCCAATTTGGATGAGCGGCTTTTAATGCATCAAGATATCCCCAATAACTTTGTGGGAAAATATCATGAATCTCTCCTTGAAGCGCATATGTACTTATGCCTCTTACCATTCTTGATGATATACCACTTTCTGTTCGTACCCATCGTCCTTTTTCTACTTCTTCTGCGAACGCCTCATTCGTTCCATACGTTCCGGCCGTTATCAGCATTATTGCTGCCAATATTCCAGCCCTCACTCTTCTCTTCAATTGATTTCCTCCTTTATCCCCAAAAATTATGTATGCCCTCTTTACTGCTCCCTTTTCTGCAGAAAAAAGACTTTTTTGTAATATCAATATCTTACAAAAATATTAAATTTTTATTACGACTTCCATTATAATGATTTTTCTCCACTTTTTCAAGTAAATTTATCTGTTTTTTTATCTTCTAGCTTTTTTGCACAAAATTGAAAATATATTTCTTATTTATTTGTCAGTTTATCCAAGAGCAAGTTTGATAAACTTTCTGCAAAGAAAATTTAAAGTGAAACAAGATGAATTGGATTGCCTTCCAAATATGCTTTGATATTATTGCATACAATGTCTGCTCTCTTGTACATCGCCTGCACAGAAGCAAATGCAATATGCGGCGTTGCAATACAGTTTTTTGCATTCAACAGTGGATGTGCTGGATCAATTGGTGGCTCTGTCTCAAATACATCAACAGCTGCCCCTGCAATATTTCCTTTATTTAACGCATCTGCCAATGCCTGACTGTCCACAATAGGACCTCTAGCCGTGTTAATAAGAATTGCTTCTTTTTTCATTAATGCAATTTTTTCTGCATTAATCATGCCGACAGTCTGTGCTGTCTGAGGAACATGCAGTGACACAATATCACATTCTGACAATACTGTGTCTAAGTCAACAAATGTAACTCCTTCGATTTCCTTTTTTGTTCTGGAATAAGCATATACATCACAGCCAAATGCTTTTGCAATCGCTGCCACTCTTAATCCAATCGCTCCTGCTCCAACAATGCCAAACTTCTTTCCTTCTAATTCTGGACCAATCAGCCCTGCTTTTGTTCCTCTCTCTCGTACAACCTGATTATATGTCAAAATATTTCGATACAAATCAATAATAAATCCAAATACCAAATCAGCCACTGCAGAAGTGGAATATCCCGCACAGTTTGAAACTTGAATTCCTCTTTCTCTGCAATATTCCATATCTACATGATCATACCCCGTAAATGCAACACAAATATATTTTAAATTTGGACAATGCATCATTACCTCTTTTGGATATTTGAAATTAGAAAGAACAACTGCATCCGCATCTTTACTTCTCTCAATTAGTGTTGGAATATCTTCTTTTCTCGTGGTATAGCAGACCACTTCCATCGCATCCGCTACAACTTCCTTTACTTTCTGTTCCAACACATCATCTGGAATTCCTAATGGCTCTAATATTACTAATTTCATAAAAATAAGCAGGAAACTTTCTTGATTCAATAAACTATATTTCTCCTGCCGTCCTCCTTTCCAATCAGCAAATTCTTTTATTTCTCAACATTTTATTTATTTTTCAATTATATGTTTTCTATCTGGATGTCCCTGAAGATAAGAACCAAGCTTACGAAGTGTCGTCAAATCTTCTACTAGGAAAAATCCTCTATGTGACAACACAGAACAATATCCTAGTGCTGTATCACGACAAACGCATGAATATTTATCTTGTCATAAACTTAAGAAGAAGGACAGACTTCTTATTAAAAAACTATGCCGCACCAAAAATAAAACCCTTGCATCTACAAGGGTTTTAGAATGCGGATAACAGGACTTGAACCTGCACGCCTCGAGACACTAGAACCTAAATCTAGCGCGTCTGCCAATTCCGCCATATCCGCATTTATATAAGTTATACTAACATACCTATTTTTTTTTGTCAATTAGTAATATTCACCAAACTGATTAACCTAACCTTTTAAAATAATAAACTACCACTCAATTCCCTGTCTTGCGTTTACACCTTGCTCATAGACATGTGCCCGCTTCTTCATCTCTGTTATATAATCTGCCAGTCTTAATAATTCGTCTTTTGGCTCTCTTCCTGTCATAACAACTTCAATCTCATTTTTTCTCTGTTTTATCCACTGTAAGACGATATTTTGATCAATCATATGATAATTATATGCTGCCATAATTTCATCTAATACAAAAAGTACCTTTGGATGGTTTGATTTTTTATATTCTATATTTTCATTTTGGATGATCTGATCTAACAATTTTGCTGCACGGAGAAATAATTCTGTGTAAACGATATTCGCTCTTTTTTTCTGTTCTTCAGTCAATGTCCATGTAAATCCAAAATGTTCTTCAACACATAATACATGAACACCTGGAAGCTGTCTTAAAATGGAAAGCTCTGAAGAAGTACCGTCTTTCATAAATTGAGTAAATACCACAGGAATACCTGCTCCTGCACACCGCACCGATAATCCAACTGCTGCCGTTGTTTTTCCTTTTCCATCTCCACAATAAATATGAATATATCCGCTCATAATCATTCCATCCTTGCTATAGAAACATCTGCTTGTTATCATTTACTGAAATTTTTATGATAAGAAAAAAGCACCTAAAAGGTGCTTTTTTCTTATCACTCGTATTCATTTCCTTGCTATCCAAGGTTTCAATGAGACACGGGGGATTCGAACCCCCGACAACTTGATTAAAAGTCAAGTGCTCTACCGACTGAGCTAGTATCCCATACTGGGCTAGTTGGATTCGAACCAACGTAATGCAGGAGTCAAAGTCCTGTGCCTTACCGCTTGGCGATAGCCCAATAAGTTCAGCAGGAACTACCTGCAAAGGTGGATACAGGGACTCGAACCCTGGGCCTCCAGAGCCACAATCTGGCGCGCTAACCAACTGCGCCATACCCACCATATTGTATGTTGCAATGTATGCTTACAATATACAAGCGGGTGATGGGAATCGAACCCACGTATCTAGCTTGGAAGGCTAGTGTTCTACCATTGAACTACACCCGCAAACTCGGGGTGACAGGATTCGAACCTGCGACCTCCTGGTCCCAAACCAGGCGCTCTAGCCAAGCTGAGCCACACCCCGATATTCAATTTTACTGCTTGTTCATTGCTTTTCTTTTTTTGTTTTGTTGTCATCTCCGTGACACATTTAGCATTATATACTATGTATCACATTCTGTCAAGCGTTTTTTCAAATTTTTTTGAAAAATTTTTATTTTTTATTTTTTCTTGTTATTTAGGTGATTTTTTTAGTATATTATATTTTTTATGTAAACCTTTTCTTCTTTTCTTTTAACTTTTCTCTTCATGTTTTTTTATTACACAAAATTTTTTTTATTACATAGGAAATTATTTAAATTTCCTATGTAATAAAAAAATATTACAAATCAGACATTCATAATCTACTTGACTGTTTTTTTATAAACGCAGACTACATTTTTTCTTTTGTTTATTTTTGATATTTCTGGAAAATCTTATGAAACTCCTTTACATTTTGTGAAGGATCTTTTCCAAATACAGCTGAACCTGCTACAATCCAATTTGCTCCTGCCTCGATGACTTCATGCACATTGCTTAACTTAATTCCTCCATCGACTTCAATATTCACATTCAGACCTCTTTCCTTAATTATCGCTGAAAGTTCTGATATTTTTCTTGTCATCTGAGGAATATAATCTTGTCCTCCAAATCCTGGATTCACAGTCATCAGCAATACACTGTCTAAATCATCTAACACATAATCCAGTACATTTAATGGGGTACTTGGGTTTAACACAACTCCAACTTGCTTTCCCATAGTTTTAATCTCACAAATTGTTCGATGCAGATGCTTCGCTGCCTCTGCATGTATTGTAATAATATCCGCTCCTGCCTCTGCAAACTGCTTTGTGTATCGAGCTGGATCTTCAACCATTAAATGCACATCAAAACATAAACTACTCTTTTTTCTAATAGAAGAAATTACAGGCAGTCCCACTGAAATACTTGGTACAAACATACCATCCATAACGTCAATGTGTACCATTTTCACTCCTGCATCTTCAATTATCTGCAGTTCTTCTCCTAATCTTGAAAAATCTGCTGCTAAAATAGATGGAACTAACTGAATCATACTCTTCTCCTTTTTCTATCTAATCCTCTATGCTGTTATCAATCTAAATAATGAATTGCAAATCGTGCATTTCCTTTTTCATCAATCTCCATAATAATATAAGATGGCTTTCTGTTTTTCTGTCTTGGATACGATAAACTTCCTGGATTCAAAGCAATAATTCCTAGATCATATTCTACTACTGGTTTATGCGTATGTCCATACATAACAATATCACATCCTCTAGAATATGCTTCCATTTTAATTACACTTGTCTCCATTGACACATAATAATAATGTCCATGTGTCAAAAGTACTTTATATCTTCCGATATGAATTTCTTTTTCCTTATCTAACGAAGAAAAGAAATCATTATTTCCAGCTACCATTTCAACTGGGCACCCAGCTAACTCTTTAATATATTCTTCATAGCCTTCCACATCTCCAAGATGAATCAGCATATCAATATTTTCTTCTTTTTTGAGTACTTTTTTTAATGATTCATGCTGTCTATGTGTATCACTTACAATTAGAACTCTCATTATTTTTTATCTCCCATTATCATGAACTGATTTTCGCTTTTTTTAAGCAAGTTCCTCTCTATGGATATCTTAAAAATATTCCTTTAACTGCTCTTTCATTGCACGCAATGCTTTTCCTCTATGACTAACCTCATTCTTTTGCTCTGGCGTCATCTGTGCGGTTGTACATCCAAATTCTGGAACGTATACAATCGGATCATAGCCAAATCCACCCTCTCCTGCCTGTTTATGAGCAATCTGACCTTCAATTGTACCTCTTGATGTCAAAATCGTTCCATCTGGCAAAGAAGCGGCAATTACGCATACAAATCGTGCACTTCTGGCATCCCCTTCTACACCGTCAAGCTGATCAATAATTGCTTGATTTTTTATATCATAGGACGTATCCTCTCCCATATAACGTGCTGAATGAACACCTGGCTGTTTGTCCATATAATCAACTTCAAGCCCAGAATCATCTGCTAAAATAATACCATCCGTGTAAGGACGTAATGCCTTTACCTTTATAATTGCATTTTCTTCAAATGTCTCTCCATTTTCCTCAATATCTACTTGAATTCCAGCTTCTTTTAACGATACGATCTTTTTTCCAAGATCCGCTAAAATCATGCGGATTTCTCTCATCTTGCCTTCATTCGATGTCGCAAAAATAATTGTATCTGTCATAATCTGTATGAATCCTCATTTCTTATTATTGTGTATATACTTTTAGGCAAACATTACTTTGATAATGCTGCTCCGTGTTTTTCCATTCTTCTGCAAAAGCACTAATATAACTTTCTCCGTCACTAATATCAACATAATGTGCAAATTCATTATTCGCAAGAGATTCTACTGCAATTGGATATTCATTTCCTGGAGTCTTCACCTTTACAATTACAGCAAATCGGTTTTCCTCTGCTACTTCAACAATATGATCAAAATCAATCGTATAGTACCCTGCGTTTGGTAATACCCCATCTGCTACTTTCCATTCAAGTGCCAATGACTCTACTCCATTAAACTCTGGTACTGCATATATTTCATATTCTGTATTTCCTCCAACTGCATAAAAACCGGCTGCGCTTAACCGCTCATTCTGTCTTGCAGTAAAAATATTTGCAAAGTATGCTTCCTCTCTCTCAAATCCTGCCGTTGCCAGCATACCACAAAGATCGGACTGGTAAATTCTCGCATAATTTGTCGTTGGTTCCACTCGAGTATAAGCAACATTGTTGATACCAATGTTACTGTCATAGTAAGAAATCCAGAAATATCCTCCTTCTCCAAATTCATTGCCCCAACTATTCTGACATAAAAATGCCCCATTTCCTTGCAATGGTGTATGAAACTTTTCTTTTGGATACTCATCATCCCATCCTACTATTACAATATCATGATTCGGCTTTTCTGTTCCAATATAACAATAACTCTTTGTTGCTGAATTATAGTGAATCGATTCACTCATTTCATTCGTCATCCCCAGATAGATCGAGCTTTGTACTCCGCCATAAATATAAACGGCTTCTTTAATTTTTTCCAGATCTTTTTTCGGTATTAACTGAATTTCCTGTACATGCTTCACAGGAACAGTTTCATTTCCTTTTTGTGCGGGTCCCTGCCATGCAAGAAGATAAGCCATTGCCATGCTGTAATCTCCACCCTCTTCTATCGTTCGATGGAAACTGTTATGCTCAGCCATATGATCCTCAGAAAAAACAATATGTTCTCCTGGAAGCAATGATGCCTCAAGCGTCTCACATGCCGCATATGCCCAGCATTTATTTTCCGAGCCTTGATCGGTAATATTGGGACTTCTTCCTACCTGACGCTGATCATACTGTATTGGCAATGATGCCAATGACGGATTTTGATTTTTAAATCGAATGCATTTTTCCTGCTGATTCCATTCAAACTCATACTCTAATTGTTGAGCTACAATCGAAGCAGCAACATACAATATTCCATCCCTCATTACAAGAGGACACAAGACACTCCCATCTTCTCCTGACAGTTCTACACTTGGATATTGAAGATATAATTCAAATTTTTTTGTATTTTTCTCCACTAGCAGCCGATTTTGGTCATACAAACCAACCGCACACCGCATTCCTTCCCTCAACACTTCAACAGGAATCATCACTTCGCCTGACTGACTTAAATATGCATCTCCCTTTTCTTTTGAGAGAGGCTTTCCATCTATCTCTATCGTAATCGGACTTTGATTAACCTGATTTGCAATTACGACATCCCACTTATCTAGCACGACCGCCTCTAAATATCCATTTTTTACTGCTTCTACTTCTATATAATTATATGAAGTAATTATCGTAAGCATCAAAAGCATAATGCCAAGACCAATATAATACTTTCTTAGACGCACGAACTACTCCTTCTCAGTTTCTAATTGCTCTCCATTAAACTGATAAAAATATGTTTTTAACATACCATTATAAATCTTACGATTTCTATCTGCTTTTCTTCCCATCGCTTTTTCAATATGTTCAAATGGTGTAATTACATATGCAGACCAACCTTCTAATAAAGCAAACCGCTCTCCAAGTTCACGATACAATGCCGGAAGATCATCTTCTTCCAAACGCTCACCATATGGCGGATTTGTGACAATATATCCATATTTTTTTGGATGACTCAATTCACAAACTGGACGCTGCTGGAAATGAATCATCTGATCAACACCTGCACGTCTTGCATTCTCTCTTGCCTTTTTCACTACTGCTGCATCTGCATCATAACCTTGAATATCTACTTCCACTGTATTATCAATTAAATCGTTTGCTTCATTCACAGCCTCATACCAAAGCTTATGCGGAATTAAGTTCGTCCATGTCTCAGCTAAAAATGGACGACTCATACCTGGTGCAATATTTGCTGCAATCATTGCTGCTTCGATTGGGAATGTACCACTTCCACAAAATGGATCAACAAATGGCTGTTCTGGTTTCCAGCGAGACAATAATATCAATGCTGCCGCTAATGTCTCACTAATTGGTGCTTTTGCTGTACTTGTACGGTATCCTCTCTTATGCAAGGAATTTCCCGTAGTATCTAATCCGATTGTTACAATATCTTTTTTAATAAATACACGCAGTGGATAACTTGCCCCCGTCTCAACGATTACATCCGTATCATATTCAATTTTCATCTTATCTACGAGTGCTTTTTTTATAATCGACTGAATATCAGAAGTAGAAAACAGTTGACTGCGAATTGAAGAAGCCTTTGTAACCCAGCATTTTCCATTCTCTGGAATCCATCTACTCCAGTCTAATGCTCTTGTCTTTGTATAAAGTTCTTCAAAACTTACTGCTCGAAAACTTCCTACCTTTACTAAAATTCGTTCTGCGGTTCTCAAAAAAATGTTTGCACGACAAATTGCCTCTGCATCTCCAATAAATGTTACTCTTCCATCCTCAACCATACTGATCTCATACCCAAGATCATAAATTTCCCTTTTTAATACCGACTCCAATCCAAAATGACATGGAGCAATCAATTCAAATGTATTCATCTAAGTACCAAGCAGAATATCTGCCATTCTCCTTTCCATATAAATAGGTCTTATTCTTTACAAGCGTATGAGATACTGTCATGCTTTCTCACTTATTCATCTTGCGAAAGAAAAATACACTGTATTTCTCATTCATAATTATATGATATATCCATAGATGTTTCAAGTATTTTCACAAAGAAACAATATCCAGAACGTTGCAAAATAAAAAGCTTTCTATACAACGCCTGGATACTGTGTTTTTACAATATCATTTCTTTTTCACAGAAAATGTTCATCTCTCTATATATCCTAGCACATTTCCTTCTTCCAGCCTAACGAAAATAACCTACGAGACAAGATATTTTCCTCGATAAGCACAAATACCACCAATGACACTGATTGATTCAATTCCTAACTGACTCAACTGTTTTGCCGCCAATAGACTTGTGGCTCCTCTGTCACAGTAAAAAATGACAGGACATCCCTTTTGAAATGTTTGAATATAATTGTCAAACTCATCATACGGAATATTTTTTGCACCAAGTAAATGTTTCTTTTCAAAATCGGATGGCCGTCTCAAATCCACCAATATAAAATTTCCCTGTCGGATGAAGCGGTCCACCTGATCTGCTCTAATAAGACGCAGCAGCATGCTCTCACCTGACTTTCCAGACAAATATTTGTCCGTATTATATTATGATTGGACAACACAAAAGGTGCTGCAGATGCAGCACCTTTTTATCTTCAATTATCTGTTCTGTGAATTTACATTTCTTGTAGAATTCTGGCTGCGATTCTCAGAATTTGTATTTCTCATGTTATTCTGGGAGTTATTCTCAGAGTTTGCATTTCTTGTAGAATTCTGGCTGCGGTTCTCAGAATTTGTATTTCTCATGTTATTCTGGGAGTTATTCTCAGAGTTTACATTTCTTGTAGAATTCTGGCTGCGGTTCTCAGAATGTGTATTTCTCATGTTATTCTGGGAGTTATTCTCAGAGTTTGCATTTCTTGTAGAATTCTGGCTGCGGTTCTCAGAATTTGTATTTCTCATGTTATTCTGGGAGTTATTCTCAGAGTTTGCATTTCTTGTAGAATTCTGGCTGCGGTTCTCAGAATTTGTATTTCTCATATTATTCTGGGAGTTATTCTCAGAGTTTGCATTTCTTGTAGAATTCTGACTGCGGTTCTCAGAATTTGTGTTTCTCATGTTATTCTCAGAGTTTGCATTTCTTCCACAATTTCTGGAATTATTATTAGAATTTACATTCATTGGAAAACTCTCAGAGTTCCCTTCAGAAGTCACATTTCTTGTGGAATTCTTGCTGTTGTTTTCAGAGTTTGCATTTCTCAAACAATTCATGAAATTATTTTGCTGCTGATTATTTCTTGTCATAATAACCTCCTATATCGCATTGATGCGATTTATTAAGGGCATTGAAATAATAATTCATCCACCCTTTTATAAATGGGATCAATCCCTTTCTTGTTACATTCGGTATTATAATCAAAAAATCATTTTTTATTCGAGCCCCAAAATATTCCATTGCTTCCTGCTGTTTACCTCATAAATCTTCGGAACAAATATACACAGAAAAATACAATAAGTACTGGCACTGCAAAATATGCAACAAGCTGCAAAAATCCAATCGCAATTGCAACAATCAAAACAATTAATATGATAGGAATCAGTACTGCAAGCACTTTATGATACCATTTTATCGGCTTGGATGTATGAAACCAAAAATTCGTCCCAGAATTTTCCTCTTCTGCTGATTCTTGCATAGATCCCCATGAGTTTTGATAAGAAACATCTTCATATGATGTTCCAGCATCATCTGTTGAATAATCTCCTTCTCCTCCATTTGTATCGATAATTGTCTGTGCAATTAACCTTGGATCTCCAAGCATATCAAGTACATCTTCTTCTAATTTCCCCTTTGCAACTTCTTCTTTTATATATCCATTATAGTAATTTAGATTTTCTGCAATGATTACCGCAGAAACTTCTCCTTCTAGAGCTTTCTCAAGCCCATCTAAAAATTCTCTTCTAGTCATAATTACCTCTCAACGAAAAAAATTTTTCAAAATTTACTAGAACCATTTTTATTTTAACATGGAAATAGTATCTCGTCCACAACATTATCATTTTTCCGATTAAAGCACATCATGATGCCAGGGTTAAAAGCTTTTGACCCTGGCATTATATCATTTTATTATAAAATTTGGAAAATTGTATGCAATAAAAGAGTGGCCACAAAAACAATCCTGTTTTCATAACCACCCTTTCATAAATCAATCAATTTTTATTCTAATGTCGTCTGTCTTTTTATAATCTCATATCCTAATTGCATATGTTTAACTGGCTGATTATTATCTTTAATCAGATCCAACAAAATTTTGGCAGCTTCAATTCCGCTTGTCTTATAATAATATTTTGCAGTTGTCAAGCTTGGGGAAATAATCTGTGCTACTTGATTATTTCCAATTCCTGTCAAACGAATCTCCTCTGGAATTTTCTTTCCAATTTCCCTTAAATATAGCATAGCTCCAACTGCAATATTATCTGTAGCACAAAACACAGTATCAATCGATGGAGCTTTTTCTAATAACTGTTTCATACTCTCAAATCCACTTTCAATTGTAAATTGAGATAGAACTGTAATGAGATCTTTTTCCGACTTTCCAGCATCCTTTAATGCTTCCAACACTCCCTGTTTTCTTGCAGCACCAGCTGCCTTATCTTTATCTGTCACACAGATCATGCCCATCGCTCCCTTACAGTGATTGAGCAGTACCTTCGCAAGATCATATGCAGCGTGAAAGTCATTGTACGAAACACAGGAATATCCTGAAAGATGCTGTCCAATTATAACAACTGGAATGTTCATCTGCTTCAATAATTCCATATGTTTTTTTGTTAAAATTGTTGCGATAAAAATGACACCTGCAAGCTGACTATTTTGGAATATTTCTAGATATTCCAACTCACGTTTTACGTTATTATTTGTATCCGCCAGAACAAACTTATAAGATTCTTCATTTAATACTTCACTAATTCCAGATACAATTCTTGGTACAGATTCCGAATTAATTTTCGGAACAATTACCCCAATTTGGTTACTTTTCTTTGTACGCATTACTCTCGCATATGCCGATGGCACATACTTATTTTCTTCCACAACCTTTTGTATTCGGTCGTGTTTTTCTGCGCTTAGACTCCCCCCATTTAAGTATCTGGAAACCGCTGCATTTGACACTCCTGCCAACTTTGCAATTTCTTTAATTGTCATTTTACTGTTCTCCATTCCTTGGTATTACTTTATCTGCTTTAACCAGTACATACCACATTCTGGGATTCCTACA
>JALFSR010000072.1 GCA_022778745.1 Clostridiales bacterium
TTTTGTTGAAGTAATACAAAAACATAAGCTTGAATTAAGCTTTAAATATTTACAAATCTTGAGATTAAACAAAAATAACCTCTATATTTTCTCAGGGAACTATCTGTTTACAATTTGTTCATAAAGCTTGCGTTTACCGTAGCTCAATTTCGTGCCTCTCTCTGTCAAATCGCACAGCAAACCTTATTTTCTAAAGATTTTTATTTTTTATCGCTGCATAAATTTGTGCAATTTTTTCTGCAATTTTTAATCCATCCATCGCTGCGGATGTAATTCCGCCTGCATATCCAGCGCCTTCTCCACACGGATACAATCCTCTAATATTCGATTGTCCAACTTCGTTTCGTGAAATTCGTACAGGAGAGGACGTTCTGCTTTCCACTCCCGATAACAATGCATCTGGGCGGTTAAAGCCTTTGATCTTCTGTCCAAATGATTCTATTCCTTCTATTAGTGACTCATTCAATGGTTCTGGAAGAAGAGTTCTTAAATTTGCCATTGAATAACTTCCTTTCATAGACGGTTTTACTTCTCCAAATTCACTGCTGCAGCGATTTTTTTTAAAATCAACATAAAGCTGCACAGGAATTTTGCCATTTCCAAGCTTATACGCCGTTTCTTCTAACTGCCTTTGAAATTCGATTCCCCCAAGCGGTGTCTGATTTGGAAAGTCATCTGGAGTAACTGTTACAATTAATGCAGCATTTGCATTGTCCGTATCACGCGCAGCATTACTCATTCCATTAACTGCAAGTCGTTTTTCTTCAGAAGAAGCATTGACGACATATCCGCCTGGACACATACAAAATGAGTAAATACCTCTTCCATTTCCTGTCTGCTTTGTAAGCTTATACGGTGCAGCACCAAGTTCCTCGCTATACTCTACTCCATACTGTGATTTTGTAATCATTTTTTGTGGATGTTCGATACGCATTCCAACTGCAAACGCTTTACACTGCATTGAAACGCCGATTTGGTTCAAACGGTAAAACGTATCTCTTGCACTATGCCCGATTGCAAGCACTGCCACTTCACATGGAATCTCTTCCGTTTCATTTACAATTACCGCTTTTACTGCTCCATCCTTAATTTTAAAATCTGTTACCTGACTTTCAAATCGCACCTCTCCGCCCCATGCAATTATTTGATTTCTTATATTTTTTACAACCTTTTGAAGTACATCCGTTCCGATATGCGGCTTGTGATCGTATCGAATTTTTTCTTCTGCACCTGCTTTTACAAAAATATCAAGCACTTCTTTATTGCGAAAGCTTGTATCTTTTACTAATGTATTTAATTTTCCATCTGAAAACGTACCTGCACCGCCTTCTCCAAACTGGACATTCGACTGTGGATTTAACTTCCCTATTTTCCAAAAACACTCGACATCTTGTACACGCTGATCGACTTCTCTGCCTCGCTCTAATAAAAGCGGACAATATCCATGTTTTGCAAGCATCCACGCACAAAACATTCCTGCTGGTCCACTGCCAATAATCACAGGACGATGAGTGAGCAGCTGCTTTCCTGACTGCGGAAACTGATAATTTTCGTCTGGAGCAATACTTATTTGCTTATTTTTGCAATGTGCCACAACTTGTTTTTCTTTTTTTACTGCCACATCAATCGTATAACAATAAAATAATTCCGGTTTGTTTCTTGCATCAACTGACCGTCTCCGAATGGAGATATTTCCAATGGATGATGCTGGCACACGAAGCAATTTTGCAATTTTTGTGTGCATTTCTATCTCTGTATGAGAAATGGGAAGCTTTATATTTGTAATTCGTATCATGCCTGTTTCCTCCTGTCATTGTTTTCTTGCAGCAGCCATTCCAGCGATTGCACCAGTTGACCATGCCCATTGAAGATTGTAACCGCCACACATTCCATCGACATCCAACAGCTCGCCTGCCGCATACAATCCTTTTACTAATTTTGATTCCATTGTCTGCGGATGAAACTGTTTTAAATCCGCACCGCCTGCACATATCTGTGCCTGCTCAAACGAATTGACACCGACAACGGGAAGTGTGAATTGTTTTAATGCCGCAGTCATCGCATCCTTTTGTTTTGCAGACAATTCTTTCCATGTTGCTTTTACAGAAAGTTTTGCTCGATTCAATATAATTGGAATAAGTTTTCCTGGAAGCAGTCCAACCAATCCTTCTTCCAGTGTTTTATTTGCCCTCATTTGATAACGCTTTTCTAAAAATTTTTTTGTCTCCCATAACTCCTTATTTGGAAGAAAATCAAGCATTACTTCAACCGATTGATGTTTTTCCAATGCTTTTGCAACATAACGGCTTACTTGAAATACTGGAATGCCCGAAACACCATAATCCGTAAGCTGCAATTCTCCCTGATCAAATGCAATTTCTTCTCCTTTTATTTGTATATGAATCGCACCATCTGCACGAATCCCTGCCCATTGTTTTAAACAGGTGTCACTGCATCGGATTTGTACTAATGCTGGAACAACTGTAATCATGCGATGTCCAAATTGACACAGCAATTCGTATCCACTTCCATCACTCCCCTGCTTTGATGCCGCTTTTGAACCAGCAGCAATAATTAACTCGTCTGCCTCAATCCGCCTTTTTCCTGCTTCAATTAAAAATGTCTGTTTTTTTGTAATTTTATTTACATGTATATTTGTTAGAATATTCACTTTCTGATAATCTAATTCCATACAAAGTACATCCCGTACTGCTGCTGCCTGCCCGGATGCTGGATAACAATAGCCATCTCTGCTCTTCAATACAATTCCAAGTTCCTCAAAAAACTGTTTTGTCTCTCTATAAGAAAACTGCTGCAACACTTGTCCGACAAATGTCCTACAGTCACTTCTAAAATAATCAACTGTCATTTTTTCGTTTGTCAGATTACAGCGCCCATTTCCTGTGACTAGTATTTTTTTCCCAACTTTATCATTATGTTCCAATAAATATACATCTGCGTTGTTTCTCGCTGCAAAAATAGCCGCTGTTATGCCAGCAGCTCCGCCTCCCACAATTGCTACTCGCTTTTTCATTTCCAAACACCTCTTTTCATACAGTCGAGCAGCGATTCACAATCCGCTTCACAGCCTGCTCATAACCGAATCTATTCTCTTTTTCCACAAAAAGGAAGATACTTTAATGAGACTTTTGCAAGATTTCTTTAAAGTATCTCCTATTTATTGATTACACGATAATCGTATCTCGTGTATGCCCCTTTTATTTTTTATAATGATTTATTTGTATTTTTTGACAATAAATGCAATCGTTTTGCTATCGCTGCAAACTTATGACCAAATGGTAGTGTCTTTAATTCCTGTTCATTCATACAATGGAACAATACAGAACAAATAAAATATACAATCACAGACACTATAACAGATATTACTACGCAAATAAATAATGGCACAAACCGTTCGGTTCCTCCAAATAATTTACTCAGACTATTATATGTAAAGAAACAGAAAATTCCCATTACAATTGCTGATAAAAATGGAAGAATATATAATTTTAAAATATTTTGCTGATATCCTAAATATTTTGTAATCGAAAAACAATTCAATGTCGCCATACAAATTCCAAATGCAATATAAGAAATAATCACTCCATAAATACCGATATCAAGCTTCCATGTCGCAAAATAGAATACAATAACATGGAAAATTAATGCAATCAGCGCATTTTTAACTGGAACAGTCATCTTATTAATTCCCTGTAAAATACCATTTGTTACAGTAGAAAGTGAAAAAACTACTACTGCAACGCTTCCTACTAATAAATACAATGCGGCGGAACTTTTATCATTGCGGAATAATAACCGAATAATCGGATCTGCTAACACCATTAATCCAACCATGGATGGAATTGCAATATAAAGAACTACCTGGAGCGTTGTCTTTGTTTTTACAATAATTGTTTTTCTGTCTTTTCTTGCATAAGCTTCTGAAATCGAAGGTACAGCTGCTGATGCCATCGCCGATGCAAATGCAACTGGAACATGAATCAATAACATATATTTTGCACTGTATGCACCCCAGATCTCATTATACTGTTTTGTCTCTGGCATATAGTAGCTGAACAGACTGGCATCTAATAATTCAATCACATTATAGACAGCCGTACTTAAAATGACTGGAACTGCTGTTGCAATAATAATTTTAAAAAATGTCCAGCATGTCTGCTCCGTCTGTGTACGATCCCGCCTTACTTTCTTTTTTAATACTCCATGATATGCCTGAAATAAAACAAGAAAGAAAATTAATGCAACAAGCGCACCAACTCCTGTACCGATCGTTCCTCCTGCGGCACCCCATGCATATTTGTATTCCGTGGCACCTTTCAGCTCATCTACTTTTGTACCATAGGAAAATAATAATGCGGCAGCGCCTATGGATACAACTGCATTGATCACCTGTTCAATAATCTGTGAAAATGCTGTTGGAATCATCGTATGAAGACCTTGGAAAAATCCGCGGAATGTTCCGAGAAATGCCATAACTAATATCGTTGGTGCCAGACATTGCAGTGCAATATATGCTAATTCATTTTTAATAAACATCGTTGTGAAAAATTTTGCTCCAAAACCTACTAAAAGAGCAGCAAAACCACCTGAAATCGCAGAAAACAGTAATGCACTTTTTAAAATCTTCTCTACATTTTTCCACTGTCCTGTAGCAGCATGTACGGATACAAGTTTTGCAACTGCCAGCGGCAAACTATATGATGACAATAACAGCATCATTGCATAGATCGCATATGCACTAGAATAATATCCATTTCCCGTGTCATGTATAATATTTGTCATCGGAACACGATATGCTACGCCAATCAGACGAACAAGAACAGATGCTACTGCTAAAATACTGCCCTGGACAACAAAATTTTTTCCTGCATGACTGTTTGATGCACGATTCTTTTTCTTTTTATCCATATGACTCAACCTCTTTTATCTTGTAATTCCCATGTCAGCTAACAACTCGGACTGCTTTTTTTCCATCACAATCCGTTCCCCCTCTTCCATATGGTCATATCCCATTAGATGAAACATACTATGTGCTACTAAAAATGCAAGTTCGCGCTGAACGCTATGACCATAATTTTGTGCCTGCTCATATACTTTATCTACAGAAATAATAATGTCCCCCAGCATTAACTCTCCTGTTTCCAAATTAAAATAATCCTCTGCAAAGTCTTCGATACCATCAAAGGTTCCCGGTGCTTCATAATCAATAAGCGGAAAAGAAAGTACATCTGTCGGACGATCAATGGATCGATATTGTTTGTTAATTTCATGAATTTGCTCATCGTTCGTAAGAATTACATTCACTTCTGCTTCATATGGGCATTGTTCTGCATCCAATGTGGCTAAAATTACTGATTCAATTAATGGCTCATAAGAAAAATCTAATTTCTTCTCTGCTTCATATTCAATATTAAATGTCATATGCCTCATTCTTCCTTTTGTTTACTTCCCGTCTTTTTTACCGAGACTGCTTTTTGTTTGTATGATTGTGTCTTTTTTTCATACTCATCATATGCCTGTACAATTTTTTGAACAAGCGGATGACGCACAACGTCTTTGTGATCGAGATGAACAACTCCAATCTCTTCTACATTCTTTAATACTTTTAATGCAACATCCAAACCTGAAGCTTGACCTGCTGTCAAGTCTTTCTGTGTCATATCTCCTGTCACAACTACTTTTGACCCGAAACCGATACGAGTCAAAAACATCTTCATCTGAGCAGGTGTCGTATTTTGTGCTTCATCCAATATAATATATGCATTATCCAATGTACGACCTCTCATATAAGCAAGCGGTGCTACTTCGATCAACCCTTTTTCTGAATTGTGAAGAAAGCTGTCCGGTCCCATAATCTGATACAATGCATCATACAATGGACGTAAATAAGGATCAATCTTGCTCTGCAAATCACCTGGCAAAAAACCAAGTTTTTCTCCTGCCTCAATTGCAGGACGAGTTAATATAATCCTTCCGACTTTCCCATCTTTAAACGCCTGAATCGCCATTGCCATCGCTAAATATGTTTTTCCTGTTCCAGCAGGACCGACACCAAATACAATCATCTTTTCTCGAATTTGATCAATATAATGCTTTTGTCCAAGTGTCTTTGGCTTTACTGGCTTTCCATTTATCGTTCTGCATATAATATCTTTATCAATTTCTAATATTTGATCGTCCTGATCGGAGAAAGCAAGCGAAAGAGCATAATCTACATTCTGTTCCATAATCAAATTTCCACGTTTTGATAATTCAATCAGATTATTAAATACAGACTTCGCCTTGCCCACTGTCCCTTGTGGTCCGATAATTTTTAATTCTCCGTCTCTGGCGATCATCGTCACACGCAATGTGCGTTCAATTTTTTTCACAAATACATCAAATTGACCGAATACATTTCTTTGATGCTCGGTCGGAACATCTATTATTGTCTCAATAATACTCATTTATTTTTGTCGTCTCCTCTATTTGCTGCTGCTTGGAAAGTGTTCCTGTTTTTTCATGAACAATGATTGTTCCACTTGCGTCACAACCATTACCTTCCCATTTTATTGTAACATTATTTTGAATAATTTCCACCCCTAATTTTTCTAAATTTTCAAAATAATGTTGTAAGTTTTGTTCACATAGCTGTTCTGTCTGTTCCTGCGTGTAATATTGGACTTCTTCCTCGTACCGTTTTTCTTGACAGCTTCCATAATAAATTGGAATATAAAAATTAGAAAACAGATGACATTGGTATTTTGACGTGATGATTTCCATATTATCCTCTTTTTTTATTGGAAAAATTTGAAAACGATAATTAAAAAATTGAACAAAATAATGGGTCCGCTCTTTTCCATAATTACGTTTGATATACGATGCCTCTACAAAATCATTGTATTCATATGTCCGTTCTAATACAACATCTGCATCTGCTTGAACACGGTGCTGTGCTATCACACCGCCTCCATCATCCAATATATTAATAATCCCTGCCACAAGCATATCTCCAGCTTTCACAAAATCCCCCTTATGTACAAGTGGCGTTCCCTTTCTTGTAATAACTGATACAACTGTTCCTTCTTTATCTGCAATTAAATCTCCTTCTTTTTGATCATTTTCTTCTATTTTTAATATTCCTGTATTTTCTTTTATTTTTACAACGAGCCTTGTTCCATCAATTCTTGCGGAAACCCAATTAATATCATCATATTTATTCCGAATTGCTTTCTCTAAATCTTCACATACAACTGTACTAACTTTCATTCCCTGCACATATCCTTGCGAATGCAGAAATGTCATCAGCACATCATCTGTATATTTGCGGTTTCCTTCAAATTGAATATCCCATATAAACAATGACATAATATATAACACAGCTATAAATGCAATACAGCTAATATAAGTTACTTTTCTGTGGCGATTGCGATACAAAAAGAAAGGAAGACCATATTTTCCTATTATAAAAAGACGTGTATGTGATTTACGTGCAATTGGACGAATCATACGGAAATCACGCAGACACATCTGACATTCATAATATCCTTCCTGAAATACTAACTCATACAATATAATTTGATGATGTCTGCAAAGATTAAAGAAACGCTCTGGCGAATGACTGACAATTCGGACTTTCACAATACCTTTGTAATAATGCAAAATCTTTGTAATCATAGTTCACCTCTATTCATAACATATGCTTTCGATGCATCCCGTCAGCTTTAATTCTTCATAATTATAGCAGATAATCCGAAGTCGTCTGCCGCAAATACAAAGCCTGCCTCCTCGAATCTGCAGCTTTAAACAACAGTCGTTATACTCAATAATGCCACGAAAATTTTCGATACAAATTTCATGGTTTCCGACAGCCGTTACGATCACAGCACCCAAAACAGTATCTTTTGGAAGTTTTAACTGTTCAGCCAACCGCTCCACTCGTCCCATTTCATCAACCTTTCCAGATTATTTTCTTTAACATATCTGTTCCCGCCAAAGCAAACTTTTATTTCTTTCCATTATATTCAATAAGATGTAAACCTATGTATGGAAGTGCCATCATTTGTGCAATATAGAATCAGAGTATTTTTTTAACGAGAATAAAACGGATATTCGCACTTTAATCAGAGATCTTAGTTGATTTGATTAAATTACAACAGGCGGAATCCTTATGGACTCCGCCTGTCTTAATGCACAAATTCAAATTTCATATACAGAACTACCCGAATCAACTCTTGCTTGTTCTGCAGCTATTCTTTCTTATCTAAGATAGAATGTTACATTCAACCTGTAAAAAAGAATTAATTATATTTACGCTTTCTAGCAGCTTCAGACTTTTTCTTACGTCTTACGCTTGGCTTTTCGTAATGTTCTCTTTTACGAATTTCCTGCTGAATACCTGCCTTTGCGCAGTTTCTCTTAAATCTGCGTAAAGCGCTATCTAAACTCTCGTTGTCTTTCACGATTACATTTGACATAAGCTCACACCTTACCTCCCTCCAGTTGTGTATTGTGCGTAATACAACTGTTTGGGTATTTTATAGCACGCTTAATATTATACTCGGATTTTGATTGTTCGTCAATAAAATTTTATATTTTTTTTATAAAAAAGTAAATTTTCATATTTTGACAAATTTATGCAGCTCTCCGACAATTTCTTCTTATATTTTGACGAGATATTTACGCTAATTATTTGATTTGGGATGCTAACACTTCTGCGGCTTTGTTTAATGCCTCATCCACACCTGCTGGATTCTTACCGCCTGCCTGTGCCATATTTCGACGACCACCGCCGCCTCCTCCAACAAGACCTGCAATTGCTTTGATCAAGTTACCTGCATGAGCACCAGCTTTTAATGCTGCATCCGTTGCAGTAGCCATTAAGTTTACTTTACCTCCTTGCACGGATGCCAATACAATAACACCTTCTCCAATCTTTTGCTTGAGTTCATCTCCAAGATTACGAAGTCCATTCATATCAACATCGGACATCTTTGATGCAAGAAGCTTTACACCGTTCACTTCCTTTACCTGATCCATTACATCGCCCATTGCTTCTTTTGCAAGCTTGTCTTTCAGCTTTTCATTTTCTGCATGGAGAGACTTAATTTCTTCTAATAAAGACTGGATCTTTGCTGTGAGATTTGCTGGAGTTGTCTTTGCTGCACTAGCTGCTGCCTCTAACTCTGCTTCTGTCTCCTTGTAATAATTCATCAATCCCTCTGAAGTCAATGCTTCGATACGACGCACACCAGCTGCAATACCTGCCTCTGATAAAATCTTAAAAGAAGCGATTGCATTTGTATTATCCACATGTGTACCACCACATAACTCTGTTGAAAAATCACCCATTGCGACAACACGAACGCTATCTCCGTATTTCTCACCGAATAAAGCCATTGCGCCTGTCTTCTTTGCATCTTCTAATGTCATAATATTTGTTATAACTGGAAGTGCTTCCTGAATTTCTTTATTTACAATTGCTTCTACTTGTGCCAGCTCATCCTTTGTTAACGCCTGAAAATGTGTGAAATCAAAACGAAGTCTGCCAGGTGTTACAAGAGATCCAGCCTGTTCTACATGCGTACCAAGTACAGTACGAAGTGCTTTATGAAGCAAATGTGTCGCACTATGATTTCTGCATGTAAGAGCACGGCTGTTTGCATCTACTTTTAATGTAACGACATCACCGACAGCAATCATGCCTTTCTTCATCACACCGACATGTCCGACTCTTCCACCCTTTAATTTGATCGTATCTTTTACTTCAAACTCTCCTCCATTTACAGTGGAAATTACACCAATGTCGCCTTCCTGTCCACCCATTGTCGCATAGAATGGAGTTTTTTCTACAATAATAGTACCTTTATTGCCTTCTGTTAATGCTTCTACTAAATCGGATTCTGTCGTGAGAACAGTTACATTTGAGTCTGCTGTTAATTGATCATATCCAACAAACGTACTTGTAATTGCTGGATCAATTGCATCGTAAACAGTTGCATCTGCACCCATATAGTTCGTTGTCTTTCTTGCACCACGAGCCATCTCACGCTGCTTTTGCATTGCTGCATGGAATCCGTCTTCATCAATTGTTATATTTTTTTCTTCTAATATTTCTTTTGTCAGATCCAATGGGAATCCATACGTATCGTAGAGTTTAAATGCATCTTCTCCATCGAGTACGGTCTTTCCTTCGTTTTGCATTGTCTCTTCCATATCTTTTAAAATGCTAAGACCTTGATCAATTGTACGGTTAAATTTATTTTCTTCTTCTGTAATAACCTTGAAGATCATTGCCTTTCTCTCATCTAACTCTGGATATCCGTCTTTGGATGTCTCAATTACTGTATTGCTTAAATCAGCAAGAAATGTTCCATGAATACCAAGTAATCTTCCATGACGTGCAGCACGGCGTAGCAAGCGGCGCAGTACATAACCTCTTCCTTCGTTGGATGGCATAATACCGTCAGAAATCATAAATGTGACAGAACGAATATGATCTGTAATCAAACGAATGGAAATATCTTTCTGTGCATCTTGTTTATATGTCGTATTTGCCATCTCTGCAACACGATTTACAAGTGCATTTAATGTATCTACATCAAAGATAGAATCCACATCTTGCACAACGACAGCAAGACGTTCCAGACCCATACCTGTATCAATATTCTTCTGCTCTAATTCTGTATAATTGCCTTTTCCATCATTATTAAACTGTGTGAATACATTGTTCCATACTTCCATATAACGGTCGCAGTCACATCCTACCGTACATCCTGGCTTTCCGCAGCCATATTTTTCTCCGCGGTCATAATAAATTTCAGAACATGGACCACATGGACCAGAACCATGTTCCCAGAAGTTATCTTCCTTTCCAAAACGGAAAATACGTTCTGCTGGAATTCCCTGCTGTTTATTCCAAATCTCAAATGCCTCTTCATCTTCTTCATAAATAGATGGATATAGACGTTCTGGATCTAATCCTACCACTTCTGTTAAAAATTCCCAGCTCCATGCAATTGCTTCTTTTTTGAAGTAATCTCCAAATGAGAAGTTTCCAAGCATTTCAAAAAATGTACCATGACGTGCTGTCTTTCCTACATTTTCAATATCGCCTGTACGGATACACTTTTGACATGTCGTAACACGGCGTCTTGGTGGGATTTCCTGTCCCGTGAAATATGGCTTTAATGGAGCCATACCTGAATTAATAATTAATAAACTGTTGTCATTATGTGGAACAAGAGAAAAGCTCTTCATTGCCAAATGTCCTTTGCTTTCAAAGAACTCTAAGAACATTTTTCTCAGTTCGTTAACACCATACTTTTCCACCATTACTCCTCCATCTCTTTCGCATAATTGCTCATTCTACTTTTTTGCTGCATAGGAAATTCGAGGAGTTTCCTATGTAACGAATAGAAAGAGGATGGCTTGCATCCTCTTTGTTTATGCTTTTTTTGCATCTTTATGATCACGGAATTTCTTTCCGCCTACAATGGCAAGTACAATTACTGTTCCTAAGAAAATTGCACGAACCATCTCAAATATGAATTCTGAAACAAATGCCATGGAAACACCTCCAAACTGCCTGTCAGACATTTCTCCGCTTATTTTAACATATGCGTTTTATAATTTCAAGTATTTATCAATTATTTTTACATTCGAATAACTAATGTTTCTGAAATGCATCTGCCGCCGCAGTCGCTAACTGATCACAACGTTCGTTCATCTCATGTCCATTATGTCCTTTTACCCAGACAAATGTTACTTGATGGGGCTTTTTTGCCTCTAAAAGACGCTTCCAGAGATCTACATTTTTTACTGGCTCATTTTTTCCTCGTTTCCAGTCTTTTTTTATCCACCCATCAATCCAATGTTCATTAAATGCCTTTACTAAATATTGGGAATCTGAATACAATACGACTTCACATGGACGATTTAATGTTTCCAATGCGGCAATTGCCGCCATCAGTTCCATACGATTATTTGTCGTGCGTTCATATCCTTTTGACAATTCTTTTTCATGCAGTACTCCTTTTGGATCAACATAATGAATTACTGCTCCGTATCCGCCTGGACCATCTGGATTTCCTCTTGCAGAGCCGTCCGTATAAATCGTTACTTTCATAACTATCTCCTATTATCTAAGTGACCAGTTTCCTGTATCTAAAAATCCCTGTGCCGTCAGATCTGCTTTCTCGATAATGTTCTCTTCGTATCCCATAATTTTTAACAGACGAATTGCATTTCTTGTCGTCGCTCTTCCTTTGTACAGTTTATAACTAAACAAAACATCATTTTCTTGAATTTCTTCTGTAAAATGATAGTTATTATAATATGGTTCCAACATATGCGTTAATTCAATATCATGCGTCGCCGCAAAACACATCACACCATTTTTAAATAGGTGATACAAAATCTGAGAAGATGCTGCAATTCGCTCAACAGTATTTGTTCCACGAAGCACTTCATCTACAAAACAGAGAATTGGAGTTGTTTTGTCATTGGCAGCATCTAAAATTCGCTTTAACGATTTGATCTCCACAATATAATAACTTTCATTTCCCTGCAGATTATCCTGCAGTGCCATAGAAGAATAAATTCGAAAAAAGTTTGCTTCATATGAATGTGCCGTAACGGTATCAATTGTCTGTGCTAAAATTGCATTGATTGCCACTGTTTTTAAAAATGTCGATTTACCAGATGCATTAGAACCAGTTATTAATACTGGATTTGTCTCGTAAATGCTGTTTGCTACAGGTTCTGATATGAGAGGATGATATAAATCTTTTGTCTTTAATTTATGTTCCCCTCCCTGTGACAGCTCTGGCTGACAATAAAATGGCAATGTCTGACGATACGATGCAATCGCAATACAACTGTCGAGTTGTCCGATAATCTCCAATGACTGTTCAATCTCTGGCATATACCGCTGCACTTTTGCAAGCACAGTATTAAATTTAATTAAATCAATATGCGTCATCATGCGCACATATTCTAATATCACATCACCAGGATTTCCACTCATCTTGTCAGTTTCTCCAAGCCATCTAGCATCGGAACGAATTGACTTAATATGGCGCAGATTAGAACTTAATTTTTCTAAATATGGTTGTAATTCTTTTTCTTTATGCTTTGAGAGTTCCTGACAGCATACAATCATATGAACGATCACGCCAATACTTAAAAAATACGGCTCAATTTTTGCCTTATCTTTATAATACATTGTAATATTATAAATCATAACTCCAATTATCGCCAATATTCCTATTGATGGAGCTGTGAAAATCAGCAAGAGTGCTGCAAAAATTAACATAATATGAAGATAATGCGTCAAATTACTCTGTTTTTTTAAGCCAGCAAACTCATGAATATAATCAATTAAAGAAATCTTTTTTGTATATCCAATTCGTGAAAATTCAATCTGATACTGCATCCTCACATCATCATGAGAAGTAAAATAATCTGCAACACGGCTTCTTTCTTTTAATACTTCTTCATCAAATACAGGAGTACGAAGCATCTTATATAAATATTCTTCTCCAGTAGAACAACACGTATGATTCAGCATCATAAAAATGCGATCCATATCCAAATCGTTCCATGTAATATCATCAATTGTAAATTCCTCATTTTTTGTCTTCTGATAATATTTCGCAATTTTTTGAAACTCACTGTATTCATACTCTCTTGTTGGAACTTGCCCCCACGCACTAATAATTTTATTAATAATTGCTTTGCGTCTTTGCTTCTCTGCTGTCGCAATTGGATAAATAATTGCTGCAAGCAAAGCAATTCCTAAACCGATATAAATATATGTTTCCATTAACCATTCCTTTCGCAGATACGATCTGCACTAACGTTTTTCGTTTATTCTTTGCAGCGTGCAATAATCGAATTTACATCTGCATAAATACGCTCTGGATCTTCTCCGATAAAGAACTGTCCATCTTCATAAAGAATCTTTCCATTAATCATCGTCATCTTTACATTTTGTTTACTTCCACTGTATACAATATTTTTTTCAATAAAATTCAGTGGCTGCATATTTGGCTGGTGAAGATCAATCATGATAATATCGGCCGCTTTTCCTCTTTTCAGTACATCACAATTTTTCAGTCCCATTGCTTTAGCCCCACCAACAGTTGCCATACGCAATACATCAATCGCATTCATCGCTGCTGCATCATTGTTCTGAATCTTTTGAAGTCCTGTTGCAAGAAACATCTCTCGGAACATATCAAGGCAGTTATTGCTTGCCGAACCATCTGTACCGATTGCGACATTAATGCCACTGTCAAGAAAACGTGTCAGTGGCGCAACACCACTTGCAAGCTTTGTGTTGGAACCTGGATTTGTTACGATTGACATATCATGCTTTTTAAAAATTTCAATGTCTTCATCATTTAACCATACACAATGGAATCCGCCGCCGCCATACATAAACATTCCCATATAATCCATCAACATCGTCGGTGTCATTCCATAACGTGCAATACACTCATCAACTTCTTTTTTTGTTTCTGAATTATGTGTAAATACAGGTGCCTGATACTTTTGTGCAAGCTCTGCAATGCCTTCCATAACCTTTCTTCCAGTTGTATATTCTGCATGAAATCCAAGACGGCAGCTGATCAATGGGTGTTGATTATTGAACGTATTATAATAGTTCATCAAACGATTAATAATATCTGCTGCTTCTTCATCAGAACCACTTACTTGTCCACACATTACAGTACGAAATCCGCATTCTATCGATGCTTCAATATATTTCTCTGGAAAGAAATACATATCAAAATTTGCTGTGATACCACTTGTTAGGTATTCCATAATCGCAAGCTTTGATGCAGTTTTAACATCTTCTGGCTTTAATTTTGCTTCCATTGGAAATACACTCTGGAACAGCCATTCTTGTAATGGCAAATCATCTGCGTAAGAACGTAAAAATGTCATTGCAGAATGCGTATGCGCATTTTTAAATCCTGGCATTAATAAATTACCTCGTGCATCAATCTCACGATCCCACTCAATGGACTCTCTTTCGTCTGCCTCTTCTCTGCTTCCTACATAAGAGATTACTCCATCTTCTACCCATAATTCTCCGGTATGAATACGAGAATCTTTTTCCATCGTTAATATTCTCGCATTATAAAATCGAATTTTCATACATCCTCCTGCATATTTTTTATCGATGTAACCACCAACGTGATTAATTTTTTAAAATAAGGTGCTGACATATCTGCAGCCTCTTTCACCTGCTCATGTGTCAGGGTTTTATCCGTCATTCCTGATCCAAGATTAGAAATAAAAGAAACCCCACAAATTTTCATTCCCATATGATTGGCTGCAATCGCTTCCACTGCAGTACTCATTCCTATTGCATCCGCCCCAAGCATCCGTGCCATTCGTATCTCAGCAGGTGACTCATAATTTGGTCCTGCCAGCTGAAGGTAAATTCCTTCTCTCATACAAATATCTAGTTTCTTTGCGGAATCTCGAATAATTTCCTGCAATTCTGAGTCATAAATATGACTCATATCTGGAAAACGAGTTCCGAGACTGTCAATATTTTCTCCAATCAACGGAGATGGTACAAAACTAGAAATCTGATCTTGAATCATCATAAAATCTCCTGCGCGAAATGTTGGATTCACCCCTCCTGCTGAGTTTGTTAGAAATAAAAATTCTGCTCCCATCAGTTTCATAAGACGAATCGGAAGCACAACGTCATTGATATCATATCCTTCATAATAGTGAATACGTCCCTGCATAATTACAACAGGCACTTCGTCAATATATCCAAATACAAAACGACCTTTATGTCCTGATACAGTAGAAACTGGAAAATCAATAATATCACTATAATTTAATGATGCTACAATTTGAATTGTCTCTGCATATTCCCCCAGCCCAGATCCTAGAACAAGTGCAACCTTTGGAGTAAATTTAATTCTTTTTTTCACACAGTCATAACATGACAGCAGTTTTTGATATGCTGGATTCATAATAACTGCCTCCTTTCTTTAATAGATGCAGATAGATTGTCTATCTAAAATTACTTATTACTATATCCTTTTTCTAAAAATCCGTCAACCTTTCTTCACAATTCTTCAATTAAAAATCATAAACTAGATGAAACTGGTATGATGTAGTCATAGACCAATAGCAGTCTTCTATATCATTTATTGAATCTATATCAAGGTTGGTAAGAGGGTTCTCCTCTGAATATCATCCAACCATAGATACGTGTATAAGTTACATACTTTGCTGTATGATTATTCACCCCTAGACTTTGTCTATTACATAAGGTATTATCTTCCATTGGATAGGGAAAACGACGTTCACCTCCCAGGGAGCTGGTTTTTGTCCAGTAATACCCGTAACTTTAGACAGTCATTCCATCAATGAAAATTTATGTTTTAGGCTGGTTGGGAGCAATTAAGCTATACCCGTATCACGCGCCAGGTAGTGTATTCATTGTTTTTATGGACCCCTATCGGAAGGAGCTTACAATGTACAATAAAAACTATATTTCCGTTGGCATCGATGTCGGTTCTGCTTTCAGTTTCATGACAATCGTTGCTCCTGACGGCTCTGTAATCCAGAAACCTTTCAAGATTACACATAACAAACCGGATTCTCTAGAACGAGCTGTTTCTGCAATAAGAAAAGCAGAAGAGCTGTCTTCTTTAGAAAGTCATATCTTTCTGGAATCCACTGGGATCTATCATTTCCCACTCTTCTGCTATCTTGTTGATTGTGGTTTTCACGCCTCCATGGTGTAATAATTTCATATTCTTCTGGAGCATCTTGAAGTAAAAGATATGCCTCATTCTCCCATGCAAGCAGCACATCGCCCTGACCATTTTCCACAAAAGATGTCGTAGCTCCTCTTGCCCCCGAATCCAACACTAATACGTTTTCATATAATTTTTTCATAAATTCTTTAACTTTTTGTTCGTCGCCATTATATTTTTTATCTGCAAAAGCCCATGCCGCTAAATAATTCCATCTGGCACCACCAGAGGTTTTTGGATTCGGAGTGATCACTCTTACACCATCTTTTACTACATCATCCCAATTATGAATATTTTTTAGATTTCCTTTTTTTATAAGAAAGACAATCGTAGATGTATATGGAGAACTATCCGCTTCAAACTCACTCGTCCAACCAAATTTAATCAATCCTGCTTTTTCAATTGCTTTTACATCGTACTTCAATGCAAGTGTAACAACGTCAGCCTCCAGCCCATTTGCAACTTCCAATGCCTGCTTGCCAGAACCACCATGCGACTGTATAACCTCCACATCTTGACCAGTCTTTTCTTTCCAATGCTCTGCAAAAATCTGATTATATGCTTCATATAACTCTCTCGTTAGATCATACGAGACATCTGTTATTCTTACTGTTTTATTTTCTGACTTATCCGTGACACTTTCTTTTTTGTCATTTGCACCGCACGCAGTTAAACTTCCTATTATCAAAATTACTGTGATTCCTAATCTCAATATTTTTTTCTTCATAATACTCCTCCATTCTGTTCTTCAAACAACTCAAATAGTAATGAAAAACTTGTTCTTTTTTATTTTCCTATTAAACTTATATTTTATATCTGTTTAATAAGTTTTAGCTGATGACAGTATCATAGCACTCTCATTCTTATTTCTCAACCATATTTTTCTATTTTTTTCATTTTATCATTCGCTGCAAAGATCGTTGTTCATTCATCTTTTCTGACATCTCCTCACAGCTGAGGCTAAGAGCTTTACGGCGCCACTCGGTAAAATTACTTGTTCTTATATCTTCACCAAAAAAGAACATCGCTTTCTGCTGTGATTTCTCTGCCAAAACAAAATCACTTATTTTGCGATGTTCCTTTTATAAACAAACATAACTGTTTAATTCTTTATATAATAATGCAGATCATTCCTCCATTACTGTCGTTAATGACTTTTTGCAAGGTATCCTGCAGTTTCATCTGACAATCATCCGTCATTTGAGAAATTTTTGCATCAATGCCATCATCAACGATCTGTTCAATTGATTTGCCAAAAATATTTGCTGCCCATATTCCGTCTTCTTTTTCTTTTTCAGTTTCTTTCATATAACGGATCAAATCTTCTGCCTGCTGTCTGCTTCCGACAATCGGTGCGATTTCTGTCTCAATATAACTTTTAATCAAATGAATTGATGGTGCTTCTGCTTTCATCTTTACTCCATATTTATTACCATGTTTTACTACTTGCGGTTCATCAAGCAAAATTTCTTCTCTTTCTGGCGTAACAACTCCATAACCTTTTTGTTTGACTGCTTCAAGAGCATTTTGAATACGTTCAAAATAACTTTTACTCTTTGATAATTCCAGCAATGTTTTAATTAATTCATACTCCCCTTTAATCGGAATATTAATATAATCGCTGATAATACGGTAATAATAAGCTGCATCAATTTGAATTTCTACGCTTACCTTTCCATTTGATAAATCCTTTTTTTCCATGCGAAGCTGCTTCACTTCTTCTGGAAGTTTTTCACAGACACCTTCTTTCATATCTTTCATCCATGTCACTTTATTTAACACTTCTTTTGCAAGCTGAATTACTTTTTCTTTCATCCAATGACCCGAAGGCAGGATTTCCAACCATTTTGGAATTGTAAAATCTATCTCAGACACTGGAAATTCTTCCAACACATCCTGCATAATTTTTAAAATGTCTTCTTTTTTTAGCTGTTCACAGTTTGCAGGCTGCACTGATACTCCATAACGTGCTTCCATCTCTTTTGCAAGTGCTGTTGTCTCTTCTGCATACGGTCTGACACTGTTCAATAATAAAATAAATGGTTTTCCGAGTTTTTTAAGTTCTCTCACTGTTTTTTCTTCTGCAGGTATGTAGCTGGCACGCTCCAATTCTCCAATTGTACCATCGGTCGTCACGACAATTCCAATTGTACTATGTTCGCTAATTACTTTTTTCGTCCCAATTTCTGCCGCCTGTGTGAATGGAATTTCATAATCGAACCAAGGCGTTTTTACTTTGCGTTCCTGATCATCTTCCGTATGCCCAGCCGCACCATCTACCATATATCCGACACAATCAATAAAACGAATACTGACATCGACTCCATCTGCGATCTCAATATTCGCTGCCTCTTTTGGAATAAATTTTGGCTCAGTTGTCATAATCGTGCGTCCTGCTGCCGACTGAGGAAGCTCATCCCTTGTACGAGCTTTACTGTTTTCATCCTCCATATTTGGCAGCACCATCAAATCCATAAAACGCTTGATAAATGTTGATTTTCCTGTTCTTACAGGTCCAACGACACCTACATAAATCTCACCATTTGTTCGGGATTGAATATCTTTATACACATGAAACTCATTCATCCAATCTGCCCCTTTCCATATATCCTATACTGTCATTGTAAAGCGATACAGCCAGCCTCTCTGCAACTTCACTGTTATAATATATGTGGAAAGTGATCAGACTATGACTTGTTTCTCATTCCTATTATCATCCAAATGCCACATCTAAAATCATCATAATGACAAATCCTATTGCAAATCCTATCGTTCCAATATTGCTATGTTCTCCTTGTGATGCTTCTGGAATTAATTCTTCTACTACAACATAAATCATAGCGCCCGCCGCAAATGCAAGCAAATATGGGATAAACGGCGTAATATAAGAGGCAAGCCATATCGTAATAAATGCCCCAATCGGCTCGACAATTCCAGACGCTGCGCCGTACAAAAATGCTTTTCCTCTGCTAACACCTTCACTGCGAAGCGGCAGTGAAATAATCGCTCCTTCTGGAAAGTTTTGAATAGCAATACCAATTGACAGTGCAAAAGCTCCAGCAAGTGTCATCACTCCATTGCCGCTTTGTACACCAGCAAATGCCGCACCACTGGACAATCCCTCTGGCAGGTTGTGAAGCGTAACTGCGAGGACAAGCATTGTTGTTTTTTTTAACGCACACTTTGGACCTTCTGACTCCTCACTTCCTATATGCAAATGAGGAACGACATGATCCATCAAAAGTAAAAATCCAATGCCAACAAGAAATCCTGTCACTGCTGGTATAAATGCAAACTTCCCTAAGTGCTCCGACATATCCATCGCTGGAATTAACAGAGACCAAACCGATGCTGCAATCATAACTCCTGACGCAAATCCTAGCAACGCTTTTTGCACTAGTGGCTTTAATGGTCCTTTCTGAAAAAATACACATGCAGAACCTAATGTTGTTCCAAAAAACGGAATCAATATCCCAATAATAATTTCCAAGTGATAACCTCCTTATCTTTTTGCCTTATACTTAGTTATTTCGCATTTGCAGGCACATGGACATACGCAATTTACTGCCTTCCATTTCTATCTCTCTTTATACTATGATTTCACAAAAAACATGATCTATTTTTTATGCAAACCATACAAATCATAATTTATCTCAATCGTCGGATTTTTGTCAAGCACATATTTACAATCACTTCGTTTTTTCGTATCTGACACACTCAAAGGGGCAAACTTCTTTAATTAATTTAGTTAAAATTGTATTGACATTTTTTATTTTTTATTATAGGATGTCTTTGTTAATGTAAACTTATTAATTATTTTAAGTTAACAATAGGAGGAGATTATGAAACAGAAAACACGTTATTTTGCACTATGCGGTCTGTTTGCAGCCCTCTGTGCTGTATGCAGCCAAATCGCAATTCCATTACCATTAGTCCCAATTAACCTTGCCTTATTTGCAGTTCATTTATCGGGTGCAGTGCTTGGAACTGGATATGGCACATTGAGTATATTTATTTATATGATTCTTGGCGTCGTTGGTATCCCAGTATTTCAAGGATTCCTTGCAGGACCAAGTGTATTGCTCGGACCAACTGGCGGTTATATCATCGGATATCTCGCTGCTGCCGCTATTGCTGGATTTACTGCTTCTCATTTCGGTTATCGTCTCCATGTTCTTTGTATCGGCATGTCAATCGGTGTAATTGTATGCTATGTCATTGGTACTGTTTGGTTTATGATTATAATGAAAACTGGCTTTATCGAAAGCTTAAGCAGCTGTGTATTCCCATTTTTGCCAGGTGACGTTATCAAAATTTTACTTGCGGGTACACTTGCAAAGCGACTTCGCCCAATTTATTCGACATTTACAATGTGAACTTCTCCACTGTTTAATGCAATCTGTGTATGATCTTCGTATTCTACAAGTAAGCACCCTTCATCTGTAATTGCAAGTGCTTTCGCCATACCAGTACGAACACCCGATACAACTTTGATCATCCGCCCTGGCAAAAAACTAAGTGTACGATATTGTTCTAATGAGGAGGCTGGCGATTGTTCGAGTTCATATAATTCGTTCAAAATCGCCGCTGCCAACTCACAGCGCAATGCTTTCGGCGGCTTTTTCTCATATAACGCACCAGCAATGGCATTAATTTCTTCTGGCAGTGTCTCATCAAAAGAGATATTTAATCCGATTCCAACAATGGCATATTCTAACATTCCCCCTTCTAAGTCTGCTGCCGCCTCTGTCAAAATTCCGCCAACTTTTTTTCCATTTAAAAACAGATCATTGACCCATTTTATTTCAAGGGAAATATTACATACTTTTTTTACTGCCCGACATACTGCAACTGCGGCTGCAATTGTTATAAAAGCAGATTCTCTGATCAAAAGCGAGGGACGAAACAACATGGACAAATACAACCCTCCTGATGGAGAATAAAATATTCTCCCCTGTCGTCCTCGTCCACTTATCTGTTTGTCTGCGATTATACAAGTACCGGATGGCGCATTTGCTGCTGCACATTGCTTTATAAAATCATTTGTTGAAGAACATTCTTTTATAACTGTAATAAATGTTTTATCCAGCGGAGCATTTAATAATGGAGCAATCGCCGCCTCACTCAGCACATCACTGCTTTGCAGCAGCCGATATCCTCTATTCTGTCCCGCCTCAATCAAATGTCCCTCTTCTTTTAATATACGAATCGCTTTCCAAACCGCAGCACGAGAGACATGAAACCGACCAGCCAAATCTTGTCCAGATATATCTTCTCCTCTATGACTTATCAACACATCCAGTACTTGTTCTTTTAATGACATAATCATTATTCCTTTCTATTCCTCTAATAAAGCGGATATTCACAATCCGCTTCGCTGCATTCATTTTATCCTATTTCTCTCATTTTTACAATCCCTACCTCAATATTTTACACTGATGTATAAGTAATAAAGGCGGCTTTCATCCCCATAGCAAGCTATGAGGTTTTCGCCACCGATTTATAACCGAAGATGGTACAGACGTGAACACAACAGCGGCAGTGAGCGACCATACTGCAATTTGTTTCCACAGTTTCTTTTTTCTCATAAACATACATCCTTTCTTTTTGTTTTGATCGCAATTAGTTTTTAAATTTAATCTAATATTAACAGGTGCATGTTCTCTTTTTAAGTAGACTTTATTGATAATTATGTAGTTTCTCGGTTTTTTCCTATGATTTTCGTAAAATTTCACAAAAAAAATACAGGCAAAGCTTTTGGTTAATCATAGTTTCACCCAATCACTTTGCCTGTTTTCTTTATTTTTGTTGCTATTTTTATTTAATTTAATTAAAGATGAAACCTTTTCATCCCATTAGTGCGGCTGTTTTCCTATATATGCAAGAATTCCTCCATCAACATACAAAATATGTCCATTGACAAAGTTGGATGCATCAGAAGCTAAAAATACAGCTAGTCCCATTAAATCTTCAGCTTCTCCCCAACGTCCTGCTGGAATCTTTCCAATAATAAAACTGTCAAATGGATGTCTAGAACCATCTGTCTGTGGTGTTGCAATATAACCAGGTTCAATGCCATTGCATTGAATATTAAATGCACCATATTCCGCTGCAATATTTTTTGTAAGCATCTTTAATCCGCCCTTTGCTGCAGCGTAGGCAGATATTGTCTCACGTCCCATTTCACTTGTCATAGAACAAATATTAATAATCTTTCCATGACCTTTTTGAATCATAGCTGGAATAACTGCCTTACACATAAGAAATACCGAATTCAAATCGACATCAATCACTTGACGGAATTCTTCTGCACTCATTTCCAACATCGGAATACGCTTAATAATTCCTGCATTATTGACAAGAATATCAACTGTTCCTAAGTCTTTCTCAATCTTAGTCATCATATCTTCGATTTGATCTTCCTTTGTGACATCACAAATATATCCTCTGGCATCAATTCCTTTTTCCTCATAAGCTTTTAAAGCTTTGTCCATATGCTGCTGTCCACGACAATTAAATGCAATCTTTGCACCTGCCCCGCCAGTGCCTCTGCAATGGAGAACCCAATTCCATATGCCGCTCCTGTTACTAATGCTACTTTACCTTCCAGTGAAAATTGATTCATCTGTCTCCTAAGAAACCTCTTTATTGTTCTTCCCAATTGTTTTGCTTTCTTTATTAGTATAACATATTTTTTTGCTATTTTCTTTCTTTTTTCCTCAAAAATATTGCATATTTTGCTTTTCTCTTATCAAACGAACATTCATAGTCGGATTTAATGAAAAAACTGACCTGTAAAAGTTAGATTTTTTGTCTAGCTTTTACAGGTCAGTCTCCTGCTATTACAAATATATCGCATTTATCTTTACAATACACCTATATCATTCTTAAATTTCTATTCGATCTATTTTTCTAAATGAATGGAAAAACTTTCTGTTGTACGTTCACGAAGCATTAAATCAAAGACTGCCTCCTTTGCAGAGCGATTATTAAATAATACTTCATTTACTTCTTGAATGATTGGAAGTGTTACATTATATTTTTCTCCAAGCTTTAATGCAGCTTTTGCGGAATAAACACCTTCTACCACCATATGAACTTCATCCATTGCTTCTTTCATCGTATAACCTTTTCCGATTAAAATACCTGCACGGCGGTTACGGCTATGCATACTTGCACAAGTTACAATCAAATCACCGATGCCAGATAATCCGCAAAATGTCTCAAATTTTCCTCCCATCGCACATCCAAGACGAGCGATTTCTGCAATTCCCCTTGTAATTAATGCTGCTTTTGTATTATCGCCGCATCCAAGTCCATCTGCAATACCTGCTGCAAGTGCAATTACATTTTTTAAAGATCCGCCCAGTTCAATACCTAACACATCTAAACTTGTATATACACGAAATGTCGGAGACATAAAGAAGTTTTGCACACGTTCTGCTGTCTTCATCGTATTTGCACCCGCTACACATGTCGTAGGAAGTCCTCTGCTTACTTCCTCTGCATGGCTTGGTCCAGATAAAACAGCCACATCTGCCTGTGGAATCTCCTGTTCAATCTGCTGAGAAAGTGTCATCAGTGTATCATCCTCAATTCCCTTTGCTACATTCACAATAAGCTGACCATCTGGAATCAATGATGCAATTTTTTTGCTCGTAGATCGGGTAAAAATTGATGGAACTGCCATAACAATCAATTCTTTTTGTTCACATGCCTCTTTTAAATCTCCTGTAAACTGAATTTTTTCTGGAATATGCACTCCAGGCAGACTTTTATGTTCCCTTTTTTCTGAAAGCTGTGTGATCTCCTCTGGAATCGCAGACCACGCAGTCACATGATGTCCATTTTCATGAAGCAGCACTGCCAGCGCAGTTCCCCATGTACCTGTTCCAATAATGCTTACATTTGCCATAATAATTCCTCCAAATTATAGATGTATCCATTGATTTTCCTATTTTATTTATAATTTATTCGATGCAGTTATTGTAAAGCAGACATGCACAATTTGCTTCGTTATATGTCAGCTTTTTTCTTTACGCTCACGAATAATAAATTTCAATGATGTTCCTCTAAAACCAAACGCTTCCCTAATTTTATTTTCAATATATCTTGTGTAAGAAAAATGCATCAATTCTTTATCATTAACAAATATTACAAAAGTTGGTGGCTTTACCGATACTTGCGTAATATAATACAATTTTAATCGTTTTCCTTTATCAGACGGTGGCTGCTGTAACGCAACGGCTTCTGTCATAATCTCATTTAACACACCTGTTGCAATACGCATAGACTGATTTTCAATGATCATATCAATCAATTCAAACAATTTATTAAGGCGCTGTCCTGTCTTTGCAGAAATAAAAATCATCTCTGCATATGGCATATAAGAAAGTGTCTCTCGAATCTTTTCCTGGAAACGATAAATCGTCTTGTCATTTTTCTCAATGGCATCCCATTTATTTACTGCAATAATTACACCTTTTCCTCTTTCATGAGCAATTCCTGCGATTTTTGCATCTTGCTCTGTCACACCTTCTGTCGCATCAATGACCATAACGACAATATCTGCACGTTCTACTGCTGTAACTGTACGAATAATACTGTATCGTTCCAGTTCTTCTTTGATTTTATTCTTTCTTCTTAGCCCTGCTGTATCAATGAAAATATATTCATTCCCGTTGTATACAATATCGGTATCGACGGCATCTCTTGTTGTTCCTGCAATATCGGAAACAATGACACGATTTTCTCCTACAATTTTATTAATGATAGAAGATTTTCCTACATTTGGCTTTCCAACAATGGCGATACGAGGACGTTCGTCTTCCTCTTCCTGCTCCGATGATATCTGAAAATGCTTTGTGACATTTTCTAACATATCGCCGAGTCCTAATCGTCCAGCTGCAGATACTGGATTTGGTTCGCCAATTCCTAAATTATAAAATTCATAGACATCTGGCATTTGCTTTTCAAAATTATCTACTTTATTTACAACAAGTACAACTGGCTTATGAGATCGGCGAAGCATATCTGCTACTTTTGCATCGGCATCAACAAGTCCCTGACGTACATCGGTAATAAATAAAATTACATCGGCTGTCGCGATCGCAATTTCTGCCTGTTCTCTCATCTGAGATAAAATAATATCGCTGCTGTCTGGCTCAATACCGCCTGTATCAATCAATGTAAATGTCATATCTAGCCATGTACAATCTGCATAAATACGATCTCTTGTCACGCCTGGAGTATCTTTTACAATTGAAATTGTATCTCCAGCCAATGCATTAAATAATGTAGATTTTCCTACATTCGGACGCCCGACAATGGCTACTACTGGTTTACTCATATCAAACTCTCCTTTTTGTATAATTATCTATCACAATTTTATGGATTTTTTGCTTGCCGAACTGATTATTGTTTATAATTCATATGGAGAATGGTTTTGATCTCTCTCTGAATTGTACTGTCCAAGCATCGCTTCAATCAAGTCCTGACCGCTTGATTTTACAATATGAATCGGAACTTGTAAAGTGTTTTCTAATTGCTGTTTTGTCACATCATCTAAAAATACATCTTCTCCACTGCGAAACATATTAGCAGGAAGTAAAAGATGTGTTCCAAGCGGATTATTGATCAGCTGCTTTTTTAAGTCTTGTCCTGTAATTAAACCTGATACTGTAATCATCTCACCAAAAAATTCGTTTGTAATTGGATAAATATGCCCTGTTATATTCGGAAACATATCATGAAACTGTTCATAAATCATCTTTATATAAGGATAGGCAAGCTTTCCCGTCGCCAAAGAAAACTCGATTACTCGGTCATCTCCACGTAACTGCTCCAATGTCTCCCTACATTCCTCTAATAGTAACCGAAGCATACCAACCCCATTTTCCAACTGAATATAACCATCATACCGCTCTTCCTCTGGAAGTGGACGTTCTGCTAAAATATAAAATTCATCGCTTGCATGAATAAAATGAATGCCATGCTCAGCATAAATTTTTTTCTGCCATCTCTCAATTTGCTCCAATGTCTTCTCTGCATCACTTTTTGTAAATGGTTCTAGCGGATACAACCCATCTCGAAACTTTGACAAACCAACTGGCACAACCGATACACTTTCCATATATGGAATATAGTTTGACAAATCACGAATACTTCGTTCTAGTTCTTCCCTGTCATTTACATTTTTACAGAGAACAATCTGACCATTCATCTGCACGCCTGCCTCATAAAGTGTCTGAATTTTCTTCAATGATTCCCCTGCAAATCGGTTATGCAGCATCTTACAGCGCAGTTCTGGATTAGTCGTATGAACTGAAATATTAATTGGTGAAAGCTTATAATCAACAATTCTTTGAATATCCCTATCCTTCATATTCGTAAGGGTAATATAATTTCCCTGAAGAAATGATAACCTGGAGTCATCATCCTTAAAATAAAGAGTCTCTCTCATTCCTGGAGGCATCTGGTCAATAAAACAAAAAATACATTTGTTGGAACAAGAACGATAATCGGACATTAATCCATTTTCAAATGTAATTCCAAGTTCCTCATCGTACTCTTTTTCAATATCTAATTCCCATTCTTCCCCTTCTGCCGTAACGACTAATAATTCAATATATTCATCTTTTATTAAATATTCATAATCAAATACATCTTCGATTTCTTTATTGTTAATCGCTACAATTCGATCTCCTCGTTTCAGATCCATCTCATCGGCAATTGAACCTGGCTCCACTGCACATATTAAATGTCCCTTTTGTTTTTTCATAATTTCCTCCATTCTACTAATTCTTATTTTATTATAACAAGGTTATAAAAAAAAGTATACCCTTATCTTTTTATTCCAAACGGCATTTTAATTGCACAAATTTTACACATTCTTCATAAATTACTTGCGTTTACTTCAATTTAATGTTATAAGAATATTGTATACTTACAAACTGATGAAGCCTCACATAGCGAAAAATCGCAGTTGTGCGGCGAAATTTTATCAAAAGAGAATATTCATGGAGGATTGTATGGCTAATAATTATACTTTTGATGACACAATTCCTTTGGCACCATTGAAAATTGCAGCACTCGAAAGCTGTCATGATTTGGCGCAGGAAGTTCATAAACATATTCTTAAATTCCGCAAAAATGACATAAAAGCCTTAAAAAAGAAAAAATCCAGTCTCGCATATCGTGGTTATGACTGTGATTCCTATCTCTTAGACTTTCAATGTTCTCGTTTTGGCTCTGGAGAAGCAAAATGTGTCATTAATGAGTCTGTCCGAGGAACTGATTTATTTGCAATGGTTGATATTACAAATTTCAGCCGCACTTATAAAGTATGTGGTCATTTGAATCATATGTCACCAGATGATCATTATCAAGATTTGAAGCGTTTAATCTGTGCAGCATCTTCTGCACGCCGTATCAACGTAATTATGCCATTTTTATATGAAGGTCGTCAGCATAAGCGTTCTAACCGCGAATCTCTTGACTGTGCACTTGCATTGGAAGAACTTGTCAGCTATGGAGTTTCTAATATCATTACATTTGACGCACATGACCCACGTGTACAAAATGCGATTCCGCTTCACGGTTTTGATAACTTTACTCCACCATACCAATTTATTAAAGCACTTTTGCATAAGGAAGATAACTTAAAGATCGATAAAGATCATTTAATGATTATTAGCCCTGACGAAGGAGCGATGAACCGAGCTGTCTATTTTGCTAATAATCTTGGCGTCGATATGGGTATGTTCTATAAGCGTCGTGATTACTCAACTATTGTAAACGGCAAAAATCCGATTGTCGCACACGAATTTTTAGGCGGAGATTTAAAAGGAAAGACAGCAATCATCGTTGATGATATGATTTCATCCGGAGAAAGTATGTTAGACACTGCCAGAGAGTTAAAAGAACGTCATGCAAGCAATGTTATCGTCTGCTGTACCTTCGGTCTTTTTACCGATGGATTTGAAAAATTTGATGAATTCTATCAAAAAGGCTATTTTGATTATGTTATCACAACTAATCTGAACTATCGTACTCCACAGCTTCTGGAAAAGCCTTGGTATATTGAAGCAAACATGAGCAAATTCCTTGCTGCTATTATTAACTCTTTAAACCATGATGTATCATTAGAAACTGTAATTTCTCCTACAGATAAGATTCAAAAACTCGTTAAAAAATATAAAGAACGTTAATTAACAAGTACAGATAAAAAGCTGTCGCATTAAGATAAAATCATACATGATATAGCAGCGCTAATTTTGAAAAGCAGCCATATTATGCAAGATACATTCTTATTGCGACAGCTTCTTATTTTTTCATAAAAGTAATTGTTCATTCTTCTGTAAAACGGGTATTCTGAATCTGATTTACTTCATTCCAATTTTAATAATAAAATGTACATATAATTTCTGTCTTTCCCATATTAGAATTAATATTTGTGCGAATGCATTCCATATTTCCTTCTTCAAAATCTCCCCATCGTTTTTCTTTTATCCAATTCCATTCTTTATTAACCCGAAAGAGATTTTCTCCTCTTCCTGTCACACAAATACTTGTCTCTTCTTCCTCTACTTTTTGCACTCTCCATGTTGAAACTTGTTGATAAATTGCCGACTTCACGACAATATTTACTTTTTTACTATTCATAAACTTTCGTTTTACTTCTGGATAGCCAAACATAAAAACTGGCTCCATTAGCTCTCTTTGTTCTTCTAATAATATAAGAGAAAACTTCATCCCTTTTTGATCTGTGAAAAATACTGTCCTTCCATCTTCGTTCTTTTTTTGTATCCAGTTCCAACTCTTTAAAAAAGAAAAACTCCCTTTATCTTCATAACCACTATGCTTTTCATATATATTTTCATATACGTTTTTCGCAAATTGAATATAATATTTTTCTTCATCTTCCCACCAATTTTCTTCTAGTATACTCATTTGCACTTCTGAATAATAATTCCACTCATTACTTTCTATTGCTAAAATCGCCCAAGATGTGTTTTTCAATCGCTGCATCAGTTCTCTTGAACTTAGTTTTCTATCTCTAACTCTCATTTTTCCTCCTTGTACTATTTCCACAATTACCCATTTTTTAGTTTAACACAAATTACAAATGGATACTAGCCAATTTTTGAAATATTTATTGCGAATTCCCATTTCCTTTGTTAGAATAAAGATCGGAAACAAGACAATATTAATCTGTTTGGAGTTTGTATTATGATTTTAAATGTAAAGAACTTAAGTCACGGATTTGGTGACCGTGCGATTTTTGATCATATCTCTTTCCGACTGCTCAAAGGAGAACATATTGGGCTGATCGGTGCCAATGGAGAGGGCAAATCTACATTTATGAATATTATTACTGGATCATTGATGCCTGATGAGGGAACGGTTGAATGGGCAAAGCATGTGCGTGTTGGCTATCTTGATCAGCATACGGTACTGGAAAAAGGAATGACGATCCGTGATATATTAAAATCTGCATTTGAATTTTTATTTCAGATGGAATCGGATATGAATCAAATGTTTGATCAGATGGCGGATGCTTCCGAAGAGCAGCTAAATTTCTTGTTAGAAGAGACAGGAACAATTCAAGATCTTCTGGATCAGCATGATTTTTATGTCATTGATGCAAAAATAGAAGAAGTTGGACACGCACTCGGCTTGGATGAGATTGGATTACACCGAGATGTCACGGAATTAAGCGGAGGACAGCGCACAAAAGTATTGCTTGGAAAGCTTTTATTGCAAAAACCAGATATTTTACTGCTTGATGAGCCGACAAACTATTTGGATGAGACCCATATTGAGTGGCTGAAGCGATACTTAAATGATTATGAAAATGCATTTATTTTGATTTCTCATGACATTCCATTTTTAAACAGCGTTGTCAATCTAATTTATCATATGGAAAATCAGTCTCTTGACCGTTATGTTGGAAATTATGAAGATTTCCAGCGTATTTATGCGGCAAAAAAAGCTCAGCTAGAAGCTGCGTATCAGCGTCAGCAACAGGAAATTGCAAATTTAAAAGATTTTGTTGCCCGAAATAAAGCTCGTGTTGCAACTAGAAATATGGCAATGTCTCGTCAAAAAAAGTTAGATAAGATGGACGTCATTGAATTGGCAAAAGAAAAACCAAAGCCAGAATTTCATTTTCAGACAGCACGCACTTCGGGAAAATTGATCTTTGAGACAGACGACCTTATTATCGGTTATGACGAACCACTTTCTAAACCATTGAATATTCATATGGAGCGAGGCGAGAAAATCGCTCTTGTCGGTGCCAATGGAATTGGAAAGACAACATTATTAAAAAGTATTCTAGGTCTTATTCCTGCATTTTCTGGAAAAGTGCATCTTGGAGACTACCAGCATATTGGCTATTTTGAGCAAGAAAGTGATACGAAAAGTACAACAAACTGTATTGAAGAAATATGGAAAGAATTCCCATCATGGACACAGTACGAAGTCCGCTCCGCATTGGCAAAATGTGGTCTGACAACAAAACATATTGAAAGTCAATTTCGTGTACTTAGCGGTGGAGAACAGGCAAAAGTACGTCTCTGCAAAATTTTAAACACTCCGACTAATATTTTGTTGCTTGATGAGCCGACGAATCATTTAGATGTCGATGCAAAGGCTGAATTAAAACGAGCATTAAACGATTATTCCGGAACAATTCTCTTAATCTGCCACGAACCAGATTTTTATCAAGATATTGTACAGCAAGTATGGCAATGCAGTGAATGGTCAACGAAGCTTTAATGCTCCCAAACAGTGATACATAAGCAGCGAAACAGATTGCAAATATTTGCCTGAATATAAAAAAGATGATAGATTTTTAGAAAGAATACGTATCGATCGACGGACTCTAAATAAAGTTCTATCATCTTTTTTTCATGTGAAGTCAAATAAAGAAAGCTGATTGCTCTCTGGCAAATCTTTTAATATTCCAAGTTCAACCATCTTATCAACCACTGTCTTACTCACTTTTGCTCTTGTACGGAAATCATCCTGTGACAAAAATGGACTTTCCTTTGCTGCTTCTACTATTGATTCTGCCGCTTTTTCCCCTAATCCATCAATTGAACTTAGCGATGGCATTAATTTTCCATCGATAATCTGAAAACGATTTGCCTTTGCCTTATATACATCTAATGGAAGAAACTCAAATCCTCTTGCATACATTTCCTGTACAATACGCATATCTTTATACGTATCCTGCTCTTTTTTGCTCAAGGTTCCATTCTCATTTCCTCTTTTATATTCTGCCAGTGCATGTTCGAGTTTCTCCTTTCCCATACACATCAGTTCATACGTAAAACCTGTTGCACGAATACTAAAAAATGCTGCATAATATGCAAGTGGATAAAACACTTTACAGTAAGCAATACGCCATGCCATCATAACATAAGCAGCTGCATGTGCCTTTGGGAACATATATTTAATCTTTTTACAAGACCATATATACCAGTCAGGAACATCATGCTTTACCATCTCTTCTTCCCATTCTGGCGTCAGCCCTTTTCCTTTTCGCACTGACTCCATAATTTTAAAAGAAAGTCCCTTTTCGACTCCTTTGCTGATCAAATAAATCATAATATCATCACGAGTACAAATCGCCGTCGAAATCGTCGCTTTTCCTTCCTTTAACAATGTCTGTGCATTGCCAAGCCATACATCCGTACCATGAGACAATCCTGCAATACGAACTAAATCGGAGAAAAATCGTGGTTTTGTGTCAATTAACATCTGCATCGCAAAATCAGTACCAAATTCTGGAATTCCTAATGCTCCAAGCTGACAGCCATGAATATCTTCTGGTGTAATTCCAAGTGCGGACGTATCTTTAAACAAAGACATTACCTCTTTACTGTCAAGAGGAAATGTACGTGCATCCTGTCCCGTCAAATCTTCAAGCATACGAATCATCGTCGGATCATCGTGTCCAAGAATATCAAGTTTTAATAAGTTATGGTCGATGGAATGATAATCGAAATGCGTCGTTATGATATTTGTCGTTGTATCATTTGCTGGATGCTGCACCGGAGTAAATGAATAAATTTCTTCTCCGTGCGGAAGTACAATAATTCCGCCTGGATGCTGTCCCGAAGTACGCCTTACTCCCGTACATCCTTCTACAATTCGATTAATCTCACATACCCGTTTATGAATTCCTCGTTCTTCATAATAATTTTTTACATAGCCAAATGCTGTCTTATCGGCAAGTGTACCTATCGTTCCTGCACGAAATGTATGTCCTTCTCCAAAAATGACCTCGGTATACGCATGCGCCCTACTTTGGTATTCTCCAGAAAAATTCAAGTCAATATCCGGCTCTTTATCACCATAAAATCCAAGGAATGTCTCAAATGGAATATCAAATCCATCTTTTTTCATCTTTGTACCGCAGACAGGACAGTTTTTGTCCGGCATATCACAGCCTGCTCCTCCAGCATAGCTTTTTACTTCTTCTGAATCAAAATCGCTATAATGACATTCTGGACAGTAATAATGCGGAGGCAGTGGATTTACCTCTGTAATGTCAGACATTGTCGCTACAAACGAAGAACCAACGGAACCTCTTGAGCCAACCATATAGCCGTCCTCATTTGATTTTGTAACAAGACGTTGCGCAATAATATACATAACCGCAAATCCATTGGATATAATCGAATGAAGCTCCTTTTCCAATCGATCTTCTACGATTTTTGGAAGATGTTTTCCATACATAGATCTTGCCTTTTTGTAGCACATTTCACGAAGTTCCACATCAGAATTTTCGATAACAGGAGGACATTTATCCGGACGAACTGGCTCAATTCGCTCAATTCGGTCTGCAATTTTATTCGTATTTGTGACAACAACTTCATACGCTTTATCACTGCCCAAATATTCAAATTCTTTTAACATCTCTTCTGTCGTACGAAAATAAAGCGGAGGCTGATTATCTGCATCTGCAAATCCTTTTCCAGCCATAATAATACGCCGATATACTTCATCCTCTGGATTCATAAAATGTACATCACAGGTAGCACAAACTGGCTTGTTAAATTCTTCTCCAAGCTTTACAATTTTACGATTTATATCTTTTAAATCTTCGATTGAATTCACTGGATAATCTTCTTTCTCCAACATAAACATATCGTTGCCAAGCGGCTGAATTTCAAGATAATCATAAAAATTCACAATTTTAGCAATATCTGCATCTGATTCTCCACGTAAAATTGCCTGATACAATTCTCCTGCTTCACATGCTGAACCAAAAATTAATCCTTCTCGATATTTTAACAGTTCTGATCTCGGAAAACGAGGTCGCCTTGCAAAATAGTTCAAATGAGCAAATGAGACAAGACGATATAAATTTACTCGTCCAACTTCACTTTCCGCAAGTACAATAATATGATAAGTTGGCAGCTTCTTGATCGCATCGGGTCCAAGCTTTGCTTTTTTCTCTACCTCAGCTAAATCATTCATTCCCTGCTCTCTCAGCAGAACAAAAAGTTTCTGAAAAATACCAGCAGTCGCCTCTGCATCATCAACTGCACGATGATGATTTTCCAGAGATACTCCAAGCTCTTTTGCAACTGCATCCAATTTATAACGTTTCAGTTTTGGAAGAAGATATCGTGCCAATCCTACTGTATCCACATAAGTTGGATCAAATTCATAGCCAAGTTCTTTTGCATTATGCAAAATAAAACTCATATCAAACGAAGCATTATGAGCAACTAACACAGCACCTTTACAAAAATCTAAAAATTGCGGCAGTACAACCGTGATATCCGATGCGTTTAATACCATATTGTCATTAATTCCTGTCAGCTGCTCAATTCGAAATGGAATGGGCTCCCCAGGATTGACAAACACACTGAATCGATCAACAATTTCTCCATTTTCCAGTTTGACTGCTCCAATTTCAATAATCTTATTTTTCAGGGGACTGAATCCAGTCGTCTCAATATCAAATACAACATATGTCTGATCAAGGCTCTGCCCTCTTTGATTAACAACGATTTCTTTCATATCATCAACGAGATACCCTTCTACCCCGTAAATTACTTTAAAATCGTCGTCCTTTTTTAATGCATGAAATGCATCAGGAAATGCATAGACACAGCCATGATCTGTCACTGCCATTGCTTTATGCCCCCATGCTTTTGCATTGTTAATCAAGTCCTTTACTTCTGTAACGGCATCCATCTCACTTGCTTTTGTATGACAATGCAGTTCTACACGCTTTTCCAGTGCATGATCCATTCGCCGACTTGTAAAATCTTCATATTTTTTAATTCCTGTTACGGAAGAAATGCCAATCTCATGATCAAACTTATCATAAAGACTCATCCCCTTTACAATTACAAAATTTCCCTTTTTAATTGTTTCGAGAAGTTCACCAAGATGTTCATTATCAATAAACACCTTTACCATAATTGTATCAGTTAGATCTGTAACTGCAAACGTAACAATTGTTTTTTCTCCATTGCGCAGTTCCCTCGTATCAACAGTTAATATCTTTCCTCGAATTACAACCTCTCCCATTTCTTCTACGATCTGTTCAATTTTAATAAATGGCTCAGAAAAGTCTCTTCCAAAAATAACATCTGGATTATCTGAACGAATATACCGTTTTGGTTCCCATTTTTTATGAAATTCTTTTCTTGGCTTTGCAAAAACTTTTGTAGTAGACACAGTCGCATCTTGTTTTCTTGATAATACTTTATTTTCTCTGTTTTCATCTGACTGCTGTACTGCATTATTATTTGCCGCCTGTATACTTTTCTGTTCTCTCACAGGCTTTGAATTCGAAAGTTTTTTCTCTGTCTGATCGGATTGTTCTACTCTTGCATCTAAGATTTCCTGGATTTCTTGCTATTCTCGTTCTTCCATTCGCTTTCTCAATTCACTTGTTTTCGCCTTCATATACTTCATTCTTATATCAACAAGAAATCCACAGCGATCACAAAATACTTTTGTCAGCCATTGTGTTAGTTCTGCTTCTTTGTTTCGTGCACACATCGAATCTTCCATCTCTAATGAGAGCTGATTTTCTTGTTCAAACTTCCAGTTCGCCCGCTTTAACAAATGATAGTCTAACTCACTTGTATTTTGAATTTCTATCAAAATACTGTCTTGATAGGCATCTAATAATTTTTTTGGCGTATATTGCTGTGATAATTCAAAATGTTCAATTATTTTGACATTTATCGTTCCATTTGGAAATAGCTGCTGTTTTAGTATACGCTCCAAATGATAAATTGTATTTTTTGGAATTAATCGGGAAGAACGGATGTACACGCGAATCGTTTGTCGGTCTTTTGTATAATTTACATGAAGCACCGTGACAAATTTGAGTAAGTCTTGTTCTTCCTTTGTAAACGAAATCGTTGGAAACGTTTCCAGAAATAATTTAGACATAGATCTCCTCTTATTCTATTTATCATTCCAATGAATTAATTCTTCTTTTAATGCGTTTAAAAGCTGATCTTCTGGAAGTTTTTTAATAATCTCACCATGTTTGATTAATACTCCAACTCCAACGCCTCCAGCAACACCAAGATCAGCTTCCTTTGCTTCTCCTGGTCCATTTACGACACATCCCATAACTGCTACTTTTAAATTCAGATTATCAAAACCAGACACCATGTTTTCTACTTTATTTGCAAGACCGATCAAATTAATCTGTGTTCTTCCGCATGTTGGACAAGATACAACCTCAATTCCGCCTTTTCTAAGACCTAATGTGCGAAGAATTAATTTGGCCGATTTCACTTCTTCTACTGGATCTCCTGTTAAGGAAACCCGAATCGTATCTCCGATTCCTTGATTTAATATTAAGGCAAGACCAATTGATGACTTAATATTGCCTGCTGTAATCGTTCCTGCCTCTGTAATTCCAACATGAAGCGGATAATTCGTCTTCGGAGCAAGAAGTTCATGTGCTTTTACACACATCATAACGTCGGACGACTTAATACTGATTACTAAATTGTCGTATCCCATTGCTTCAATCATATGCACTTTATCCAATGCACTTTCTACGATACCCTCTGCCGTCACACCATTGTATTTTTCTACAAGTTCTTTCTCAAGAGAACCACTATTTACTCCGACACGAATTGGAACTTGACATTGCTTTGCTCTTTCAATTACTGCACGCACACGTTCCTCAGAACCGATATTTCCTGGATTGATACGAATTTTATCTGCTCCATTTTCCATCGCTGCAATTGCAAGACGATAATCAAAATGAATATCTGCAACTAATGGGATATGAATCTGTTTTTTAATCTCACCTAATGCCAAAGCCGCCTCCATCGTAGGAACAGCACAACGAATAATCTCACATCCTGCTTCTTCCAATGCATGAATCTGTGCAACCGTTGCAGCGATATCTTCTGTCTTTGTATTTGTCATAGATTGGATCAAAATTGGGTTTCCGCCTCCAATTACACGGTTTCCAATTTTAATTTCCTTTGTATGATCACGAAACATTGTTTTTCTCCCTTATTTACATAAATATTTTTCTTACATCATTAAATAAAATGATTACCATAAATGCCATCAAGAAAATAAACCCTGCCACCTGGACAATTCCTTCTTTTTCTCTTGAAACAGGCTTTCCTCTTACTGCTTCAATCAACAAAAATAATAATCTTCCTCCATCTAAAGCCGGAATTGGAAGTAAATTCATTACACCAAGATTTGCACTAATTAATATCATAAAGTTTGCTAGTGTCAGAAACATAGTCATTGCACGTTCCGAAAACGGATCATTTTGTGTCTCGGTCTGTACTTCATCTACAATATCATCAACCATTGTTGCAATTCCAACTGGTCCAGAAAAATCATTAATTGTTATACCTCCAGTAAATATTTTCCCAAGACTCTTTACTGTCGTCACAATATTGTATTTTACCTCATAAAAACTGTAACGGAATATATCAGGCACATTTAACGAATAGCGCACTCCTCCAACAACACCGATTTTATAAGCTCCTGTTTCATCTTTTTGAGGAACAACATGTGTCTGCATTGTCTGTCCGTCTCGCATATACACGATATCTAGCTCTTTTCCTGGATTCATTGAAAGATAAATTAAAAGTTCTCGATATAAGTGAATCGATGTTCCATTAATCTTTACAATTTCATCTCCTGTCTGCAATCCAGCCTCTTGTGCCGGACGGCCTTCTGGCACATCAATCAAACGGCAAATATCACTTCCTGCATACGTAATTACTATAACTGCAAGCAAAAATGCAAGCAAAAAATTAAAAATCGGTCCCGCTGCGATAACAGAAATTCTTGACCACACGGACTTATTTTGAAATGATTTTTCTTCATCAATCTCAATATCTTCGATTCCATACATCGCTGCTTCTTGATCCATCATAATACAAGAACCGCCAAATGGAATACATTTAATACAGTAGCGTGTATCATTTTTTACCCATTTTATAATATCTGGTCCCATACCAATCGCAAATTGAATGACACCAATTCCATTCTTTTTTGCAAGCAGAAAATGACCAAATTCATGAACAAATACAACAATTCCAATAATACAGATTAATGCGATAATACTAATCAGATTCATACACCCCACCTGCTTTCAATCTTTTCATATGTCATACGTTCAATCTGTAAAATTTCTTCAACCGATGGATTATCAATAAACGGAATCTGCTGCATGCAGTACGCAATCATCTCTGTTATTTGCATATATCGAATCCGACGATCTAAAAACAAACTAACTGCTTTTTCATTTGCCGCATTAAATACAGTTGGCACAGAGCCTCCTTTTCGCCCTGCCTCATATGCCAATGATAATCCTTCAAATGTCTCCATGTCTGGAGCTTCAAACGTGATATCTTTTAATGCTGCAAAATCAAGACGCCCTCCTGCTAAGAAACGTCGCTCTGGATAGTACAGTGCATACTGAATTGGCAATTTCATATCTGGCGTTCCAAGCTGTGCAATCACTGCTCCATCCATGAACTGTACCATTGAATGAATCACACTCTGCGGCTGTACTACGACTTGAATCTGGTCAAATGATACATCGAACAACCATTTTGCTTCCATAACTTCCAAACCTTTATTTACCATCGTCGATGAGTCAATCGTGATTTTTCTTCCCATCGCCCAATTTGGATGCTTTAATGCATCTTCCACTTGAATATTGGCAAGATCTTCTTTTTTCTTTCCACGGAATGGTCCACCTGATGCCGTTAAAAGAATTTTATCGATCTCCGCGCGGTTTTCTCCATTTAAGCACTGAAAGATCGCAGAATGTTCGCTGTCCACTGGCAGTATTTTGATATGATTTTCTTTCGCAAGCGGCATAATAATATGTCCTGCTGTCACTAATGTCTCTTTATTCGCAAGTGCAATATGCTTTCCTGCTTTTATCGCCGCAATTGTTGGGCGAATTCCAATCATACCAACAACGGCTGTCACAACAATTTCCGCTTCTTGTATTGTCGCCGCTTCCATTAAGCCTTCCATGCCCGATACAATCTTTACCTTGCAGTCTGCCACGCAAACTGCAAGTTCTTTTGCTTTCTCTTCATTCCATACACATACAATCGAAGGATGAAATTCTCGGATTTGCTTTTCTAATAACTGAATATTACTTCCCGCAGCAATCGCACATACATGAATATCTTTATTTGCTCTTACGACATCCAATGTCTGTATTCCAATAGAACCTGTTGAGCCAAGAATTGAAATGTTTCTCATAATACCTCCATATTTATTATTAGTCTCGGCGAAGCGGACAGTATCCGCTCTGCATTTAATTCATATGATTCGCCATCCAATCTGCTAAATAAAAAATGATTGGAGCGGTAAATAAAATACTGTCAAATCGGTCTAAAATTCCTCCGTGACCTGGAATCAATTTTCCATAATCTTTAATATTATGGTTACGCTTAATTGCAGATGCAGCCAAGTCTCCAACTTGAGAAATTGCTCCGCTGACTGCACATATAATTGCACACTGTAATGCTGCATGATTTAATGCTGTCATAGAGCTTTGGAAAATCGCACCATAAATCGCACCTAATAATGCTGCTCCGACAATGCCTCCAACACCGCCTTCTACTGATTTTTTTGGACTAAGCTTCGGTGCCATCTTATGCTTTCCAATGAGCATCCCAACACAATATGCACATGTATCGCATCCCCAGGAGCTTAAGAAAATCAGCCATACAACATAAATGCCATCTGCCATACTTCTTGTCTGGTATAAATAAGACATTAAAACTGCCACATAAAACAGTCCAAAAAAGCTGCACATAATCTGCTCTGATACAAAATCAGGAAAAGAAAATACATAGACAAGCATAATTGCCAAAAAGAATACGACAAGCAGCGGTACAATATATTCTGGCAATCCCATATAAATGATCACATAATAGAGCATTGCAGTAATATATGCAACAATTCCAAGCGGTGAACGCTCAATTTTAAAAATATGGTATAACTCATACATTCCAACGAGTGAAATAAATAATAGCGTTACTGCAAGAACTGGTCCGCCCAAGCTAACTGTAATTAATGATAAAATAACTAATATAATTCCGCTGATTAATCTCGTTATAAACATACCGTTCCCCCTATTTCTGATTTCTTCCACCAAATCTGCGATCTCTCTTATTATAGTTTTCAATCGCCTTTACTAATTCCTCTTTATTGAAATCTGGCCAATAAATATCAGTAATATAAATTTCTGTATATGCACACTGCCATAATAAATAATTTGACAGACGGATTTCTCCACTTGTACGGATTAAAAGATCTGGATCTGGAATCCCAGCTGTATCTAAGTGGTTTGCAATCACTTCCTCCGTAATCGATTGTGGATCAATCGTTCCATCCGCCACTTCAGCTGCAATTCGCTGAACAGCTCTTCGGATCTCGTCTCGGCTTCCATAATTAACTGCAATTACAAAAGTAAGTCCTGTATTTTCTTTTGTCTCTTCTTCTAAGCAATTAATTCCTTCTACAATATCTGGTGCAAAACGACTTCTCTCTCCAATCATTTTTACCCGTACATTGTTCACTTTTGCAATTTTTAATAATCGCTTCATATAATAACGGAATAACTGCATTAACGCCCCAACTTCTTCTTCCGAGCGCTTCCAATTCTCCGTTGAAAATCCATAAACAGTTAAATATTTGATTCGAAGCCGCGCAGCATCTTCTACCGTGCGTTCCACTGTCTTACACCCTTCTGCATGTCCCATTTTTCTTGGCAGATTATGCGCCTTTGCCCAGCGTCCATTACCATCTAAAATAATTGCCACATGCTCTGGAATTTTTAATTGTTCCATACAAACACCTCTCTTTTTTATTTATCAAAATCGTTTTCATCCAATCTAATAAAACGCATTTTCTTTCTCCACACATTTTGCGGCAAAAAAGGGCAGGTTTCCACCTACCCCCTTTTTCATAAATCTTAACTAAACAAAAATTATTACATATTTCATTCCTAATCACATAAAAATGAGTGAATTTTTCGCACATCTAGTGTAATTTGCTTCGCAGTTTGTTAGATCGTAAGAATTTCTTTTGACTTCACTTCGATTGTCTTTTCAATTTCTGCAATATACTTGTCTGTCAGCTTCTGAATCTTTGTTTCTGCTTCTTTTAAATCATCTTCTGTGATTTCACTTGATTTATTCAATTTCTTAAATGCATCATTTGCATCACGACGAATATTACGGATCGCAACTTTTGCTCCCTCTCCTTTTTTCTTAACGTCTTTTACAAGAGTTTTTCTGCGTTCCTCTGTCAGTTCTGGGAAAATAAGACGAATTACTTTACCATCATTTGTTGGTGTGATTCCAAGATCAGATGTCAAAATTGCCTTTTCAATTGCTTTAATTAAAGATTTCTCCCATGGCTGAATCTGAATCATACGAGGTTCTGGCACCGAAATATTACCAACCTGCTGCATTGAAGTAGGAACTCCATAATAATCTACCATAATTTTATTCAAGACATTTGGATTTGCACGTCCTGCACGAATCGTAGCATATTCTTCAATCAGTGCATTACAAGTCTTCTTCATCTTTTCTTCATAAACTGCAATTTTTTCTTTCATATTATAAAAATCTCTCCAATCTATTATTTATGCGGTTACAATTGTACCTGTAATTATGCCATTCATTGCATTTGTAATACTATTTTCTTCATTTAGTCCAAATACAGCAAGCGGCATATGATTTTCCAGACACATGATGGATGCAGTTAAATCAATTACTGCAAGACGGTGATCAACTACTTCCTGTATGGAAATTTCGTCGTATTTTTTTGCATCTGGATTCTTTGCTGGATCACTGTCATATACACCATCAATTGCTTTCGCCAACAAAATAATGTCTGCTTCCATCTCAATCGCACGCAGTACAATTCCTGTGTCTGTTGAGAAATATGGATGTCCAGTTCCTCCTGCAAAAAATACTACTTTTCCAGCTTGGAATGCTGCATTTGCCTCATCTTTTGAAAACAGCTTTGTCATAGATCCACATATAAATGGCGTAAAAATTTCTGTCTGCATCCCCGTTGAACGGAAAATTTCTGAGACATAAATGCAATTCATAATCGTAGCAAGCATACCAATCTGATCTGCCTTTGGACGATCAATTGCATCGCTGGAACGTCCTCTCCAGAAATTGCCGCCTCCAATTACAATTCCGACTTCAACTCCCTGATCCACCGATAACTTTACTTGACGCGCTACTTCTTTTACAGTAGCTTCATCAAATCCAGTTTTTTTCTCACCCGCTAAGGCTTCTCCACTTAATTTCAATAGAACTCTTCTCTTTTTTTCCATAAGTAATCCCTCACTCAATTCTTATCTAAATTTAAGTATACCATAAACAACGAAAAAATCAATAAGAATCTGTTTTTGGTTCCAGCTCTGTAAAGTAAATTCCCCTTTACCCCTGTTTTATTGATGATGTTACAGGTTATATCTGCAAATATCTCCAAAATCCACAGCAACATCGATTTGACCTCTATTTATCCACAGATGCAGGCTGTATTTTCTCCTGTGCCTTGTTTTTTTCTGTTTTTATTCACATTTTTTGACTTATCCACTTTACCAGAATTCCGGAATCTGTTATAATGGTTCCTGTTGTGGGACAGTGCTTTTGCCGGATTGCCAAGTTTCTTTTTTGCCTCTCGTTGTTCTTTTCTTCCCATAGTAACTGCCGCCTTTGCGAATATTTTTTTCTTTCAAAGATACCATAATTTTAGAAAAACGGCAGTAACTTTATAAACTTTTGTGCGAATAAAAATTTACTTTACAGTGCTGGTTTTTGGTTTTATTTTACGAATAATTTTAGCAAGTGCTCCGTTAAATATTTTGATCTTGTATATTTACACTATTCTGAATTTTTGATAATATAGTATCGAAAAGATAAGGAAGTTTTAAGGAGGTTTATTTTGGATACTTTTTTTACATGGATACTTTATTTTTATATATACTGTTTTATCGGATGGGTTTGGGAATCATGTTGGGTTTCTCTCCACAGCCATCACTGGGTCAACCGTGGTTTTTTACGTGGACCATATCTTCCAATCTATGGAACAGGTGCCATTGTAATGTTAATTGTTGCTATGCCATTTCGAGATAATATCTATCTTACTTTTTTTGCTGGATTAGTCGGAGCAACGCTTTTGGAATATATTACAGGCGTATGTATGGAAAATTTATTTAAAGTGCGCTACTGGGATTACAGCAATCAGCCATTTAATTTTCAAGGTCAGATTTGTCTTTCTTCTTCACTTTGCTGGGGGGTATTTACTGTAATTTTAACACGATATGGACATAAACCAGTTCAGTATCTTGTATCGTTGCTGCCATTTTTTATGCTAATTTTAATTGATATTGCAATTTCTGTTGTATTTGTCATTGACAGTATTCACTCCTTCCAAGAAGCAATGGATCTTCGTCACTTACTGGAAGATATGACAAAAGCAAAAGAACAGTTAGAGCTGATGCACCATCGCTTAGATGCAGCATTAGAAGAAACTGGAGCACGTATTGAAGAACACATCGATGAATTTAAGATGACAGGTGACCGAATCAGTGAGCGAATTGATGAATTCAAAGAGACAACTGCGAATCGTTCCTCAGAATTGCGTACGATTATTTCTAATAATTTAAAGCGTTTGAGTGAATATATTAGTGATATGACAGAAGAACAGCGTGCAGAATTTGAACAAAGTAAACATTCTTTCGAGGCATACAAACAATCTCGTGCGCAGCGCATTAGACGAATTACTCCGAAGAAAAAATTACTAGGCGGCAATCCACATGCTACTTCCAGACATTATGCAGCTGCATTGAATGAAATAAAGGAATATTTAGAATTACAGACAAGAAAAAAATCAGATAAGAACGATTCCTCAAAGCAATAACTCAAATATAAAACATAATTTTGTTTTACTAATTTAGATTGTCTTATGTTTTCGCATAAATTATGATAAGGTATGCCTCCAAAACATACCTTATTATAATACAGCTAAGCCACATATAAATTAGATAAACATACTATATGTTTTATTCGTTTGGAAAGACAGTCTGATAAAGAGTTTTTAGTTCCTGATACATTGGTAATTGTTCCAGTAATACAAGCTCTTTTATAATTGCTCCATAATACCATCTTTGAGATTCTTTTCCTCTTCTAAATCGTTCCCAAAGTTTGTCACCAATTTGCTCATAATCAGATACAATACTGCGCATATTCGACAGTTTATCGGCACAAAGCAGCATCTTCTGATCATAGGTTAAATTTTTAATTCTATTGATTGTACTTGTCTTTCGTTCTTCCCATGTCTTCGATTTGTCTTCTGACCGACTTTGAACAAGATCTGCAATATTGATTCCAAACTGCCCTTTTAACTGTTCATACGTTATATCAGTATCTTCTAATACATCATGAAGCAGCCCAGCACAAACTACTGTCTCATCAGCTCCTGCCTGTGACAAAAGGAGTGCTGTCTCAAATGGATGTACAATATATAATATATCGGTTCCTTTTCTCTTCTGTGCTCCATGTGCCTGTACTGCAAATTCGATTCCCTTATGTATCATAGCTCCCCCTTATCTGTTCTTACTCCCACTGTCTCTCTATTTTTCTTCTTGCTCTACGTTTAATTTCTTGATCTCTAGAATACTTATCTACACTAAATACAAAACCAAATTCTGCCAAAAGGAAACAAATAGATGCTCCTCCATAACTAATAAATGGTAATGTTACACCCGTAGTAGGTATTACACTTATAACAACTGCTACATTTAATATAACCTGAATTGCAATCTGACAAAAAACTCCTGCTACAATTAGTCTGCCATATAAATCGACTGCATTTTGTGCGATATAATACAAACGATATAATAAATATAAAAATAAGAAAAACAGCAGAAGCACACCAAATGCGCCTAATTCTTCTGCTATAATTGCTAATATAAAATCGTTATGCGGCTCTGGCATTTTAAATTTAATCAGACTTTGACCAAGACCGCGTCCCCAAAAACCTCCAGAACCAATTGCATACAACGCCTGCGAAGCTTGCAGTGCAATACCACTTGCATATTCTGGAGCTGTCGGATGCAGCCATGCAAGAATACGTCCCACACGGAATCCCCCTACAGAACCATCTGCAAACAGCTCAATCGCAATTACAACAATTGCAATAAGTCCAAAAATACTTCCAGCAGCAATCACAAAATATTTCATATTTGGATGAGAAATAAAAATTAACAGCACTGAAATTCCCATAATGATAATCGCTGTACTCATATTATCTGAGATCACAAAAATCAGACCACTGATCATAGCTGCCATCAGGATTACCCGAAGAATATTAGAGGAATATCTGACTGGGTATTTTTTAATAAATGCAGCCAAGAATAAAATCATAAATAGCTTTACTGGCTCTGCAACCTGAAAAGAAAGCGGTCCAATTCCTATCCAACGCACTGCTTCATGCGATTTGATTCCAAGCGGTGTTTTTAAAAGTAAGATTAATACAATAGAAATCGGAAACCCAAGGAAAGAAATCTTTTCCCATAAATGATAATCAATCATTGAGATGATCAGCATCCCAACAATACCAATAACCGCTGCTCTCGCCTGCTGAAGAGCAAAGCTATATCCTGCTTTGTTATATACTTTGCTTGCATTATAATAGCTCGCACTGTATATCATAATAATGCCAAATATAATCAGAAAAATAATAGCAAAAAACAAATTATAATCCATCGGAATACGATGAATCCATGACCGCTTTTTCCTTTTCTTCTTTTTATCCTTTTTTTTCAATTTATAATCCTCTTTTATATATTGATTTGGTTCACTCGCTATTCTTCCGAGTGATTCCTTTTTATTCTTTTTTCCATAGAAAATTGAAATACCATTCCCATCGTTCCAAGCAGAATTCCTAATACAAATATAATAATTGTATGAGTGAACTGGATTTTTTGACACACTTCAATTACAGTCACAATACCACCACTCATCGCTGTAATAAAAATACATACTGGACGAATAAAGAACACAGCTAATGTTCCTCCAATCAAACCAGCAACAATCACTGCTATATAAATCCACCAAGACTCTGAATCTGCGAATAATGAAAACAATGATAATGTAGTACATACCCCACATACAAGAAATATTCCGACTTCATACAATCGAAATGCTCCAAATGCAACAAGTAAACCGACGATTACTGCAAGCGGAAATGTAATCCAATTTACATGGATCAAATAATTGACAATAAATGCAGTTGAAAAAAATCCTATTGCAAAACCAAATACGGTAATCCCTACTCTCATTATCTTATAGCCAAAAAAACAAATGAGTAATCCAATCACAATTACTGCAATCATCATAATCAACAATTTATTTTCCGGCAATTCATCCATAAATCTTTGAATAATGCTTGACATACGTTCCTCCATTTCGTAAAACGAATATTCGCAATCCGTTTTACTGCTTGCTTATTTACGGTGTTATTATATCACAATTATTCTTAAAACGCTACCTGCAAATCGGTTTTTCTTTGCATTTTATCTCTATTATGTGTTTTTTTGAATCTGAATAATGGCATCTTGCACATTTTTTACACCAATGCATTGAAATTGCTTTGGAATTGTACATCCCTCCAAAGAAACAACTGGCATAATACAGCCTGCAAATCCCATTTTTTTTGCCTCATTGATTCGCTGCTGAGGCATGCTAATTCCTCGAATCTCTCCGGAAAGACCGACCTCTCCCATAACAACAAAATCTTCTGGTACGGGACGATCCCAATAACTTGATACGATTGCCAAAATAATCGCTAAATCAAGTGCAGGTTCATTTACTCGCATTCCACCTGTAATATTAACATATGCATCGCATTCCGACAGACGCATTCCAATTCTTTTTTCTAATACTGCCATCAACAAGTTGATTCGGTTATAATCTGTACCTGTACTTGTTCGTCTTGGCATTCCAAAATTTGTCTTACAAATCAATGCTTGAATTTCCAAAAGCAACGGACGGCTTCCTTCCATTGCACATGTCACAATTGAACCAGATGCTCCTTTTGGTCGTCCATTTAACATATATGCGGAAGGATTTTCTACTTCAATCAATCCTTCTTGCACCATCTCAAATACTCCAATCTCATTTGTCGCACCAAAACGATTTTTTACTGCTCGGATCACACGATATACTGCATTACGGTCTCCTTCAAAATAAAGCACAGTATCAACCATATGCTCCAACACACGAGGTCCTGCTACGACTCCTTCTTTTGTCACATGTCCAACAAGAAAAATAGAAATGCCATATCCTTTTGCAATCTGCATTAATATATTTGTCGATTCTCTTACTTGACTGACACTTCCTGGAGCAGAAGAAACATCTTCCCGATACATCGTCTGAATAGAATCAATTATAACAAGTTCTGGATTCTGTTCAGTAATCACATTAGCGATAAGGTCTAGATTTGTTTCTGATAACAATAACAAACTTTCTCCAAATTTTCCCATACGATTTGCACGCATTTTAATTTGTTTTAATGATTCCTCTCCAGAAATATAAAGAATTTTATGCCCTGTTTCTGATAGGTTACGACATACTTGCAATAAAAGTGTTGATTTTCCAATACCTGGATCTCCTCCCACTAATAACAGTGATCCCGAAACAATGCCTCCTCCAAGCACACGGTCTAATTCTTTCATTCCAGTGCTTACTCGTTCTTCTTCCTTTGTTGATATATGATCCAGTCTTGTCGGCTGACAGCGGATTTGTTCTGCTTTACCTGTAAGTGTTGTTTTTTTTGCAACAATTTCTTCCACCATCGTATTCCACTGTCGGCATCCCGGACACTGTCCAAGCCACTTACTTGATTCATACCCACATTCTTTACAAAAAAATACGGTTCCTTTTGATTTTGCCATACTCCTCCTATACAAGTGAAAGTCTATTTCTGACAATGCTTTCTGCCAGAAACAGACTTTTTGTTTTTATCTTACTGATAATGATTTATTTTAATCTAACTTTTCAACTTTTACTGTCGCTTTCTTTCCTTCGCTTAAATCTAAGCTAATAACTAATTTTCCACTTAAATTTGTCTCAAACTCGTCAATTTTTACTCCATTAATAATGATGGAGTATTCGGTATCATCTTCCACACCAATAATAACTTGTGTGTCTGCAATGCCTTCTGCCTCAAAAGAGACCATATCTTCTGCTCTTTTATAATTTGTTACAGCTGTACCAGGAACAGATTCATAAGCAAACATACCATTACGCTCTAATTTTGTAATTTCTTTAAATGTCTTTACTTTGTATAAGTCTCCATTATGTTCAAAATCAGAAACTTTTGACTTCTGAGCCAATTCATAATTTCCGAAACTCATTGTTCCATTTGCTTCTACACGAATTAATTCTGCAATCACTGACATGAATTCATCCTCCTGCCTTTTCTTTTTATCCAGCGATGACGTTATCTTTTTTGAAGAGAAAATTCTCTCCTCTACTTTTTTATTATAATACAAATTTCTTAAAATTTCCAGTACATTTTTGTATATTTTTTTTTTTTTCTGAACTCTTATGTGTAAGAGATTTAAGAAACTTAGAAATCCTTTATTATTTTTCTATGTTATCAGAAACAAATTGAAGTTTTCCTTCTCCCTTTACTACTTCTATCGTATCTCCTTCTTTTATATTGCCATCCAATAATTCTTCCGCAAGGGCATCTTCCATCTCATTTTGAATCGTACGACGCAAAGGTCTTGCTCCATATTTTTCATCATATCCTTTGTCGATTAAAAATTCTTTTGCTTCCTGCGAAACTGACAATGTAAGATTCATCTGTTCTTTACTTCTTTGCAGCAAATCTTTCAACATAATTTCTACAATATTTTTCATGTGTGACTTATTTAATGGATGGAATACAATAATTTCATCAATACGATTTAAAAATTCTGGTTTGAACGAACGTTTTACTTCCTCCATAACACGTCCCTTCATATATTCGTAATTTTGTTTTTCACTTTCTACTGCACCAAATCCAAGCTTTTTTGGAGAGATAATATTTTCTGCACCACAATTAGATGTCATAATAATTGCAGTGTTTTTAAAGTTAATCCGACGTCCCTGTGCATCTGTAATCTGTCCGTCATCCAATACTTGAAGCAAAATATTGAATACATCTGGATGTGCCTTTTCAATCTCATCAAATAACAAAACGGAATATGGATTTCTTCTTACTTTTTCGCTTAATTGTCCACCTTCTTCATATCCGACATATCCTGGAGGAGAACCGATTAATTTACTTACACTATGTTTTTCCATATATTCTGACATATCAACACGAATAATCGCATTTTCTGTGCCAAACATCGCCTCTGCCAACGCTTTGGAAAGTTCTGTCTTTCCAACACCTGTCGGTCCTAAAAATAAAAATGAACCAATTGGACGTCTTGGATCTTTTAATCCAACACGACCGCGGCGAATTGCTTTCGATACGGCAGTCACTGCTTCTTCCTGACCAACTACTCTCTGATGTAAAATTGTCTCAAGTTGTTTCAGTCTCTGTGCTTCTCCCTCTTCCAAGGACTTTACAGGAATCTTCGTCCACTCCGATACAATATCTGCAATTTCATTTTCGCCTACTTCTGGACGTTTACTCTTTTTATCACGTTCCCACTTCGCAAGCAGCTTCTGCATTTTCTCGCGTTTGCGTTCCTGTTTCTTTTTAATCTCTCCTGCCTTTTCAAATGCTTCTTTTTTAATTGCCTCTTCTTTTGCTTTATTCAACACTTCAATATCCGTTTCAAGCATTTTAATTTCTTTTGGCTGCACATAAGCTGCCAGACGAATCTTCGATGCTGCTTCATCAATTAAATCAATAGCTTTGTCAGGTAAAAATCGGTCATTAATATAACGAGTCGATAATTTGACTGCCGCCTGCAATGCTTCATCTGTAATTTTTACATGATGATGTTGTTCGTATGCACTTCTTAACCCTTTTAGAATAGCAACAGATTCTTCTTCTGTCGGTTCTTCAATCATCACTGGCTGAAAACGACGCTCTAACGCCGCATCTTTCTCAATATGCTTACGGTATTCATCAATTGTCGTTGCTCCGATAATCTGAATTTCCCCTCTTGCAAACGATGGCTTTAAAATATTAGAGGCATCCATTGCTCCTTCTGCGCCTCCTGCTCCAATAATTGTATGAATTTCATCAATAAAAAGAAGTACCTGACCGTCATTGCGGACTTCATTAATAATGCCTTTGATTCGTTCTTCAAATTCTCCACGGTATTTCGAACCAGCTACCATGCCTGATAAATCCAGTGTCACAACTCGTTTTTCCCGAATCGTTTCTGGCACATTTCCTGTAACAATTTGATTTGCCAGCCCTTCTGCAATCGCTGTCTTTCCAACGCCAGGCTCTCCAATCAAACACGGATTATTCTTTGTACGGCGGCTTAAAATCTGAATCACTCTTCCAATTTCTTGCTGACGTCCAATGACAGGATCTAGTTTTCCCTCTCTTGCCATCTCCGTCAAATCTCTGCTATATTGATCCAACGTCGGTGTTTTTGAATTTGATCTGTCAGTGTTTGATGCTCCTGGCATTTCTTCTTTATAGACACCGCTATCTTGCCCAACAGCAACAAGTAAATCAACATACATTTTTCTAATATTTACATTCATTGTGTTAATCAATCTTGTTGCAGAACACTCTGACATTTTCAGTATCGCAATCAATAAATGTTCCGTTCCGACTAACTGACTCTTAAAACGACGAGCTTCAATATAACTATTATTCAATACTTTTGCAGCTCTTGGAGAATATCCTTCTACTTCTTGTGTTGCAACTGGCTGTGCAGGATTAATTAACTGTTCAATCAGTTTCATTACTTTTTCTTCTGTCACTTGATAAACCTCTAAAATCTTTGCTCCCACACCAGTTTTTTCTCGAATTAAGCCGATTAAAATATGCTCTGTTCCAATATAGGAATGACCTAATTCCTGCGCTGCCTCCTCTGCACAAGATAATGCTTTTTGTGCCTTTTTTGTAAAACGATTTATCATAATAACTCCTCACTTTTCATCTACATTTTCACTTCGTATCTACATCTAATTCAGGAATATGTCTTTGAATATAGGAAGTTCTTACCTTATTCAAAGCTTTTTCTTCCATCGGACGATCCCAATATACTTGCAGATTTGCATTTTGTACGCCAAGCATCATTTTATAACAATTGCACGTACCCTTAAACGAAATCAATCCTTCTTCCTGTCCAAGCCGAATTTGTGATAAATGATCAATAGCTTCTTTTAATGAAAGATTTTTTGCATATTTTAGAATACCATATGAACGATAAATACTGTCTTCTAATTCTAAACGATGCGTTGAAAGTACTTGACGGCGCACTGCCTTTTCCTGACTCGCCAACTGCCGTGCTACTTTAATTAATACTTGAATAATATCTTTTTCAGACAAACCAAGTGTCTTTTGATTGTAGAGAACGAACATATTTCCATCATTATCCTGTCCTTCTCCAAAAGCTCCTTTGACTGTTACACCATAGCGGCTTATCTCATTGAGCAATGTACGAAAACGCTTGCTGCTCGAAAGCATTGGAAGATGCAGCACTAAATAAGCTCGCATTCCTGTACCTACATTTGTCGGATATATTGTCATATATCCAAATTTATCGTGAAATGCATATTCAAACTGTTCATTTACAAAATCATCCAGTTTATTCATCTTCTTCCAGATTTCTTCCAGCTCCATACCGCAGCGTGAAATCTGTATCCGAAGATGATCCATCCCATTAATTGTCAAACTCACCGATTCATCACTAGAAAGAATTAATCCAACACCATCCTTATTATCATTTGAAAACTTATTAATTACTTGCCTCTCTCGAAGTGCCATTCGATGCACATCTGAAAATTCATCCAAAAAACATTTTTCAAACTTTTGTTCCAATACATCTGGAAGCTGGTCTAATTTATCTTGTACTATGATAGATAAATCTTTTTTTTGCTCTAAACTAAGACATGAAGGAAATAAGTACGCTTTAAAATTACGCAAAATACGAATACGACTTGCCACAACAACGGCAAGTGAACTTTCTTGTTCATCATACCATTTATGCATCTGTACTCATCCTTTCTTTTAAGAGTTTAATCTCGTCACGATATCGGGCGGCGGATTCATATTCTTCTTCTCGAATCGCTTCCTTAAGACGAGACTGCAAGATTTCCAACTGTTCTTGCTGACTTTCTTTTTCTTTCATATGAGCTACATTATTTTCATACGATTTTTCTGATGACTGAAATTTCGGTCGCTTTCCAACATGAGTATCATTTCCATGAATTTTTTTCATATTATTGTCTAATAATAATCCAAATGTGTCATAACAGTCTGCACATCCAAACTGACTGTTTTTTACAAATTCTCCATAAGTAGTATGACAAGTTGGACAGACAAGCTGATTCATTTTCTGTGTCTGCTCATCTACTACCTCTGACTGAATTCCGAGAATGCCCGATAACATCTTTGCAAATGGAAAATCCCCATCCAAAAATGGTCGAAGCTGTGTCTGAGATGCACATTGACTACATAAATTGTGTTCCGTTTTTATACCATTAACGACTTCTGTTAAAATAATATTCGCCTCTCGAATTTTACATTTTTCACATAACATATAGGCTTCTCCTTCTCTATTTTTCAATTGATTTCTCGATCTGGCGCAAAGTAGGCATCAAAAATTTCATCTACCATCTGATGTACTTCATTTCGAGAAATATTTTTACAATGTGCCTTAGCAAGCAATACTCCAAGTTCTTGCCTTAATTCCTGCAGTGCCTCATACTTATCAATATCAATACAAATAATAGCTCCTTTTCTGCGGTCTACTTTTACGAAACCCTCCTGTCTCAAAACAGAATACGCTTTATTTACTGTATGCATATTAATTCCAATATGATTTGCTAATTCTCTTACGGACGGTAGCGAGTCTCCATTACGGATTTCCTCTGTGGCAATCCCAAGAATAATCTGATTACGAAGCTGAATATATATCGCTTCATCACTATTAAAATCAATTTTTAGTACCATATTCTCACCTGCAATCTTTTTCTATTATTTGATACTAGGACCAAACGATCCTGCGTTTTATGTATATATAACCCTCAACATCATTTCTTATTGTTATACATATTCTAGCACAAATATTATGAAAATACTAGTACCAAATTTATACTTTTTATTTTTTATCTATTGTCAAAAGCATATTAACAACTTTACTGCTTCTACTTTCAACATGCCTAATATCGTTTAAGGGCTTTCCCTAGACTATTTCTAAGGAAAGCCCCTTCTTTCACTTACCGCGATGTAGTTTTAACGGAAATCCGTTACTTCAAAATCATCGTCATCTTCATCATTCAACGCTTCTTCCAGATTTCGTTTCTCCTGACCAGATGATTTATTTATACTGTCATGATCTTCAGCAGATTTATTCAATGAGTTTACATCCGACTGTTTTTTCTTCTCTGCTGCCATATCATTGAATACTTTATTCAACGCTTCCATGTCAATATCTGGTTCTAATTCATCCTCTGGCAATTCTGCCTGCTCTGGCATTGATGCACCGACTTCCTCTTCGTCATCAAAATTTCCCTTGTTCCATTCCTGCTGTTCCAACGCTGCCAATTCTCTATCTATCTCTTCATCGGAATCCCAGTCACCGTCACTTTCATCTTCTCCTAGATACAAATCATCTTCATTATCATAGAGATCCTCTTCCTCAGAATGCTTTGTCTTCTTCTTTAAATAGTTATATAAGCAAATTCCTGCTGCAAGCAATACTGTAATACCTACAATTCCTCCGCCGATAATTGCAATCTTACGCAATAATGCATCACGATCACTTGTATCTTCCTGTAAAATATCGTCTCCTACTGTTTCTCCGCCTAGCTGCGATTCTTGATTTGCTGGATCTAAACTCTGTCCATTATACGGTTCAATCACACCTGTAGATATATTGACATGATACAATGCTCGTTCATTTTGCTGATTCATTAAATATACAATATAATCTTCCTTTGGCGTATCACCTTCCGTTGGTTTCCATGCTGGCAATGTCTTTCCATTTACAGAAATCTTTGTTGCTGTTAAGTCCTTCAGTTCCTCCGATCCTTCCTCCAGATCTAAAAATATGTACTGATTAGAAGAAGAATTAATCTTTACATATGGAATACAACTATCTTTTTCTTCACTAAAAATATAGAAATTTGCTGTTTCTCCATCATCAATTAAATAAAATAAAATTAAGCCATTTGTATCTTCTGCAACTTGAATTTCATTTCCTTTATAACTGTAAGTCGTAATTATGAAATTCTCTGGAAGTTCTGATTCATTAATCTCGCGCTTTATCTGCAGTGTTTTTCCATTAAACAATGAAACTAACACTTTTTGTTCTTCTGTTATAGTCGGTTCTGTTGTTTGTACTGGCGTTGTCTGTTCTGGTGTCGTCTGTTCTGGCGTCGTCTGTACTGGTGTCGTCTGTTCTGATGTCGTCTGTTCTGGTGTCGTCTGTTCTGGTGTCGTCTGCCCTGGGGTTGTCTGTACTGGTGTCGTCTGCCCTGGGGTTGTCCGTACTG
>JALFSR010000085.1 GCA_022778745.1 Clostridiales bacterium
AATATTTTTCTATATTGTGTCTAAGTTTTTGTTATTGTGTTGCTATTGTTTCAAGCGATGTTCATTACTATACCACCATCCCAGTCGTTTGTCAACAACTTTTTTCATTTTTTTGATAAATTTTTTCTTTATTCATTCAACAAGCAGTCAAGCGGATTGTAATTATCCACTTAACTGCTTAAGGAAAAAACAATTCGTTCTATATTTAGTTTCCTAAATCCTCTCCATTGCTTTCAATCATTCTTTTGTACCATCCAAAAGATTTCTTTTTCTTCCTCTCTAATGATCCTGTTCCATCATCATATTTATCTATATAAGCAAACCATATCATTCAATGGCTTGTGTGAACACTTCCACTTCTCTGTTTATAAGCATGCTATTTATTTATTTTATTTCTTTCACCATTTGCATATATTCTAATTCCTTAAATCCTAAACGACCATAGAGTTTTCTCGCTCTCTCATTTTCAAATTCTGTCTCTAAACGAAGGCGTGTTACTTGAGGATCAATCTGCTCTTCAAGATACTCAAAAAACTCCCTTCCTAATCCTTTAGAGCGAAACGGTTCGGAAATGTATAGTTCTTCAATCCAAACTACAATTCCACCTGCTTCCCGAGAAAACGTCTTTGCAGTTAATGCATACCCCGCAATCTGTCCATCAGATTCCAATATATATCCCTCGGCATATTCATCCGAACGCATTAACTCCTGAAATGTACGCTCATGGTATTTCTTCGGTATTGGTGCTAATACGGCATCGGATGCATACATTTCTTTTGAAAGACGGAAGAATGTCTCTTTATCTTCATTTGTAACTTTTCTTACCATATCTTACCTCTTGATTATTATAAAAATACAATGCTATTACAAGCATCCACCTTTATAGTAATTCCATACTCTCTCTTTTTTGTATCGCTTCAATATCTTCTAATATAGATTTCTGCTTTTCATAGAAAAGTAACTCTCTATTGTGGCGATAGTAAGATTCACATCCATTTTGACTGATAAAGCGAATCGCAGACGAATTTGCAGATAATTCTGTAAGGAAAATAACCATCTCCTGACTGTCTCCAAACACTTCTTCCATAAATAAAAATGCTGTATCCAAATGTTTTCTTCCGATTGCGATTCTCTCTTTTCTCTCAGAAACTAAATTCTGAAACTCTGCCTTTATATCATCGAATGCTTGTTGTGCCGTTTGCTCTCCAATCAAATTTAATTGTTTTTCATATTGTTCAAGCTGTTTTGTAATTTGAAGCTGAACTTGCCATGCTTTGCGATCCAACAGACCTGCTTTTTTCTGCATCCCAGCCTTTTGTGTCTGTTCTTGTACCATTTCCTTTATCATATCAAGACCCGATTTATCCTTATAAATTGGGCGATGCAAATTCATCTTCCACTGCTTTAAATAATCAAATACTTCTGTTGTTACTTGATCAATTTGATCCGCTTCCATCATATCTGCATTTAATTGATCTAACATTAAACCAATCACACTTAATTTTTCATCAAATGGTGCCTGCTCTAAGCGATTTTTGAGTTGTTCATCCCAATTTCCTTCGAGTACTTTTTCTACATGATAGATATCTTGATATTTCTGATACAAATCTAAATAATTAGCAAAATCTTTGGCAATCTTTGGGTGCTGTACATACTGAATAATGAGCTGCTCTGTAACAGGAATCTTTAATGCCTCATAGGTTTCCATCATACGAGACAAGTCTTCCCAGCCTCTTGCTGTTACAAATATTTTTCCATCTACCGTCGTCTGAATATCATAAAAATGTTCTTTTTTAATCTCCAAATACGTCAAAATCGCTCCATGAATCCGCTGCTCATAGGCATATTCTTTCCATATTGTAAAGTCTTCTTCTACCTCAATCTTCTTTACACGATCCAACGTTACAATATCAAACTCGCGAACGGATTTATTATACTCTGGCGGATTTCCCGCAGTTACAATAATCCATCCACCTGGCAGCTGATGATTTCCAAATGTCTTATATTGCAAAAACTGCAGCATCGTTGGGGCAAGTGTTTCAGAAACACAATTAATTTCATCCAAAAATAAAATTCCTTCTTTTAATCCCGTCTTCTCCATTTGTTCATAAACTGCTGCAATAATTTCACTCATCGTATATTCTGTTGTTGAGTAAATTTGACCTCCATATTCCTTTTCTTTAATAAATGGAAGTCCTATCGCTGTCTGTCTCGTATGATGCGTCATTGTATAAGAGACAAGCCCTATTTTACATTCTCTTGCAATCTGTTCCATTATCGCCGTCTTTCCAATTCCTGGTGCTCCAATTAATAAAATCGGACGCTGCCGTACTGCTGGAATACGATATTCTCCAAATAAGTCTTTGCTGAGATATGCCTGTATTGCCTGTTTGATCTCTGCCTTTGCCTGCTTAATATTCATAATGTTTCTCCTCGTATAATAAGTTTGTAAGCAAGAAAAACAGCTTACAGACTTATTCTTTTTTATCTATAGATGGTAAGGACATCTAAGAGGAACTCCCCTCAT
>JALFSR010000003.1 GCA_022778745.1 Clostridiales bacterium
TGACTTTCTTTCCCATCCAGATACAGATTTACAGCATATATCTTATCCTCAACGGATACTTTCCTTTTAGACATAAAATATGCTCCCTCCTAAGTGACAAGTTTTTATTATTTCACTTGTCTACCTAGAAGGGAGCATATCAGTGGAATAGAACCAGCGAATGGTGACTCCTATTTATAATTTATGACGATGATAATCTATAATGGTTTATAAACAAGACCATTATATTACTTATCACAAATCTCAGCATGTAATGCCTGGAGAGATTTAATATCTCCATTTCCATGTTCTTTTACATATTTGATTCCCTTTGCAGTTGCTCTTGCTGCTGCCATAGTAGTCATATAAGGAATCTTTGCTTTGATTGCTGCTTTACGCAAGTAGCTGTCGTCATGGACACTGTCTTTTCCGACTGGTGTATTAATAATTAATTGAATATCACCATTTGTAATCATATCCAAAATATTTGGACGACCTTCATACAGTTTCTTTACTTTCTTTGCTTCAATACCAGCACTGCGAATTAATTCGTATGTTGTACCGGTAGCAATAATCTTGAAACCGTCTTCTGCAAAGCTCTTTGCGATCTCTACAACTTCTGGCTTATCTTTGCGGTTTACGGAGATTAGAACTGTTCCTTCTAATGGGAGAACAGACTGAGTTGCCTCCTGTGCTTTGTAGAATGCTTCTCCATAGTAAGAAGAAAGTCCAAGTACTTCTCCTGTGGAACGCATTTCTGGTCCTAATACTGGGTCAACTTCTTGGAACATATTGAATGGGAAGACTGCTTCCTTTACTCCAAAGTATGGAATAGTTTGTTCTTTTAAAGTTGGAACTGGAGATGGGCGGTCAGTAATTTCAGAAGTAATAATGTCTGTAGCAATTGGTACCATGCGGATATTACATACTTTTGATACTAATGGTACAGTACGGGAAGCACGAGGATTTGCCTCTAATACATAAACGCGTCCATTTTCAATTGCATACTGCATGTTCATCAAACCTTTTACATGCATTTCTTCTGCAATCTTCTTTGTATATTCTTTAATCGTCTCTACATTTTCCTTAGAAATATGCACAGATGGAATGATACATGCAGAATCGCCGGAATGTACGCCAGCAAGTTCAATATGCTCCATAACAGCTGGAACAAATGCATGGTTTCCGTCGCTGATTGCATCTGCTTCACATTCGAGTGCGTGATTTAAGAAGCGGTCAATCAAGATTGGACGGTCTGGTGTAACACCAACGGCTGCCTTCATATAGCCTTCCATACTTTCTGGGTCATATACGACTTCCATACCACGTCCGCCGAGTACGTAAGATGGACGAACCATAACTGGGTAGCCAATCTTATCAGCAATTTCCAATGCTTCTTCAACAGTAGTAGCCATACCAGACTCTGGCATAGGAATCTCTAATTTTTCCATCATTGCACGGAATAAGTCGCGGTCTTCTGCAAGATCAATGACAGATGGGGAAGTTCCTAATATCTTAACGCCATTCTTTTCGAGTTCAGAAGCTAAGTTTAATGGAGTCTGTCCGCCAAACTGAGCGATAACGCCAACTGGCTGTTCTTTCTTATAAATGCTTAATACATCTTCCAAAGTCAATGGTTCAAAGTATAACTTATCAGAAGTATCATAGTCTGTGGACACTGTCTCAGGGTTACAATTTACAATAATTGTCTCAAATCCAAGCTTCTTTAATGCCAAAGATGCATGAACGCAGCAGTAGTCGAATTCGATACCCTGTCCGATACGGTTTGGACCGCCACCTAAAATCATAATCTTTGGTTTGTCAGTGGAGATTGGATTTTTATCTTCTGCATTATAGGTAGAGTAATAATAAGCGCTGTCTTGTGTTCCACTTACATGAACACCTTCCCAAGCTTCCTCTACACCGAGTTCAATGCGGCGGTTACGAATCTCAGATTCTGGAATTTCCAGCACTTGGCTCAAATATTTATCAGAAAATCCGTCTTTTTTTGCTGTGATTAACAGTTCATCTGTTGGAAGAGAACCTTTATATGCATGAAGCTGTTCTTCTTCTTCCACTAATTCCTTCATCTGTTCGATGAAATAAGTCTTTACCTTTGTAATTTCGTGAATCTCTTCTACAGTAGCACCTTTGCGAAGCGCTTCATACATAATAAAATGACGTTCGCTGGAAGGTGTAATTAAAAGCTGAAGCAATTGTTCTTTTGTCTTTGTATCAAAATCTTTTGCATGTCCAAGTCCATAGCGGCCAGTCTCTAAGCTTCGGATTGCCTTTTGGAAAGCTTCTTTATAAGTTTTTCCAATACTCATAACTTCACCAACGGCACGCATCTGTGTTCCGAGTTTGTCTTCTACGCCTTTGAATTTCTCAAATGCCCAGCGAGCGAACTTGATTACAACATAGTCTCCATCTGGCACATATTTGTCCAATGTGCCGTATTTACCGCAAGGAATATCTTTTAATGTCAGACCAGTAGCGAGCATCGCAGATACAAGTGCGATTGGGAAACCAGTTGCCTTAGATGCCAATGCGGAAGAACGGGAAGTTCTTGGGTTAATTTCAATAACAACGATTCGATCACTGACTGGATCATGAGCGAACTGAACGTTTGTACCGCCGATAACCTCAACAGATTCTACAATTTTATATGCCTGTTCCTGCAGACGCTTCTGACATTCTTCAGAAATAGTAAGCATTGGTGCGGAACAGAAAGAGTCTCCAGTGTGAACACCAAGAGGGTCAATATTTTCGATGAAGCATACTGTGATCATGTTGTTATCTGCATCACGTACTACTTCCAGTTCTAATTCTTCCCATCCTAAAATGGATTCTTCAACTAATACTTGTCCGACAAGACTTGCCTGCAATCCTCGTGCGCAGACAGTTTTTAACTCCTCTTTATTATAAACGAGTCCGCCGCCTGCACCGCCCATTGTATAGGCAGGACGCAAAACAACAGGGTAGCCTAATTGATCAGCAATATCTAATGCCTGTTCTACGCTGTATGCAACTTCGCTTCGAGCCATCTCAATGCCAAGCTTATTCATTGCTTTCTTGAATTCAATTCGGTCTTCTCCACGTTCAATTGCATCAACCTGAACACCAATTACTTGAACATTATACTTATCCAAAACGCCTGATTTTGCTAATTCTGCACATAAGTTTAAGCCAGACTGACCACCTAAGTTAGGAAGTAATGCATCTGGGCGTTCCTTTGCAATGATTTGTTCCAGACGTTCTACATTTAAAGGTTCAATATAAGTAACGTCTGCTGTTTCAGGGTCTGTCATAATTGTAGCTGGATTTGAGTTTACCAGTACGATCTCATAACCAAGTTTTCGCAGTGCCTTACAGGCCTGCGTTCCTGAATAATCAAACTCACAAGCTTGACCGATAATAATAGGGCCAGAGCCGATGATTAATACTTTATGAATGTCTGTTCTTTGTGACATATCGTTACCTCCTGTTGTATAGTTTACCCGCAGTGTAATTATTATAATCGTTTGGGACACGGGAAGGTTCTTTGTATTCTATCAAAAAGATCATATCACATAACAATAAAAAAGTACAGATTTTCTTTTGAAAAATGATCTTGTTAATGGCTGAAAAGCAGAACAGTGATTGGGTGATCCGATTTTTTAGATAGATCGGATAATGACATGATTTGTAAAAAAAGATTATGAAAATATTGATATTGTAGGAAAAAATGGTATTATGAATTTAAAAATAAACTTAGTAATACAACACATTTTTTTATTATGGAGGGCAATATGGAACAAATATCTTTGATTATTCCTTGCTTTAATGAAGAAGAATCATTGCCGATATTTTACAGAGCGTTGGATGAGGTAATTGTTAGTATGAATACATATCGCTTTGAAATGTTGTTTATTGATGATGGTTCAAAGGACAATACATTAAGTATAATAAAAAAATTTTCAGAAGCAGATGAACGAGTAAAGTATATTTCTTTTTCAAGAAATTTTGGAAAGGAAGCTGCTATGTATGCGGGATTTTGTAATGTAGTTGGAGATTATGTGGCGGTGATGGATGCTGATATGCAAGATCCTCCACAATTATTACAATATGTTGGAAAATATTAATATGAATTATTTGCCAGTTAATGACAGTCCTTCTATAACGAATATGATAACTGGAACAATTTATCTGGATAGACCGAAAATATTGTGTATGACCTTGCCGTATTCTTCTGTATGGAAAGCGTATGTGGATGGAAATGGGCAGCCAGTTTTAAAAGCAAACTTAATGTTTATGGGACTTGAACTAGGTCCTGGCAATCATCAAATACAGTTTGTTTATTGCACACCGGGTTTAAATATTGGAATTTTCTTGTCAATGATGGGTGCAGTTATATTTGTTATGCTTATGTTGTCTAGAATACATGTGCAAAAAAGAAACAGAAAAAAAGGATCTGCTGTAAGACAAACAATAGTGCAGCAAAGAAAAAGTTGATTAACATAAAATATATGATTATAGTTGACAAATTGATCAAATGGGGATATAATACTCACATCACGAAAAACATAGTAATTAGATAGGAATAATGGGAGATGGTAATATGGCAAAAATTTATAAAGGCGCATTGGAGCTGATAGGAAATACACCATTAGTAGAGATGGTAAATGTCGAAAAAGAGATTGGATTGGAGGCTACGCTTTTAGTAAAGCTAGAATATTTTAATCCAGCAGGAAGTGTAAAAGATCGAATTGCTAAGGCAATGATTGAGGATGCAGAGCAGAGAGGTGTGCTGAAGCAAAATTCTGTTATTATTGAGCCTACATCGGGGAATACGGGCATTGGTTTGGCTTCTATCGCAGCGGCAAAGGGATATCGTGTTATTTTAACGATGCCAGAGACGATGAGTGTTGAGCGAAGAAATATTTTAAAAGCGTATGGTGCGGAATTAGTGCTGACAGATGGCGCAAAGGGAATGAAAGGTGCGATTGATAAGGCAGAGGAACTTTCAAAGGAAATTCCAGACAGTTTTATCCCAGGACAGTTTGTAAATCCTGCTAATCCAGCAATTCATAAGGCAACGACAGGTCCAGAAATCTGGAATGATACGGATGGAGCAGTTGATATATTTGTTGCGGGTGTTGGTACAGGCGGAACATTGACTGGAATCGGTGAATATTTAAAAGAAAAGAAACCAGATGTGAAGATTGTAGCAGTAGAGCCGTCTAGTTCTCCAGTTCTTTCAGAAGGAAAGAGTGGTCCGCATAAGATTCAGGGAATTGGTGCAGGATTTGTCCCAGAGGTGTTAAATACATCTATTTATGATGAGATTATTCCAGTACAGAATGAAGATGCATTTACAGTAGCGAAGCTTCTTGCAAAGAAAGAAGGCGTATTAGTTGGAATTTCCTCTGGTGCAGCATTACATGCCGCAATTCAGCTTGCAAAGCGTCCAGAGAATAAAGGAAAGACAATTGTAGCACTTCTGCCAGATACAGGAGACCGCTATTATTCAACACCATTGTTTACGGAATAAAAAATACTGTAAAATAAAAAAGTGACATATATGAAAATTAGAAAGTCATGATTTTAACTGCCGTTTGGTTAAAGAATATGAGATGTATATTTTGAATAAAAACGATTTATACTATATGCAATAAAAGCGCTCAAACATAGGGTATTGATCAGATATACCATTGATGGAATAAGAGAGATACGAATTGTTTGGCGGATGCAATAATCGAAATAATGGAGGCAGTTATGGAAGATCAGACAAGAAGTTTGTTACAAGAATGCAGTTCTGGATGTAAGATGGCAATTAATAGTTTTAATCAAATGAGGGATTATGTGACGGATGAAAAGCTGAAAACAGTAATAGATCAGTATGATAAGAAGCATAAAGAGTTGGAAGAGGAAGTGGCAAAGCTTTTGAAAGAGCATAATAGTCAGGAGCAGGATCCAGGGATGATGGCTGCGATGTTTTCCAGAATGATGACGGATTTGAAGCTGATGATGAAAAAAGAAGACAGTCAAGTTGCTAAATTGGCAATGGATGGATGCAATATGGGCATCCAGTCATTGACCGAAGTGATTAATAAATATGAATATGCTTCTGCACAAAGTATTGCACTTGCAAAAAGTATTGTGAAGACAGAAGAACAATTAGTGCAGGATTTAAAACCATTTTTATAAATTGGGAGTGTAAAACGCACTGCCTTTGTAGAATGACACGGAAACGTATGAATTTGATATTTCTAAACCAGACGAAACACAGCATGTGCTCCGTCTGGTTTTTTGTCCAATAATATGATATACTATTCAAAAGATGTTAGGAGGTCGAGGCAGTGAGAGAATATCGTTGGGCAAGTATTGGTTGTGGAGTGATTGCAGAACAATTGGCAGAGGGAATGGAAAGGAAAAATACGACGCTTTATGCAATTGCAAATCGAACATATGAGAAGGCAGTGGCATTCGCACAGAAACATCATATTCCAAAAGTATATCAAAAAATAGAGGATGTATTTACGGATGAGAATGTTGATGTGATTTATATTTCAACACCGCATAATACACATATAAAATATGTAATAGAAGCATTAAAGCATGGAAAACATGTACTTTGTGAGAAGTCAATTACGCTGAATTCAGAAGAATTAATGCAGGCAGTAGAATTGGCGAATGAGCATCATGTTGTATTTGCAGAGGCAATGACGATTTATCATATGCCGCTGTATAAAGAATTAAAGCGTATAATAGAGTCTGGAACGCTTGGAGAATTACGGTTTATTCAGATGAATTTTGGCAGTTATAAAGAATATGACATGACGAATCGCTTTTTTAACCGCAATTTGGCAGGTGGTGCATTGCTTGATATTGGCGTATATGCATTGTCATTTATTCGTTGGTTTATGACAGAGACACCAAATCATATTTTGTCGCAAGTCAAGTTCGCTCCGACAGGCGTTGATGAGCAGGCAGGCATTTTATTAATGAATGATAAGCAGGAGATGGCGACGGTTTCATTATCGTTACATGCAAAGCAGCCAAAGAGAGGAATGGTCGCTTTTGACAAGGCATATATTGAAATTTATGAATATCCGCGAGGGGATGAAGCAGTCATTACTTATACTGAGACATCACAAAAAGAAGTAATTCGAGAAGGAGATACTTCACTTGCGTTATTATATGAAGTAAATGATATGGAGCAGGCGATCAGTGAGCAAGATTTTAAGATTGGTCAAGACAAAATGCATTTAGATTATACGATTGATGTCATGAATATTATGACAAAGTTACGCAAAGACTGGAATTTAAAATATTCGGAAGAAGAGTGAATAAATGGGAGTTTTATCATGAAGACAGTAACATTAGGAAAGACAGAAATTGTGGCAAATAAAAACGGGTTTGCAGCACTTCCGAAAAATTATGAAGATTATTAAAATGTACTTGCAGGAAAGTGTAAAGTAGGAGAGAAAGGATACAACGGATGAAATCAATAGGAGTTATTACAGATAGTCATAGCGGAATTACGCAGGAAGAGGCAAAGAAGTTAGGAATTCGTGTGCTTCCAATGCCATTTTATATTGAAGATGAATGTTATTATGAAGACATTACATTGACAAGAGAAGAATTTTTTAAACAACTCGATTCGGGTAAGACAGTTACGACATCTCAGCCATCTCCAGAGGTAGTTATGAATTTGTGGGATGAGGCATTAAATGAGTATGAGCAGATTGTTTATATACCGATGAGCAGCGGGCTGAGTGGTTCTTGTGCGACAGCGATGGCATTGGCGCAGGATGATCCATATGAGAACCGAGTATTTGTAGTTGATAATGGACGAATTTCTACGCCAATGCATCGATCTGTTTTGGATGCATTAGAATTAATCGAAGAAGGATATAATGCAAAAGAGATTAAAGAGATTTTGGAAGCGGCAAGAGATAAAATGGTTATTTATGTTGGGGTGAAGACATTGGAACATTTAAAAAAGGGTGGAAGAATTACTCCAGCGACGGCAGCGTTAGGAACAGTATTAAATATTAAGCCTGTATTGAAATTTGATGTAGGAACATTGGATACATTCAAAAAATGTCGTGGGTTTGCAAAAGTGAAAAATACGATGATTGAAGCGATGAAAGAAGATTTACAGACAAAGTTTAAGGAGTATTATGACAAAGGAGAAGTGAATTTGGTAGCGGCTTCGAGTGCTTCAGATAAAGAGACAAAGGAATGGGTAAAAGAAATTGAACAGGCATTTCCAGGTATGAATGTGATGTGCGATAAGTTATCACTTGGTGTATCGTGTCATATTGGTGCAGGAGGACTTGGAATCGGATGTTCATGCAGACCAAAGCGCCCATTAAAATAGCATGAATTATCATTCAAAAATACAAAAAACGACATATTAAAAATCTCCTTATGTAACAAGAATATTTTTCACATCTGTTACACAGGGAGATTTTTTACTTTAATAGTGTCAATTTTAATTTTTAGAAGTTGTTTCTATAAATACGTCATTATGAAATTGAAAGTGATGGATTCCGTTTTCTAATAAGTTAAAGCAATCATTGCTGATTCGTTCAAGGCAGAACAATGTCTGGTTGAACAATTCGCTGTGTTCTCTTTCGCAGTGGTTTTGTTTTAAACGCTGAGAATTGTTTTTTCTTGCCTGATTTCTCTTTTTAATAATCTCATTTCTGCGTGCATTTAACTGCTCTGGAGTAATGATTTCCTGTTTTCTTAAATAATTCATTACTGATTCATATAATTGAGATACAAGATCAATATTGATTTTCATCTCGTCTAATGCTGTATCAGAATACTGATATCCATTTTGAATTTTGATTTTAGCAAAATCGGAAATTTCTTTGCACCGCATTCCAATATGCTCAACATTTTCCATTACGATCATAATATCCGATGCGCTGGATGCCTGCTCTTCTGTCAGCGAACCAGCGGCAAACATTGCTGCCATGTACTGCATTAATTCATCATTAATTTCCTTGATATGATCGCATGTATGAATTACTCCGTTTAATGTAGAGGAATCATTTTTCTCGATTACTGTTTTTAAGTTAGGCAATAACGTTTGTACTCCCTCACATATAATTTCCAGCTGTTCCATAATCATTTTCAGTGCAAACACTGGCTGTCCAATTAACTTGTGATCCAAATATTTGGAACCTTCTTTTTCTTCATTTTGCTCTTCGCCGCGAATCAGTGTTGTTACGACTTTTACTAATACACCGATGAATGGAAGCCATAATAATGTACAGGCGATATTAAAAGTTGTATGTGCATTTGCAATCTGTCGTGAGATAACATCCAATTCTGGACCTTTTGGGGAAATGAATTCCACAAATTTTGCAAACCATGGGATAAACCATATAAATAATAAGCTTCCTGTAATATTAAAAATACTATGTGCAATAGCAGTACATTTTGCATTTTTAGACTGTCCGATACATGCAAGAAGTGCAGTAATTGTTGTACCGATATTATCACCAAATAAAATTGGAATCGCTCCTGTCAGACCAATGACACTTGTAACTCCATCGGAACCTGCTTGAGAAGCAAAGTTTTGCAGTACAGCAATCGTGGCACTGGAGCTTTGTACGACTAATGTCATTAAAGCACCGACAAGTACACCAAGAATTGGAATATCAGATACTTTTGCAATTAAGTCTGTGAAAATTGGACTGCTTGCGAGTGGTTTCATAACTCCTCCCATCGTCTCAATTCCGACAAATAAAATACCAAATGCAAAAATGGTTTGACCAATATTTTTTACTTTTTCATTTTTTGCAATAAATGAAATGATAAATCCAATAAATACAATTGGCCAAATATAATCACTGATTTTAAACGCCATTAATTGTGCCGTCATTGTTGTACCAATATTAGCACCGAATATAACAGAAATTGCCTGCGGCAAGTTCATCAGACCTGCACTGACAAACCCAATTACCATAACAGTTGTTGCACTGGAACTTTGAAGGACTGCCGTTACAAGTGCCCCGGCAAGTACGCCAAGCACTGGATTTTTTGTAAGCATAGATAAAATGCTTTTCATTCGTTCTCCTGCTGCTTTTTGCAGTCCTTCTGACATCATGTTCATTCCAAATAAGAACAATGCCAGTCCTCCAAGCAGTCCAAATATTGTCTCTAATATAGTATTCATATTTTCCTCCCGTAGCTTGCACAGCATTAATTACCATTTGTTTTGTCTTATTTATTCTAACATTACAAAATGTTATGCAGCTATCAGCAAGAAGTAAATAATATGTAAAAACTATGTAAAGTACAAATAATATACTCATATATGACTGCCCTGTGAAGTGTGCAGTCAGACTTGGAATACTTATTACAAAACGAATTGAAAATATGAACGATTATTGGAAGAAGCCTATGCATATAATAAAGCATTACAGAAAAATGCATTAAGATGGAGTCTATCAGAAGAGGATAAAAAGGAATATAATCGCTCGGCAAAATTATTTACAGATCTTGACAAGATAGAAGAAGGAGATCGGTTTATGCTTCAAGTTTTAGATGAAACATTAACTTACGAAGTAGATCAGATACGAATTGTATTACCGACAGAAATAGATAATTTGCAAATTGAAGATAGTGAAGATTATTGTACGCTGATTACATGTACACCGTATGGAATCAATTCTCATCGAATATTAGTGCGTGGACACCGAGTAAAAAATATAGAAGAAGCCAAAACGATCTATATTGTTTCAGAAGCATCGCAAGTGGAACCAAAAATTGTTGCTGTGATTATAGCAATTTCCTTATTACTGCTTATTTGGATATGGTTTGGAAGAGAAAATAAGCGTTAGCCTGCACGCAGGAGTCAGCAAAATGAATGATGGGATATACTCTTTACACTAGTATTTTCTAGTGGTAAAATAAAAAAGGAACAGAAAACAAAAAGAAGAGCAGTGAAACGAGATAGAAATAATCAAAAAAGAAACAAAGGAAACGGGTAGGATCACATGAAAATATATGCACTGGGAGAACAGCTAATAGAAACAACGATGGAGCAAGTGCTAGAAAGTGAAAAACAGGCAGTTTTTATTGTGCGTCCAGAAGAGTGTAAACGAGTATTAGAGCAAATTGGAATTGCCTATGAGGGAGATATTAGTCTGGAAGATGCTTATTTTTGTAAAGTAGAGACACAACAAGATTGTCTATATGGAACATTTGCGATTCCAAGACTTTTGGATGTACTTGGAAGCCGTTATCGCATGATGTTTTTTATTAATTCGAAATATGTTGTATTTTCAGAAAAAGACGGATTTGCGGAGCGATTGATACAAAGAATTTGTAAAAAGAAAGTACGTCAAGGTTAGACAAAAGAGAAATTTCTTTATAATTTTATGTCCGAATTTATGAGTAAAGATAGTTCAATTTTAGAACGGTTCGAGCGTGAGATTATGGAAATGGAAGATGAGATTTCAAATGATCGAATTCAAAATTATCAAAATCATATGATGTCGGTAAGAAAACAGCTCTTAATATTGAGAGGTTACTATGACCAGTTAAGAGAGATGGGAAAGGCATTTGAAGAAAATGAAAATTGTTTTTTTGCAAAGAAACATTTGAAATATTTTGGAACAATTAGTGATCGGGCAGAACGGCTGACTGGTAAGACTATTCATTTGCTTGATTATGCACAGCAGGTGAGAGATGCCTATAAAGCACAAGTAGATGAAGAACAAAATCGGAATATGCAAGTATTAACGATTATTTCAACGATTTTCCTTCCATTAACATTAATTACAAGCTGGTACGGTATGAATTTTAAAGGAATGCCAGAATTGGATCATGGATATCCATTTATTATTGCATTAAGTATTAGTGTTGTAATTATCTGTATTATTATTTTTAAGAAAAAGAAAATCTTATGAGTGATAAGAAATGGATGAATTTGATAGAGGAGAGTTTAAATTTATGAAGAAAATGAATCGAAATGATCCGTGTTGGTGCGGCAGCGGAAAAAAATATAAGCAGTGTCATGAGGCGATGGATGAAAAGATTGCATATTATGCGAGAAAAGGGCATATTGTTCCGAGAAGAGATATGTTAAAGACACAAGAGGAAATAGAAAAAATTAAAGAAAGTGCGAAGATTAATGTCGCAGTATTGGATTATGTTGCAGAAAGGATTTGTGCAGGTATTTCTACAGAACAGATCAATCAGTGGGTAGAAGAAAAGACAAGGGAGATGGGAGGAATTCCTGCTCCATTAGGATTTGAAGGTTATCCAAAGAGTGTATGTACTTCTATCAATGATCAGGTTTGCCATGGAATTCCATCAGAACAGATTATTTTACAGGATGGAGATATTATTAATGTAGATGTATCGACAATTTATAATGGATATTTTTCAGATTCTTCTCGTATGTTTTGTATTGGTTCGGTAAGTCCAGAGCGAGAAAAATTAGTCCGTGTTGTAAAAGAATGTGTGGAACTTGGGCTGCAGCAAGTAAAACCTTGGGGGTTTATGGGAGATATGGCACAGGCGGTACAAGAACATGCAGAGGCAAATGGATATCATGTTGTAAGAGAGATTGGCGGTCATGGAATTGGCTTGGAATTTCATGAAGATCCATGGGTTGGATATATCGGAAGCAAAGGAACGGATATGCTTCTTGTTCCAGGGTTAATGTTTACAATTGAACCGATGGTTAATGCAGGTGCACCTGATATTTATATTGATGATAATGATGGGTGGACGATCTATACAGAAGATGGTTCTGACTCTGCACAATGGGAAATTCAGATTGTTGTTACAGAAGATGGGTATGAAGTAATTGCATATTAATGATAACGAAGACCTTCTTGTATGTCGAAGTGGCATAGGGAAGGTCTTCCTTGTTTTTGGATAATAAGTGAAAATTTTTAAGAAGAAATAAATTAAGAAATAGCAGCTTTCATTGCTCTGACATATTCGTTTACTGGCTTGATACAATCATTTCCGTATTGAGCACATAGCTTTACGATGGCAGAACCGACGATGACGCCGTCAGCAAAAGCGGCCATTTTTTTTGCTTGTTCAGGTGTTGAAATACCGAATCCAATAGCAGCTGGAATTGTCTTTGCTTGTTTTACGAGTTTGATCATGGATGCGATATCGGTTGTAATTTCTTTTCTCACTCCAGTTACGCCAAGAGAGGAAACACAGTAGACGAATCCGCTTGCTTCTCGGGCGATCATTGAAATTCTTTCATGAGAAGTCGGTGCAATGAAAGAGATTAAGTCAACGTTATATTTTTTGCAGATTGGGTCAAACTCTTGTTTTTCCTCATAAGGAAGATCTGGTAAAATGATTCCGTCGATTCCAAGTCGGGAAGCATTGCCAATAAAACGTTCTGCGCCATAAGAAAAAATAACATTTGCGTAAGTCATAAATACGAATGGGATTGTTGTTTTCTGGCGAAGGCGATGTACCATATCAAAGATTTTATCAGTTGTTACGCCGCCTGCAAGAGCGCGTTGGCTTGCTGCCTGAATAACAGGACCTTCTGCAGTTGGATCAGAAAATGGAATACCAAGTTCAATTAAATCGGCACCAGCGTCTGCCATTGCAAGAACGAGCTGTTCGGTAATCTCTAATGATGGATCACCACATGTAATAAATGGAATAAATGCTTTTCCATGATCGAATGCTTTTGCTATATTACTCATGAATATCCTCTCCTCTGTAGCGGGCGATGGCAGCACAGTCTTTGTCTCCACGTCCTGAAATATTAATAACAATTACTTGGTCGTTTCGCATTGTTGGTGCCAGTTTCATCGCATATGCGACAGCGTGTGCACTTTCAATTGCAGGAATAATTCCTTCTATTCGTGATAAATATTCAAATGCCTCAACGGCTTCTTCATCAGTAACAGGAACGTACTGTGCACGTCCGATATCATGAAGATAGGCATGTTCTGGTCCAATTCCTGGGTAGTCAAGTCCTGCGGAAATGGAATACACAGGTGCAATCTGACCATACTGGTCTTGACAGAAATAAGATTTCATTCCGTGGAAAATACCAAGAGATCCCGTGGCGATTGTTGCTGCTGTTTCGGCAGTATTTACACCGCGTCCTGCTGCTTCGCATCCAATTAACTGCACTTCTGGATGGTCAATGAAATGATAAAATGCTCCGATAGCATTGGAACCGCCGCCGACACAGGCAAGTACGACATCTGGAAGCTTCCCTTCTTTTTCCATGCATTGTTCTTTGATTTCCTTTGAGATGATTGCCTGAAAATCGCGGACGATTGTTGGAAATGGATGAGGGCCCATGACAGAGCCAAGCACATAATGTGTGTCATCAATTCGGCTTGTCCATTCACGCATTGCCTCAGATACGGCATCTTTTAATGTACCTGTACCGGTCTTTACTTCATGTACAGTTGCACCGAGAAGACGCATTCGATATACATTTAATGCTTGTCGAATGGTATCTTCGATCCCCATATATACTTCACATTCCATACCCATAAGTGCAGCAGCAGTAGCAGTTGCAACGCCATGCTGTCCAGCACCTGTTTCTGCGATGACACGAGTTTTTCCCATCTTTTTTGCAAGCAATACTTGTCCAAGTACATTATTAATCTTATGTGCTCCGGTATGGTTTAAGTCTTCTCGTTTTAAATAAATTTTAGCACCGCCAAGATCTTCTGTCATATGCTTTGCAAAATAGAGCCGAGATGGGCGGTTGGCATATTCATTCAATAATTCCGTTAATTCTTTGTTAAATTGTGGGTCATTTTTATAATAATCATATGCTTGTTCTAATTCAATTACGGCATTCATTAATGTTTCTGGCATATATTGACCACCATGAATACCAAAACGTCCTTTTGACATAGGTTTTTCCTCCTTCGTTTCTATAGGGAATGTATCGTATCAACAAAATGTTGGATTTTCATCGGATCTTTCTTTCCATCTGTCTCTGCACCGCTTGAGACGTCTAAGCAGTAAGCATGATAATGGGCAGCTTGCTCAATATTTGTCTCATTCAATCCGCCTGCCAGAAAAAATGGTGTCTGGATAGTGGGAATGAATGACCAGTCAAATGCAGTTCCTGTTCCGCCTGCGCCATGATCAAGAAGAAGATAATCGCAGGAAAGCTGATCTGCGGCAATAATATCGTCCGTTGTACGGACAGAAACTGCCTTTATAATTGGACAGGTAAGCCCGAGTAAATGAAGATGATTTTTTAAATATTGAATTGTTTCTTCAGTTTCCTGTCCATGAAGCTGAATCCATTGAATAATATGATCTTTACAGAGGTTTAAAATTTTGTCAGGATGTTCATTTACAAATACACCAACGGCTGGAATCGAATCATCAAGTATAGTACGGAAAAAAGCAGCCTGTTCGGTGGAAATCTGCCGTTTGCTTTTGGCAAATACGAATCCGACAAAGTCTGGATGAAAACGGTTGACAGCAAGAATATCTGCCTCCCGCATCAAACCACAAATTTTTATTTTATTGGTAAGCGTTGGTATTTCGCTGTGTGATAATGGTTGTATAGTCATAGCTCCCTCTTAGCTGCCTGGTGAAATGAGTCAAGCAGTTCTTTCTTCTGATTGGATCGCATAAGTGTCTCTCCAATTAATATTGCATTGGCACCAGAAGCGGCAATTAAAGCAACATCATCTGCAGTTTTTACGCCACTCTCTGCGACAAACAATATATTGTCTGGAATATATTTGCGAAGAGTCGTGCAATTTTCAAAATTAACCGTAAAGTTTTTCAAATTTCGGTTGTTAACACCGATGATGCGAGCACCAGCATTGATTGCGGAAACAATTTCATTCTCATCATGTGTTTCAACAAGGGCACTCATACCAAGTTCGTCACAAATTTGAATGGAATTTCGAATCGTGTCGGTATCAAGTATTGCACAGATGAGCAGGACGGCATCTGCACCAAGCAGTTTTGCTTCATATATTTGATATGAGTCTACTGTAAAATCTTTCCTTAAAATAGGAAGAGAGACATTGGCACGAATTTCTTTTAAATACTGATCAGATCCTAAAAACCATTTCGGTTCAGTTAAAACGGAAATCGCATCGGCACCTGCTGATTCGTATTCCTTTGCAATCGAAACATATGGAAAATTGTCTGCGATAATGCCCTTGGATGGGGAAGCTTTTTTTACTTCGCAAATAAAGGAGATTGACTTTTGGGCAAGTGTTTGTTCTAGTCGAAATGTCCCTTTTGGAAGCTGAAGTGCCTGAGTCTGAATTTCCGAAAAGGAAATTTGGCGTTTTGCTTGTTTGACACGCAGTTTGGAATATGCCGCAAGTTCATCTAAAATCATATCGATTCTCCATTCTTAAAATTGTTGTGTTGCTGCAACGAACTGCTGGAGCTTTTCATATGCTTTGTTGCTGTCAATCAAATCCGCTGCCATTTGAATTCCTTCTTTTAAACTGATATGATCAATACCGAGATAAAGTGCGATACCTGCATTGAGCAGTACGACATCCCGTTTTGGACCATGAATTGTGCCATTTAAAATTCCCTTTGTAATTTCTGCATTTTCTTCTGGTGTTCCGCCCTTTAAATCATCCAATGTGCATCGGGACAATCCAAGGTCTTCTGGCGTGAGTGTATAATACGTCGTCTCTCCGAAACGAATTTCACAGATTGTATTTGCTCCGATTAACGATGCTTCATCCATGCCATTGCCGCATACAGCGACACCTCTTGTTATACCTAAGTTCACTAATACTTGTGCCAATGCTTCAACTAATGACTGATCATATACACCGAGCAGCTGCATTGTTGCACCAGCTGGGTTAGAGAGTGGTCCTAAAATATTAAAAATTGTACGTTCTTTCATGCCTTTTCGTACAGGAGCAACATTTTTCATCGAACGGTGATAAGTCTGTGCAAATAAGAAACAAATTCCTGTGTCTTCCAATACTTTTTCACTTTGCTCAGGTGTTAATGTCAATACAGCTCCAAGTTGTTCTAACACATCAGCAGCTCCAGACCGAGAAGAAACGGAACGATTTCCATGTTTAGCAATAGAAATTCCTCCTGCAGCAGCGACGAATGCAGAAGTAGTAGAAATATTAAATGATCCAGCTTCGTCTCCTCCTGTTCCTACAATATCCATAACAGGCATCTTATGTTTTAATTTTGTACCTTTTTCTCTCATTACTTCGGCACAGGCAGTAATTTCAGTAATTGTCTCGCCCTTCATGCGGAGTCCTGTTAATAATGTTGCCATTTGAATGTCAGTCACTGTACCGTCCATCATTTCTGACATAATTGCCTTTGCAGTTTCATAATCTAAGTCTTTACCGTTAATTACTTGATGAATTGCATCTTGAATCATAATTGTTCTCCTCCTAATTTATGTAAAAACGAATGATACCTCTAAAAACATTCGAAATTTGCTCTAATCGGGCTGCTTTTTCATGTTTTGGGAGTTTGGTAATTTATTATTTTATGTTTAAAAAGTTTTGAATAATTTTATCTCCGAGCGGAGTCATAATTGACTCTGGATGAAATTGGACTCCGAAAATCGGATATTCGTTATGCTGTACTGCCATGATTTCGTTATTAATAGGTTCAACGGCAATGACCTTTAATTGTTCTGGCAATGTTTCTGACTTGGCGATGAGAGAGTGATATCGTGCGGCATCGATGTTAGATGGAAGTCCCTGAAACAATAATGAGTCAGTATCAAGGGAAATGACACTCTGCTTTCCATGCATTAATTTTTTTGCATGGGAAACGGTCATTCCGAATGATTCACAAATTGCCTGATGACCAAGGCATACACCGAGAATTGGTATTTTGGAACCAAAATAGTGAATTACGTCTTCACAGATGCCTGCGTCTTTTGGATAACCAGGACCAGGAGAGAGTAAAATATGGTCTGGAGCGAGCTGTTCAATTTCTGTGAGAGACATTGCATCATTGCGGACAACGAAGATATCGCTGCGGAGTGATGCGGTCAGCTGGTATAAGTTATAAGAAAAACTGTCGTAATTATCAATTAATAAAATCATTAATCATTCACCTCCGCTGCATTCATAATTGCGTCAATAACGGCCTTTGCTTTGTTTGCACTTTCTGCATATTCATTTTCAGGGGTGGAATCGGCAACGATTCCTCCTCCTGACTGTACATAAACCTTATTTTTATGTTTTACAGCCATACGAATGGCGATACAAGTGTCCATATTTCCAGTAAAATCGAGATAACCAAGTGCACCGCCATATACTCCACGAGCATCTGGTTCGAGTTCTTCGATAATTTCACAGGCGCGAATCTTTGGAGCGCCAGACAATGTTCCAGCTGGGAGTACGGATTCAATGGCAGAGCAGGCATCGCATTCATCGGCGATATTGCTTTCTACCTGCGAACAAATATGCATAATTTTTGAATAACGGTGGATCATCATATATTCGGTTACTTCAACGGAACCAATTTTAGAAATCTTTCCAAGGTCATTTCTTCCGAGATCAACAAGCATATTATGTTCGGACAACTCCTTTTCATCGGAGAGTAAATCACGTTCTAATTCAAGGTCTTGTGCTTTTGTTTTTCCACGCGGACGGGAGCCAGCGACTGGGAATGTTGTTAATCTTCCATTTTCAAGACGGACAAGTGTCTCTGGGGAGGTTGATATAATTTCATCATCATCAATATGAAGATAAACCATATAAGGGGATGGATTTGTTGTACGCAGCACACGATAGGCATTTAGTAAACTGTCAGAATAATCACTGACAAAGCGGCGGGACTGTACTGCTTGGAAAATATCGCCATCTACAATATATTGTTTTGTTTGATTAATAATGTCACGGTATTGTTCAAAAGAGACATTGCAGTGAAAATCTGGTTTTTGGAGTACCTTTTGATGAGGAAGTGGTGTCTGATCGTGAATCATGCGTATCAGTGATTCAATGTCAGCACATGCTTTTCCATAATTTTCCATGATATGGTCGGTTTTCATATTTACAATTAATGTAATTTTCTGCTTTAGATGATCATAGGCGATAATTTTATCAAACAGCATCATGTCAAAGTCGTTCATATCATCTCTTTGAATGGATAATGTTGGTTCTGCATATTCCATCATTGCATAGGAGAAATATCCGACAAATCCGCCAGCAAATGGAGGAAGATCTTCCAGATGAGGTGCTTTATATTCCTGCAAAATTTCACGCAGTACATCAAGCGGATGGTCGGTTGTAACTGTTTTTGTCTCTTCGCCGTGAATTGTTACACATTTGTTTTTACATGTGACACGCATCACTGGGTCACATCCAAGAAAAGAATAGCGGCCCCATTTTTCACCACTTTCCACAGATTCCAAAAGGAAAAAGCGGGAAGAAACAGTCTGCAAGCGTCGAAGTAATGTGATTGGAGTTACGATGTCAGCGTAGATTTCACGGCTGATAGGAACAACTGGATAATCATTTGCAAGTCTTAAAATAGTATTGCAATCTGGTGAAAACATGGTTTAAACCTCCTTTAAATTCTAATTATAGATAGCAGTATTTTTGAAAAATGCTTTGTACAAAGCAGACTGTAACTATTTACAGCTGCTTTTGCATAAAAAAAAACTTCTGTCACATGTATATCATTACACATGGGACAAAAGTCAGTAACTTCTGCGGTACCACCCAAATTGGCATAAAACGCCCTCTCATTAGTATACAAACATATACCTGCTCTTGATAACGGTGAGCACTCCGTCAGCATCTACTACTAAAATATAGGTTCAAGCTGCCCTCTTGAGGCCATTCAGAAAAATCTATGCTGCTGTCATCTCACCACCGACAACTCTCTGGACACACCCAATTTAACTTACTCTTCTCAATCATCAGTTTTATATTTGGTTTTGTTGCATTAAAGTATAATGTGAAAATAATAATTTGTCAAGAGAAAATTCAAAAAATTTAAAAAACTATCAATGCATTTAGATAAAGTAATAAACTCATAAAAACGTTAAAGAAATTGTAAGAAAATAAATGAAAAATGAAATAGTATTTATTTTGCAAATAAGATATAATGATGCTATAAATTGATACCAGGGTCAAAAGGTCATGCGTTTCATGCTTGCATGAAAAAGTATGATTTTGGGACCTGCAAAGCATGAGAAAGTAGCCCGATTAGGGTGAATTTCGAATGTTTCTAGGATTGTGAGAACACATAGTGCGGAGCAATCCGTAGGTATCATGGGGGCAAACTATCTTTTGACCCCAACATCATAAATTAGGAATATCTGCTTGACGAAAGTTAAGATGAGCTTGTCTGCTGTTCTAGCATTCAGAAAGGGGAGATGGATTATGAGGCGATTAAAAATTACATTTTTATTATCAATATGCTTGTTGTTAGCGGCATGTGGGAGAGGGAATGCTGAAGACACTAAGACAGTAAAAGAAGCGGTATCGGGGCAAGTGGCTGAGAAATCGCTTGATATAACAGAAGTACAGAATACGGAAGAACGATTGATTCAAGTTATGGTGAGTTATTTGGAATCATCAGGATATATCAATGCACATAATCATCAAATTTTGGCTACAGATACAAAAAGTGGACTGGATGCAGTCGTTATGACATTTCGAGATCAGACAAATCGAGAGTTAATTATAAATGCTGTGTTAAAGCAAGATCAAGTTATGACATCACAAACTTCAGATATTGGCACAGATGCGTTTTTAGATTATCGGACAATAGGAACGGATACAGAATTGGGAGATTATACATTATATTCTGGAATTGTTCGGGATAATAAAGTGACAAATCTGAATTTTGTCTATGATAACGGTACAATAGTAAATACAAAATTATCGGATCAAAAAGGATATTGCTATTTGCTTTTAAAAAAAGAAGTGAATAATAAAGATATTTCGCGAATACAGGAGATGGATGAAAACGGAAATATTATTTATGAGATGAAAGAAGATACAAAAGCAACAGAAGAAACGACGATTGTGGGAGTAGAAAAAGATGGAAACTCTAATATAGAGACAGAAGCAATGACAGCGATAAAAGGTTATTATGATTTCATGTATTCGGCGTATGAACAAGGAAGTGTAAATGAGGAATTGTTTGGAACGGTACTTGATATGACGCAAGTGCAAAATAAAAATAAGCTGACGGCGATGAAAAAAATAAATATGAACTGGGAATATTTCCGTACGATGTATCCAAATTACTGTCCGACTGCATCACCAGTTTCGCTACATTTGGAAAGTTTGATGAAACAGGATAATGGAACGTATGAAGTGATTATTGATATTGATGGGGGAAAGAATGTGGCAGATTATCCGCCAAGTGACTATTTGGTAGGATTAAAGGAAAATACAGAAAGTATGGATGTGACAGAGTTTAGATTTCCTCCTTTTGTCTCACTCGGTGAGAATGTATTTGTACTGCAAGACTATAGCGGTCATATGTTGATTCAAAAGCATATTTATGAGGGACAAGAGGCATTTGAAGGGCTTGATACAGTGGAAAATATATTTGATCCAGTGGAATATGGAGCGATACTGCAGGAGGAACGCTGGGGACAGACAAAATAATTATTATACGCAGACTTTAATGATTATGGACTGTGTTTATGAAGTTTCTGCTTTTGTAAGTGATTGGCAATTTACAGAAATATGACATAAAATCTAAAATAATTCATACTGACGAAATTATGGAATCATGTTATAGTGGAAGAAAGAAAATCGTATGAAACTGATGAATCTTCTGCTTTAAGTGTGCAGAAGCGGTTTGGAAACTTTGTATGATTTTATGAAAGTAAAAATATAATGGAGGATTTTTTATGCTTGGTAAATTATTGTCGTATGATCAGCATGGACAGAGTGTTACATTATCCTTTGAACAGAGAACTATGGTGATAGAGGCATTGAGAGAGGAAATTTTAAATGTCTTTGTATCAATACAGTCAAATAATCGTTATTCAAAGGCAGTAAAATCAGATTGTAAGAAACAAGTATGTGTTTCAGTGAAGCGTTGTATGGACTGTATTGAAGTCTGCACACCAAAAGTAACAGCGAAGGTGTATGAGACCAGCTAGTTAAAGTCAAGCCCTAAATGACAAAAAGTAGAATTATTTCTATTTGTTTCTAAAAGCTAAAAATGAGTAACTCTAATAAACGTAAATCCTACGGGTTTTCGCTTTGTTAATGGTTATAGAGTATGCAGGATGTATGTTTATGCAGCCTGCGAAGCAGGTCTTTGATATTGCCTGCAGTGTTCTTCCGGTGAACGTAATTCGAATTCCTTTTCATCCCGAAGAACCGCAAAGATGATATTGCAAACTTTGTGCATGACTGCTCCAAGAGCAACCATCTTTGGCTTTTGTCCAGATTTTTTCTCATAGTATTGACGAAGATATGGATGGATGCCCTCGCCATTTTGTTTCGTACGAATGGATGCCAGTGCTATCGCAAAGACAGCACGACGGGCAATTCTAGAGTCTCGTTTGCTCATATGTACTTGAGTCCCAACGAATTTTTCAGACTGATTTACTTCTGGATCAAGTCCAAAGTAAGCGAATAACTGCTTTGGATTACGGAATGCTGCAAAGTCACCAATTTCACACATAATGGCAACTGCGGTCAGGAATCCAACCCCTTTGATGGAGTTGATCCATTTAATCTGCCGAATGAATTTCTTATTCTTATGAAAGGTCACCAGTTGATTTATCCGCTGCATGATAGAATCCAGGGGATGATCAAGCTTTTCAATCAGGTCCAGCGTCAGAGAAATATTGAAATAGATACTATCAATCTGACAATCAAACGATTTGTCAGCTGTTGCCGCGGCACAGAGATTTTCATAACGTTCTGTGGATTTGGAGAGACCTTTTCTGGAAGCGTTTGTTAATGTGAGCAGACCGTTCATCGGTCAGATCATAATACTTGCGAGTAAGGCTTCGTAACTCAAGAATCAGCTTTGCTGGGAACTGAGAAACGGGAATGTCATCGGATAATCCTAATTTTGCAATACCTTTCGAATCAACTTTATCATTTTTTACTTTTTTGATATTCCCATTCTTTGAAGAATGTGTAATAATAGGATTGATTATGGAGGCGTGAAAACCATAATCAACAAGATAGCAGAAGAGTGGAAAATGATAGATCCCAGTGGATTCCAGAAAGATATGACTTTCTAAGGAAGACAGCTCTTCTGCTTTTCTTAATCCATAGGGATTTGCTTGGAGCTGTGAACATATGTAACTCAACTGAGTATGTTGGTAACAGACATACTGCATATGGAACTATACGTTCTGCCCTATGATTGCTAATGGCATAGCCACACCTTGCACTACGACCTACCAGAAATGGACTGGTCAGCTACTATGTAGTGGTAGGTAGCAAGAATCCCCTGCCTTTAGGCATGGGGAGTGTCAATTGAATGATAGGAAGAAAGGAATAAAAATGAAAAAAATACGAGTTATTGCAGCGGTATGTTGCGTTGTAATGGGAATGCACAGTATTGTGTCGTTAGCTGCGTTAAATGCGATCCATTTTGTGGACAAAAAGATTATTTTAATGGAAAATGAAACAATGGATCTTGAATTGATGTATGATCCACAAAATACGAATGATGCAATCCAGTGGAAAACAAGTGATGATACGGTTGTGTGTGTGGATAATAGTGGAAAAATAACGGCAAAGTCAGTGGGAAAAGCAACAATCACTGCTATTGTAGATGGAAAACAGGATACTTGTGATGTTACAGTAGAGAAAAATCAAGTTTCTCAGCAGGATATAAAACTGAGCAAGGAGATTTTGGAAATAGAAGAAGGAAAAACGGCAAAGATAACAGTGATATATGAGTCAGAAAATATGACAGATCAGGAAAAAGTGATATGGACGAGCAGTGATGAATCGATTGCAAAAGTAAGTTCAGATGGAACGGTTACAGCGATGGCACAAGGAAGAGTAATAATTACTGCACAGGCAGATAATCAAAAAAAGACATGTGAGGTAATTGTAAAGGAAAAAGTAATTGCCTTAAAGTCAATTTCATTTGAAAAAGATGAATACAAATTAAAAAAGGGGCAGCAGATTAGACTAGAAGTAAACTATAATCCAGAAAATACAACGACGGAGAAAAAGGCTCAATGGGGCAGCAGTAATGAAGCTGTCGCAACAGTAAGCAATGGCGTTGTAAGGGCAGTTGGAATCGGAGAGACGGTTATTACTGTGACGGTAGATGGAAAAGAGGCTATCTGTGATATTGTTGTGCAGAAACGACCAGTATCAGGTGTGAAGCTTGAATACGAGACTTATGATTCGGAAAATGGATGGCTAGATAGCGTGGGAGAAGGAGAAACAGCTGGAACTGATGCGTTTCGTGTGGAAGCTGTGAGGATTCGGTTGAATGAGAACAAAATCGGAGGCGGAATCCGCTATTCAGCCTATGTTCAGAATGTTGGATGGCAGAGTTATGTTGCAAATGGAGTGATGGCAGGAACTGTTGAAAATAATCAGCGTCTGGAGGCAATTAAAATTTATTTGACAGGTTCTGTAGCATCAAAATATGATATTTATTACCGCAGTCATGTAGAAGAAGAAGGATGGCTTAGCTGGGCAAAAAATGGAGAGGAATCTGGAAGTGAAGGGCTTGATAAAGAGCTGCAGGCAATACAGATTATATTATTAGAAAAAGGAAGCAAAGGACCGGATAATTATTAGTCAGTTTAATGGCAATCAAAAGCAATGTTTTGTTTCTAATATTTTGTTGATAATAAAAATTAAGAAATGAGAAAAATGAGAATTAAAAAAAGAAGTATTTATTATATTTTGTTGTTATGTATCTGTTGGTTTGGAATGGCTGGAACTGGACATGCTCAGAGCAATCGGTTCTATTATGAACAGCTGAGTGAGGTAGAAAAAGCGGTTTATAAAGAAATTGTTGAAAATGTGACAATAGATAACAGAGTAGTTACAATAGAATGGCCAACAAAAATAGAATTTTATACGGGGACGAAAAATGATCCTGATATAGAGGAGAAAAAACAACAAAGCAGTGAACAAGTAAAACAGACAATTCAAAATGCATTGGATGCATTGATGCAGGATGACCCAATGTTTTTTTGGATGGATATTGGTACAACGACAGAAAAATGGACATTTCAAGGATCGGGTATTATTGGTAATATTCGATGGAAAATGATGCCTATTGAAATTTCGATTGGAACGGATTATACAGCCCAACAGGTGCGTCAGTTAAGACAGAGAATTGATGGAATTGATGTATTTGGTGAGACAGTTATGCAAAAATTAGTGATGATTCATCAGCATCTTTGTGAAATAATTGAGTATGATGCATCATCTTCGTATGCACATGGACCGTATGGTGCCTTAGTGGAGGGAAAAGCTGTATGTGAAGGATATGCGAGAAGTTTTCAGCTGCTTTGCGAGAGAGAAGAAATTCCATGTATTCTTGTAATTGGAGATGCGGTGGACACTAATGGAACTATTGGAGCGCATATGTGGAATTATGTCCAGATGGAAGATGGGGCATGGTATGCAGTAGATGTGACATGGGATGATCAGGCAGAAGTAATGAAAGAATACTTCTTAGTCGGATCAGAAACAAAAGACCGTTATTTTGGAGGAAAGAAATTTTCGGAGAGTCATATTCCGTCAGGAGATTTTTCAGGCAGCGGATATAAGACTTTTGAATACCCTCCATTGAATGCTTATGCCTATGATCCGAATAAGTCGCCAGTCATGTCTTCTCAAAATGCATATAAACAAGAACAAAGAGAGGAATATCATACGCATATGGATGTTACACAAAAGTCTCTCACACAAGGACAGCAATTGTTGCAGACAGTAGATGCAATGATTGATACAGGACAAAAAGCTGCATCAGCATGGTTTGATGCAATTTTATCATCCGATATTATATATCAGCTGCAGACATGGATTTGGTTTTTTATCGGGATATTTCTTACCGTATTATTTGTAGTAAAAGAAGAAATGAAAAAATAAAATGAAACGAAGAACGGGTAATTTTTTACTATAATTATGTAAAGTGGTAAAGTGTGATAAAAAAAACTTGCTTATTTTACAGATTAACGGTATAATTTTAGGCGTAAAACAATCAAAGCATTACGTTCATATTTAGAATTCATCAATAAGAATCCTATTTGCTTGCTGATGGGAATCAGTTAGAATGTAACGTATTAAAATGGAATAACGGAGTGAGCAATCTTGTTCATTGTTTAGTAATTCCGACTAAACTAGAAGTCTTATCAATGGGACTTTATGAAAGAGGAGGTACAATTATGATTCAGTTGTATAAGCATGGTGCTTATTTGTTAAATGGTACAGAATTGGTAGAAGATACGCCAGAAGCAGCTGCGATTTTGCAGAGTAAGCTTGGAAGTGTTCCAACAAAGGAAGAAGCTGCACAGAATACAATGGCATATGGCATTTTAAAGTCACATAACACATCTGATAATATGGAAAAGTTAAAGATTAAGTTTGATCGTTTAACTTCTCATGATATTACGTTTGTTGGAATTATTCAGACAGCAAGAGCAAGTGGATTAGAAAAATTTCCAGTTCCATATGTATTGACAAACTGTCATAATAGTTTATGTGCAGTTGGTGGTACAATCAATGAAGATGACCATATGTTTGGTTTATCTTGCGCAAAGAAGTATGGCGGTATTTATGTTCCACCACATCAGGCTGTTATTCATCAGTTTGCAAGAGAAATGCTTGCTGGATGTGGTAAGATGGTACTCGGTTCTGACAGTCACACACGTTATGGTGCACTTGGTACGATGGCATGTGGAGAAGGTGGACCAGAGATTGTAAAGCAGTTATTAAATAAGACATATGATATTAATATGCCAGGTGTTGTTGCAATTTACTTGACAGGAAAGCCTCAAAAAGGTGTTGGTCCTCAGGATATTGCACTTGCAATTATCGGTGAAGTGTTTGCAAATGGCTATGTAAATAATAAAGTAATGGAATTTGTCGGTGACGGTGTAGAAAACTTAAGTGTTGATTATCGTATTGGTGTTGATGTTATGACAACAGAGACGACTTGTCTGTCTTCTATTTGGACAACCGATTCCAAAGTAAAGGATTTCTATGAGATGCATTATCGTCCAGAAGAATTTGCAGAATTGAAGCCAGGTAAGGTTGCTTATTATGATGGTGTTGTTTATGTTGATTTAAGCACAATCAAGCCAATGATTGCGATGCCATTCCATCCAAGCAATACATACACGATTGATGAGCTGAATGCAAATCTGGAAGATATCCTTGCAGATGTAGAAAAGAAAGCACAGATCAGCTTAGACGGTAAGATTCCATTTACATTAAGAGATAAGATTCATAATGGAAGATTATATGTAGAACAGGGTGTTATCGCAGGATGTGCCGGCGGTGGATTTGAAAATATTTGTGATGCAACGGATATTTTGTCAGGACATAGCATCGGTGCAGATGAATTCTCCTTAAGTGTTTATCCAGCATCTCAGCCAGTATTTATGGAATTAGTAAAGAATGGAAGTATTGCGAAGCTGATGCAGACAGGTGCGACAGTACGTACAGCATTCTGTGGTCCATGCTTTGGTGCAGGTGATGTTCCAGCAAATAAGGGATTAAGTATTCGTCATTCAACAAGAAACTTCCCGAATCGTGAAGGTTCCAAGATTACAAATGGACAGATCGCATCAGTTGCATTGATGGATGCTCGTTCCATCGCTGCTACGGCAGTGAATAAAGGCTATTTGACAGCCGCAACAGATGTTGATGTGAACTTCACAAAGCCAAAATATTTCTTCGACAAGACGATTTATGACAATCGTGTTTATAATGGTGTTGGCAAGGCAGATCCTTCTGTTGAAATCAAGTTTGGTCCTGGTATTGTAGACTGGCCAGCTATGGTTCCATTGTCAGAAAATATTATGCTTCGTGTTGTTTCTGAAATTCATGATCCAGTTACAACAACAGATGAATTAATTCCATCTGGAGAGACAAGTTCTTATCGTTCGAATCCTCTTGGTTTAGCTGAATTTACACTTTCCAGAAAAGACCCAGCATATGTAGGACGTGCAAAGCAGGTTCGTACAGCAGAAGAAATTCGTCGCACAGGTGCATGTCCAATGAAAGAAGACGAGGAAATTGCTGCTGCATTCCGTGTTGTAAAGGCAGATTATCCAGAATTAAAGGCAAGAGAGACAGAGATTGGAAGTACAATTTATGCAGTGAAGCCAGGTGATGGTTCTGCTCGTGAGCAGGCTGCATCTTGTCAGAGAGTTCTCGGCGGTCTTGCAAATATTGCAAAAGAATATGCGACAAAGCGTTACCGTTCTAACTTAATTAACTGGGGTATGATTCCATTCATTTTTGAAGAAGAAACCCTTCCATTCCATAACTTAGACTTTATCTTTATTCCAGGAATCCGTACAGCAATTCAAAATAAGGATACAAAGGTAAAGGCATATATTGTAAGAGATACATTAGAGGAGTTTGAACTTCAGATTAAAGAAATGACGGACGATGAGCGTCAGATTATTTTGGATGGATGTTTGATTAACTTCTATAAAGAAAACAATTAATAAAATAAACAAAATTCCCTGCTTCAAGTGTGTGAAATGAAGCAGGGAATTTTTATATATGCCATATGCGAATCAACAAAACACAGATTGCATTTTGTCTGATTACATATTTTCTAATAAACCATGGCGTTCATAGTTTGTACAGCGGGAAATTTTATTATGTTCATCTACAAAAACAACACTTGGGCGGAACGTCTTTGCTTCTTCTAAGTCCATATTTGCATATGCAATAATGATGATCTTATCTCCAGTTGCGACACATCTGGCAGCTGGTCCATTCAGGCAGATCATTCCACTTCCACGTTCACCAGGAATTGTATAAGTTTCAAAGCGGCTTCCATTGTTCACATCTACGATATGAACATGTTCATATTCAAGAATTCCAGCAGCATCTAATAAGTCTGGATCAACAGTAATGCTTCCAACATAATCTAACTCTGCCTGAACAACAGTGGCACGATGAATTTTTCCTTTTAACATACTGATTGTCATAATTTTCTCCTCTTCTTATATAAATCTTAATGATACATTGGTTGCTTTTTGTATTAATCTTCAATTAATGTATTATCGATTAAACGTGTCTTTCCGATATAGACTGCCATAGCAATCATTGCTGGACGGTCAAATGTATCAATTGGCTGCATGGAAAATGCATCAACTGCTTCTACATAATCAATCTTAGCGAGTGGTTCTGTCTCAATATTTGCTTTCATAGCAGCAATTACTGTAGCAGCATCTTTTTGCGTTTTTGCCATCTCTTTGCCAAGTGCGATTGTTTTGCTTAAAATTAAAGCAGCAGTACGCTCTTCTTGGGAAAGGTATGTGTTTCTTGAACTTTTTGCAAGTCCGTCAGCTTCTCTGATGATTGGGCATCCAACAATTGTGATGTCCATATTCAGATCGCGAACCATTCGACGGATAACTGCTAGCTGCTGTCCGTCTTTTTGACCGAAATAAGCACGGTCTGGTGTTACAATATGGAATAATTTAGAAACAACAGTACATACTCCGCGGAAATGAATTGGTCTTGTTTTTCCGCAAAGACCTTCTGTGAGTCCAGTCATATCTACAAAGGAACAAAAATCTGGTGCATACATTTCTTCTGGTTCCGGATGGAAAATTAAATCAACGCCTATACTTTCACATAATGCACTGTCACGTTCTAAGTCTCTTGGATATTGAGCTAAATCTTCCGTTGGTCCAAACTGCATTGGATTTACAAAGATACTGACAACAACCTTATCATTCTCTTTTCTGGCAGCTTCCATTAAGCTCTGGTGACCTTCATGCAAATATCCCATTGTTGGAACAAAACCGATTGTATAGCCTTGTTTTTTCCATTGCTTTACTTGTTCTCGAACTTCATTTACTGTTTTTACGATTTTCATAATATTCCTCCCATGATGGTTTCCTATAGTTTAATATAATTTTTCAATTACTTCATCACGAATAGCAAATGTATGCTCTTTTGCAGGGAATGTGCCATCAGATACTTCTTTCATATATTGTTCCACTGCCTGTTTCATTGTTACACCAACTTGAGCAAATTGCTTTACGAATTTTGGAGTAAAGTCCCCATACATTGCAAGCATATCCTGGTAAACAAGAACTTGTCCATCACATCCAGCACCAGCACCGATACCAATAGTAGGGATATGTAATTGCTTAGAAATTAGTTCGGCAAGTTTTGCAGGAACACATTCCAATACAACCATAAAAGCACCAGCAGCTTCAACAGCAAGGGCAGCTTCGATCAACTGCTTTGCAGCTTCCTCTGTCTTACCCTGTACTTTAAATCCTCCAAATGCATTGACAGATTGTGGAGTTAATCCAATATGAGCAACGACTGGAATGGATGCTTTAACAATTGCTTCAATTTGCGGGCAAACTTCTTTTCCACCTTCTAATTTTACTGCGGTAGCTCCAGTTTCTTTCATAATTCTTCCAGCATTTACGACGGCATCATAAACAGATGTTTGATAAGATAAAAATGGCATGTCAACAACAACGAGTGCATTTTTTGCACCACGTACAACAGCAGCACCGTGATGAATCATATCGTTCACTGTTACAGGAATTGTACTTTCATATCCAAGCATAACCATTCCAAGGGAATCTCCAACGAGAATCGTGTGAATACCTGCTTCATCAAATAATTTGGCTGTAGAATAGTCATAAGCAGTTAACATGGAAATTTTTTCTCCATTTTCTTTCATCTTCTGTAATGTAGTAACCGTTTGTTTCATTTTATTAATCCTCCTAATCTGGGTTCGTAAGACGATATTGTTCCAATACATCTTCAAAATCTGCATAAGAACGTGATGGATGCCGTTGTTGGGCAATCGTTACTAAGTCTTTTGTCAGAGCAATATAAGTTTCGCGTGAATCCGAAGAGAGCACATCAAGATGCTTTTTGATCGTTTTTAAATCATGTCGTTCTACTGGACCAGTTAATGCAGCAGATGGACCGTTTTGGAATATATTTTCCAAGTTAGAAAATGCCAGCGGTTTTAAAGCAATGCGAGCCTCTTCTTCGGAAAACCCACAGTCCATAAGCATACGAAATGACTGATGAAAAAGGGAAACGACAAGGTTTGAGGCAAACACTGCTGCAGCATGGTAGGCTGCCTTATGATCTGCTTCAATTGGAATAAAACGATTAGGACATGCATGTAATAAATCAAGCAGTGGCTGTTGATGAGCAGCATCTCCTTCAATTGTAAATATTGCTTGCTGCAATGCTTCATATGCAGTTGTTTTAGTTTGAAATGGAAATATTGGATGAATGGAATAACCGAATGAGTCTGTTATTTCAATCCCGGAAAGAATATGAGAGGTAAGTGATCCACTGCAGTGGCAAATGTATTTTCCTTTAATTGGAAAATGTTTCATTTCATTCCAGACAGACAAAATAGCATCGTCTGGTACTGTTAAAAACAGAACATCAGATAATGTTAATAATTGATCAATTGAAGTTACACAGATCGTATTGCATTGTCTTGCCGCTTCACATCCAGAAGATTGTGTACGACTATAATATCCAGAGATAGGAATATTATTTTGAGAGAAGTAACGGCCAAGGGAACTGCCAACTTTACCAGCTCCAATAAATCCGACTTTCATCATAGTATCACCTGCTTTCGTGGGCTGATGTTCTATTTATTCTAAATTATAATGTGGTATGATTTCTTTCCAGAATACCATCCATCCATAAATATAGCATTTTTCAAATCAAATGGCAATAAAAAATTTGACCTCATAATCAGGAAAATAAAAGTTTGTCTGATTAATCGCCGATATGAACAAAAAAAGATTCGATTGTGCAAACAAAAATTGTGAAAAATGCTTTATAATAAAAGATACAAAACTTGGTTTTGAGATAAAATCACAATAAAAAACTATGTCATAAGTAGATAAGTTGTGCAAGTACAAGCAAAAGAAGTTAGCTGTACATAGATGCATAGAAACTATTCATGACAGTTTTTCCAGGAAATGATTTTAATTTCCAAAAAACGTTCGTAATAGTTGAAGGGAGGAATTTTCATGTCAAAGACAAAGGGAAGAGTTACTCTTCCAAGTGAATCCAATTTTTTAAATCAGACGAAAGAGATGTTAGATCGTTGGGGTGCAGATGCGCTTCGTGATAGTGACGGTACAAAGCTGGATGATGAAATTAAAGCACTTGACGCAAAGATCTATACAACTTATTTTGTTGCAAGAGGTCATAATGAATTTGCAAAGGAACATATGGATGAGTGCCAGCAGCTGTATTTAATGTCAAAGCATAATACTGCAGTAGATACAACGATTACCATTGATTTTATGGACGGATACTATGCAGAACAGGTTGTTCCAGATTATGTACATGATCCAAAGAAATGGTGGGAAGTAATTAATCGTACAACAGGAGAGGTTGTACCAACTGACAAATGGAGTGTAGATCAGGAAAATAATGTAGTTGTAGTGAAGGATGTTGTACCATTCCAAGAATATACCGTATCATTCCTTGTATATGCAATTTGGGATCCAACACAGATGTATAATCATATTACAAATCAGTGGGGAGATAAGCCACATGATATTCCATTTGATGTGCGTCAGACAAATTCTGGAATGTTTGCAAAGGATTATTTAAAGCAGTGGTTAATTGATAACCCAGATACCGATGTAATTCGTTTTACAACATTCTTCTATCATTTCACATTGGTATTTAATAATCATGCAAAGGAAAAATTTGTTGACTGGTTTGGATATGGTGCAACAGTATCTGTAAAAGCATTGGAAGAATTTGAAACTGAATATGGATATGCACTTCGTCCAGAGGATATTGTTGATAATGGATATTATAATTCTACATTCCGTGTACCAACAAAGCATTATTTGGATTATATGGATTTTATTCAGAGATTTGTTGCAAAGAAGGCAAAGGAATTAGTAGAACTCGTTCATGATGCTGGAAGAGAAGCGATGATGTTCCTTGGAGATAACTGGATTGGTACAGAGCCATATGGAAAATATTTTGGTGAAATTGGTTTGGATGCTGTAGTAGGAAGTGTCGGAGGCGGAGCAACACTGCGTCTGATTTCTGAAATTCCTCATGTGAAGTATACAGAGGGTCGTTTCCTTCCATATTTCTTCCCAGATACATTCTATGAAGGTAATGATCCATGTATCGAAGCAATTGATAATTGGTTAAGTGCAAGACGTGCAATTATGAGAAAGCCAGTTGATCGAATCGGATACGGCGGATACTTGAGTTTAGCATACAAGTTTCCGAAGTTCGTTGATTATATTGAAAATGTAACGGATGAATTCCGTTTGATTTATGACAATGTAAAGAATAAGAAGCCTTATAATGGACTTCGTGTTGCGATTTTGAACTGTTGGGGCAAGATTCGTTCTTGGCAGACTTATATGGTTGCACATGCATTATGGTATAAGCAGATTTATTCCTATCTCGGAATTTTAGAGTCCTTGAGCGGAGCAAGTGTGGATGTACAGTTTATCAGTTTTGATGATATTAAGAAAGATGGAATTCCATCAGATATTGACGTAATTATTAATGCAGGTGATGCTGGCACAGCATTTTCTGGCGGAGAAATGTGGGATGATCCAGAATTAGTAACGATGATTCGTCAGTGGGTATACAATGGCGGAGGATTTGTTGGTGTAGGAGAACCATCGGCATTCCATAAAAATGGACATTTCTTCCAGCTCTCTGATGTACTTGGTGTAGATAAAGAATTAGGATTTACATTGTCAACAGATAAGTATTTTACAAAGGCATTGGATAGTCACTTTATTACCGAAGATCGTACAACACCATTTGATTTTGGAGAAAGTATGAAGAATATCTATGCATTGACAGAAAAGACAGAAATTATTGAGTACTCAAATGGAGAAGTTCATATTTCGGCAAATGCATATGGAAAGGGACGAGGTGTTTATATTGCAGGTTTTCCTTATAGCTATGAAAACACAAGATTGTTAATTCGTGCTATGTATTATGCAGCCGCAAAAGAAGATCAGATGAAGATTTGGTATGCAGATAATTTATATTGTGAAGTTCATGCATATCCAGAATCAGGAAAATATGCGATCTTAAATAATACAAATGAAGCCCAGAACACGGTTGTATATGATGGTCAGGGAAATGCACAAGAGTATGAATTAGAGCCATGTGCAATTATTTGGAAAGAAATATAATTATTTAACGAAATTATACTGCAAATATCTGCTTGATTTTGCAGTATATAGTTAAAACGGATAATGAGAAAAGAGTTTTATGCGTAAAAAAACAGAACGAATTTTGCTATTTTTATAAATAGAAAATTCGTTCTGTTTTTTAAGAAAAGGGTGAGTTTGGTGAATCGGAAAATACTTTAATGGAAGATGCATATTCCGAAGGAGTCATTCCTGTAATTTTTTTAAACTGTCGAGAAAAATAATGAATGGATGTATATCCGAGGGAATCAGAAATTTGAGTAAAATTCAACTGCTTTTCTCGGATCATTTGTTTCGCGGCATTAATTTTCATTCGGGAAAAATAATCGATTACTCCATGCTGACTATTTTTGCGGAATAGTTTTTGTAGCTGAGAACGACCGATTAAATTATCTTCACAAATTTGTGTAATGGAAAGTTGAGAGTGAATATTATCTTCCAAATAAGATAAAATGGATTGATAAACTTCTGCATCATTTTTTAATTTTAATGATTTTGTGATAGTAGGTGTAATTTGTGTTTTTGTATATCGTCGAAACAACTGAATCAGCATCTGTTCTAATTGAATGCGAATCATTTGTTCGGATCCAATACGTGGAGGCAGACGTCGTTCTAGGATTTCTAAGTAAGGATCATCAAGTTTAGATTGAAATGCACTATAACTCTCTGCTATTACAGATGCAATAAGACCACGCTCAAGTTCTCCAATTGTCATAACTTTATCTTTAAAAAAGTCCATATAAGGAGAATGACATTCAAAAGAGACAACGACGAGGTTTGGAGCAGTGACACCGTTGGATTTTAAACTATGAAACTCATTTGGTTTATGAAAAATAATCATACCTTTTTTTAAAGTATAATTTTTGTCTTCAGCAGTTACTTCGACTTCACCTTTGTCAACACAGAGAAATTCCCAAAAATCATGCCGTTCACCTGGAAAGTGAAAATCACTCGTATATTCAAAATAATGAACAGTTACTAGTCGTTCAATAATAAAATCTTGATGTAGTAGAATACTCTGATAGTTCATATAAAATGGTACCTCCTTTTTTTCTAATTAAGAATACATTATAATGCAAAAAGAGTAAATAAAAATAAACAATTGTGCAAAAAAAAAGACTGATTTGCACAATTGCTTTCGTGGAAACTAGCAAAACAAATAAAAAAAAACAAATGATAATAGGGTAAAATTACGAAGGATATAATTTGGGAAAATGTGGACATGAGAAGAATATATACATATTAGACATAAAAACAAAAATAAAAACAGAAGCATTTGTGGTTTTTATATTAAAAAAAGACGATAATACAAAAATGTTATATATTCGTGTAAATATTTTTTTATTAATATGTATTATGATATAATATATCAGATATTTGAGAAAGGACATATCCTGCAGTCAGCAGATGAATGATAAGAAGATTTCTTATATGGTACATAACGATGAACTTACTCAAATATTACACGAGACAAAGCTAACAATATTTAAAGGAGGAGTATCAAAATGAGAAAAAAATTATTATGTGTGATGATGTCAGCTGCTATGGTGGCAACGATGTTTACTGGATGCGGCGGATCAGGTGACACAAAGACGACAGAAGCAACAGAAAAAGCAACAGAAAAAGAAACAGAAAAAGAAACAGAAAAAGAAACGAAAAAGGGAACTGACGAAAAGAAAGAATATGCAAAAGCAGATGGAGAACTTATCTATTGGTCCATGTGGAGTTCTAGTGATCCTCAGGCAAAAGCAATTCAGGAAGCAGTTGATGCTTATGAAGAAGCTTCAGGCAATACAGTTAAGATCGAATGGAAGGGTCGCGATATTCAGAAATTGATCCAGGCTGCATTGGATTCTAAGAAGCCAGTTGACTTATTTGATGAAGACTATTTCCGTGTTGCTCAGTCTTATGCTGGTAATTGTATGGATTTGACAGAGATGGCAGAAGCAGCAAATTATGGAGAACATTCTGTAAAAGGTTTGGTAGAGGGCGTAAAGGAAAAGGCTGGAAGCTTAAAGGCAATCGCATATCAGCCATATACATCTGGTATCTTCTATAATAAAGCGATCTTTGAAGAAGCTGGTGTCGAAGAAGAACCAAAAACATGGGAAGAATTCTTAGATGTTTGTAAGAAGATAAAAGATGCAGGATATGAACCGTTGGCATTAGATGATGCATATGTATTATACAATTATGGTTATCATTTAGCTAGATACATCGGTGAAGATGCAGTAAAAGAGCTTTGTAAGAATGGTGGATGGGCAGAATCAGAAGAAGCATTAAAAGCTGCTCAGGATATGGTAGAGTTAATTGAAAATGAATACTTTGAATCTGGAGTTCCAGGTGCTTGGCCAGAAAGTGAAAACACAGTTGGTTATTCCGAATCTGCAATGATCGTTATGGCTTCTTGGTTACCAAATGAAGTAAAGCAGAATACAGGAGAAGATATTGAATGGGGTATGTTTAACTATCCAACAGTAAAGGGTGGAAAAGATAAGCAGACCATTGCAAACATTGGTGCACAGGCATTTGCAATTCCTAAGCACAGCAAAAATGCACAGGCTGCATTTGATTTAATTATGACAATTACAACTGGTGAATACGATCAGAAGATCGCATTAGCTACAAATTCTATTCCAGCTGACCCAACAAATGAAGAATGGCCAGAAATGTTAGCTCCATGTAAAGATGGATTTGAAGCTTTAACAGGTGTATATGAGTGGAATATGGGTCTGGAAGCAGACGCTGATTTCAGTAAGATGTTAAAGGACAGCACTTTGAAGTTATTTGAAGGAAAGTTAGATGCAGAAGCATTTATTAAAGAAATAGATGCTAGCTCCAGTAAGTAATTTTTAAGTACAATTTATTAAATTAAACTGCTAATTATATAGTGGCAGCCTAATTCTGCCACTATATTTTTAACAAAAATTGCATATCAATAGTGAATTTACCAGATAATCTTCTGATTTTAATGCGAGAAAGGGGGTAATGTGATGAAAAAAAACAAAGCAATGATTATATGTTTCATCACACCAGCACTTATAACATTTGCACTTATGTATTTATATCCAGTTATTCGTACAATTTTAATGAGCTTTTTTAAAGTGGAAAGTGCAACAGCAGGTCTTACAGAGTGGTCATTCAATGGATTAAGCAATTATATTTCTCTTTTTAAGACTGATATTTTTGTAGAGTCTATGAAGAATATTGCAAAAATATGGATTGTTGGAGGCGTTGCAGTATTATCGCTTTCCTTACTTTTTGCAGTTATTCTGACAAGTGGCGTTCGTGGAAAAAATTTCTTCCGTGCAGTAATTTACTTACCAAATGTAATCAGTGCTGTTGCATTGGCAAACATGTGGATTCAGTTTGTATTTAATAAACGTTATGGATTAATCCACAGTATGGGAAAAACATTTGGAATAAAAGCTCTCTCGGGACTTGATATGTTATCGAGTGATACAAAGTTTTGGGCAATGTTAATTGCATATTGTTTCGGAGCAGTTGGATATTATATGCTGATCTTTTTAAGTGGTATTGAGCGAATTCCTAGTGATATTTATGAGGCTGCGACATTGGATGGTGCAACAAAGCCAAAACAGTTTACATTAATTACGCTCCCATTATTAAAGGGTGTATTTAAGACAAATATTACATTCTGGAGTGTAAATACAATTAGCTTTTATGTATGGTCACAGATGTTCTCACCAGTTGATACAGAAAAATCTACAGTAGTACCAGTCCTTTATATGATGGATATTGTATTTGGTTCTAAGACGGGAAGTTCGGTACGAGATGCCGGTAAAGGTGCAGCGATTGGTGTAACATTAGCAGTATTAGTTATTATTGTATTCTTTATCTTTAATAAGTTAATTAAAGAAGAAGAAGTAGAGTACTAGGAAGGAGGAACCATTATGGCAAAAAAACAAAAAGAGTATAAAATGAAAGAACCTTGGAATTGGAATAAAGAGTTAAAACTTCTTCCAGGTTATATTATGTTGATTCTTTGGGTGTTGCTGACGGTAGTTATGATTGGTTGGATTTTTGCTGCGAGTTTTTCCACAGGAAGAGAGATCTATAAGGGAGACCTTTTCAAGTTTGCGTCAGGAATTCATTTTGAAAACTACATCACTGCATGGAAAGCACAGAACGTATCGTTATTCTTCTTGAACTCTTTGTTTTATGCGACGATTTCCTGTGTATGCATTATTTTAATTTCTGCTCCGGCAGCATATGTATTGTCCCGTTATACATTCCTTGGAAATAAGACAATCAAGACAGGATTTATTATGGCAATGAGTGTTCCTGCGATCATGGTTGTACTTCCATTATTTAGTTTAACTTCTTCTGGTGTGTTATCAAAAGTTCCTGGAAGATTAATTTTAATTGTCTTATATATTTGTATGAATATACCTTTTACAACAACATTTTTATTAAACTTCTTTGGAACATTGTCAAAAACATATGAAGAGGCTGCTGCGATGGATGGCTGTTCTCCAATGAAAACATTCTGGATTATTATGCTTCCTCTTGCTCAGCCAGGTATCATTACTGTGTCGATCTTTAATTTCCTCGCAGTATGGAATGAATACTTTATGTCACTGATCTTTGCAAGTGAAGAAAAATATCGTTCCGTTGGTGTTGGTTTGTTTACTTTGATTAATGGATTAAAGCAAAATGGTGAATTAGGTGCATTGTTTGCAGCCGTTATTATCGTGTTCCTGCCAACATTCTTAATTTACATTTTCTTATCAGAAAAGATTATTGCCGGTGTTACAGGCGGTGGTATCAAAGGATAAAAAGAAAAGAAATAAGTTCAGGAGGTAAGAAGGTCTATGAAAAAACCAGTATTAGTAATTATGGCAGCAGGTATGGGAAGTCGTTATGGAGGTCTGAAGCAAATTGACCCAGTGGATGCACAGGGACATATTATTATGGATTTCTCAATCTATGATGCAGTAAAAGCTGGATTTGAAAAAGTGATTTTCATTATTAAGAAAGAAAATGAAAAAGATTTTAAGGAATGTATCGGAGATCGTATGAGCAAAATCGTAGATGTCTCCTATGTATATCAAGATCTGACAAATATACCAGAGGGCTTTCAAGTGCCAGAAGGTCGTGTAAAGCCTTGGGGAACAGGACATGCAATTTTAAGCTGTATCGATGAAGTAGATGCTCCATTTGCAGTAATTAATGCGGATGATTATTACGGCAGTCATGCATTCCAGATGATTTATGATTATTTAACTACACATACAGATGATGATAAATATCGTTATATGATGGTTGGATATGTATTGGAAAATACGTTGACAGATCATGGACATGTTGCTCGTGGCGTTTGCGTGACAGATAATAATGGGTATTTAGTTGGAATTAATGAACGTACTCATATCGAAAAGAGAGATGGCGGTGCTGCTTATACAGAAGATGATGGTGCTACATGGACAGTGATCCCAGAAGGAAGCACAGTATCAATGAATATGTGGGGATTCTCAAACAGTATTTTAAAGGAATTAAAGGATCGTTTCCCGAAATTCTTAGAAGAAAATATTGAAAAAAATCCATTAAAGTGTGAATATTTCCTTCCATCTGTAGTAGGCGAATTATTAGCAGAAGGAAAAGCTACTGTTGAAGTATTGAAATCCTTAGATAAATGGTATGGAGTTACTTATAAGGAAGATAAGGAAGTCGTAGTTGCTGCAATTCAGAGTTTAAAAGACAGTGGATTATATCCAGAAAAATTGTGGGAATAATACAGTTCCATAATAAATGTCAATCTAGGTGTAGCATTAGGAGGAAATCATGGATAAACAAACAGTAATCAGTAATTTTGATTTTAATGGAACATTAGTTGATGTCAAACCGTATGGAAGCGGACATATCAATGATACATTTTTGATGATATGCGAAGCAGATGGAAGTGAATGTCATTATATTCTTCAAAAAATGAATACGGATATTTTTAGAAATCCAGATGAACTGATGGAGAACATTATGAATGTCACATCATTTCTTCGTAAGAAAATTATTGAAAATGGTGGAGATCCACAGCGAGAAACATTGAATGTCATTCCAACAAAATCAGGTCAGAGTTATTATCGTGATGATCAGGATGGATGCTGGAGAATGTATACATTCATTGAAGATGCAACAAGTTATGATCAGGTAAAAAAACCAGATGATTTTTATCAGACAGCTGTTGCATTTGGTAATTTCCAGTATTTATTGTCCGAGTTTTCAGCGGAAGTGCTGCATGAGACAATTCCAAATTTTCATAATACAATTGATCGGTTTGCAAAGTTTAAGCAGGCAGTAAAAGAAGACGTTTGCAAACGCGCAAAAGACGTTCAGAAAGAAATTCAATTTGTATTGGACAGAGAAGATTTGGCTTATGCAATGTGTACGATGCTTAAGAACAACGAACTGCCGCTTCGCGTAACGCATAATGATACAAAATTGAACAATATTATGATTGATAATAAGACAGGAAAAGGAGTCTGTGTTATCGATCTTGATACGGTTATGCCAGGTCTTGCAGGTAATGATTTTGGAGATTCGATTCGTTTTGGAGCAAATACAGCAGCAGAAGATGAAGTTGATTTATCAAAAGTGTCTTGTGATCTAAATTTGTTTGAACTGTACACAAAAGGATTTACAGAAGGATGTCGTGGCAGTCTTACAAAGAAGGAAATTGAGACATTACCGCTTGGAGCAAAAACGATGACATTTGAATGTGGTATGCGTTTCTTGACTGATTATTTGCAGGGAGATACTTATTTTAAAGTTCATCGAGAAGGTCATAATCTGGATCGCTGTCGTACCCAGTTTGCATTAGTTGCAGATATGGAGAAAAAGTGGGATCAGATGATGGAAATTGTTAAGAAGTACGAGTAATCGATTATAAGCCTTCCATAAATTCACATAAAAAATCGAAAATGGGTTGCTGCATTAAGTTGAAATCATACAAGATATAGTAATGTCAATTTGGATAGATAATTATATCTTGTAGGACTCACTTTTATTGCGACAACCCGTTTAACTTATACGAGAGTATAAGAATATTATTTTGCGTTCTGCTGCGCGCTTACATCCATTGGATAATCTCCGCTAAAACATGCAGTACAAATTGGAAGTCCTTCTACCATCTCAGAAAGTTGTTTGATCTTCATATATCCAAGGGAATCAGCTCCAATCATAGAGCAGATTTCATTGACATTATGGGAATGGGCGATGAGCTGTTTATTGGATGTAACATCAGTGCCAAAATAACATGGATATAAAAATGGAGGAGAACGGATGCGTACATGAACACTTACTGCACCGGCAGCTTTCATCATATTGATTAAATTTTTAATTGTAGTGCCTCGCACGATGGAGTCATCGACAAGGACAATTCGTTTTCCTTTTACAACTGGTGCAAGAATGGACAGTTTTTGTTTAACACTGGATTCACGTTCTTTTTGGCTTGGCTTAATAAATGTACGTCCGATATAACTGTTTTTATGAAAAGCAAGTGCAAATGGGATGCAAGATTGCTCAGAATAGCCTTTTGCGACAGCAAGACCAGAGTCAGGAACCCCGACGACGAGATCGGCATCTGCTGGATAAGATTTGGCCAGTGCTTTTCCAGCACGAATACGAGCATTGTAAATATCAATTCCATCAAGCTGGCTGTCAAGACGGGCAAAATAAATATATTCAAAAATACAGTGTGCATGTTTTTTCGCAAGTGGGAGATATTCGGAGTGCAGTCCATTTGTGATAATTGTAAGAATTTCACCTGGAATAATATCACGAATAAATTCAGCATCAATCGCTGATAATGCACAGCTTTTGGAAGCAATAATATAGGAATTTTCACGTTTTCCAAGACAAAGTGGTTTTAATCCATACGGGTCGCGTACCGCAACTAATTTACGTGGACTCATAATAATAAGACCATAGGCACCTTGGGACGGTATGCTTATTGTCCAAACTTTCGAATACGAAGAATAGCATTGAAGTGAAGCTGGATATGAACGAACTAGATGTGACTTCTGCAGAGACAAAAGCTACATACGAAGAGATTAAGGCTTATGTACTGGAGCAGACCGGACTGCAGGTAAGTAACCTGTATATCGCTTAGGTGAAACGTGAGTGCGGAATCATTGAAAGAGAGAACTACAATAAGCCGAAGTCAGAAGAATCAATACATCCACAGTGTCCAGAGGAAAAGAGGAAGGCTATTGTGGAGGCTCTGAAGCACTTCGGGATGATTTGATTGAGAATTTAAACTGGATTTTAACGGTGATGGGAATGGCAAAACATGAGCAAGTATTAATTTAAAAATATGAGCAGGAAATTTCAGTTATTTAGTTATGAGGTTTTTTAGATGAACAATAAAAATACGATGAGAATTCTCTACATCATTTTAATGGGATTTGGTCTTCCTATTATGAGATTTATGAGCATACATTTTGATACCATCAACAATAATGCAGTCAGGTTTTTATCAGGTGGTTTTGTATTTATCTTAATTTCCATTTTCAAATTCAATGGAGAATTTGAAAAAATTAAGGAAGAACCGATATTGAGTTTTAAACTGCTATTGTTGGGTTTTCTCATGACGGGAAATATGTATTTCTATATGAACGGGTTAAGATATACATCAGCACTAACAGGCAGCATTTTTGGAATCCTTGCCATGCCTCTGGCAGTTGTTATGGCGGCCTTATTTTATAGGGATGAAAGAGATCGAGTAAAACAAGTCAATTTTTATATAGGTAGTATCCTGGCTGTAATAGGTTCTTTAATTTTTGTTTTTTACGGGAACAAAAATGGGGAAAGCAGTGACTTTTTAAAAGGAACACTACTTCTGGGAATCGCAATACTGATCCAGTCTTTCCAAAATTTAGTGGTGAAAAATGTAGGAAAAAAACTACACTCTATCGTTATTAGTGCTTCTACTGCTACATTATCCGGAATTATGTATCTTTCAATAGCAATTCAAAGCGGGAAAATAACGCAACTTTCAGAAGTTGGCATCGGGTTATTAGCAGGTCTGGCGTTAGCTGGAATTTATGGAATGCTTACAGGAATGCTAATGGCTTTTTATATTGTTCAGAAGCAGGGGGTTGTGGTATTTAATATTTTACAACTTATTGTCCCGCTTTCAACAGCAGTGGTTGGATATTTTACCTTGGGTGAGACAATTAACCTGATTCAAGGTGTAGGCGCAGTGATTGTTGTTCTGGGATGTATTTTTGCTTTAAAAGAGAGGAAAAACAATGTATAAAGTAGGAATAATAGGGTTAGGGCAATTGCGTATCACATCGATAAAGATCCAAACAGAAAAATCATATGGAGCCATATTAAAGCATATCAAAAGATTGAATCTCGGATATTATTTCCATTTGTGATGTTAACGAAAGCTTAGTGTATCAAATAGGACAAGAATGTGGGATTGATTCAAGATACTCAAATTATAATACTTCAAAATTCCAGTTTACGCTTATTTGCAATCGTGTCGATGGAATTATTGGAGCAAATCAGCGTATTACTATTGTAACAGCATAAAGCTATGTACGAACGCACTGGCTGAAGTGATAGGGAGAATTTCAAAGTAGAATCCCTTCTTTGACCGGTTTCCAATAGGGGCGAAATGCTCCTTTGGCATAGGGTTCCACAGGGGAACGGAGGTTCCATTAGCACACGACTTTACTCGTAAAGTCTAGTGTGTTATACCTTTTGCGACCGCTGACGCTGGAAAGGGGCTGTCCCACGCCAGACAGACCGTTTTCAGTGTCAACGGGGGCGCTAGAGGTATATAAAAACTCGCCGCAGCGTTCCGCACTCACCGCTCAAAGGCAACCATGGTTTCTTTCGGCAGCTTCTCATTTTCGCAGCTCAGAAGATACGCTATTGCCCTGTTTGCAAAGCGATTTGTAATCATCGTGTCCCAGTCAGGGAGACGGATGATCTCCGCTTTGCCGTTCTCAAAATCAAATGAAATCTCTCCCCATTCGCCGTCGCAGTCTGCTTGGTATTCGTAGATTGCGGCGGCGATTTTCTTTTTGCGCTTGGTCTTGGATTTCTGTTTCAGCCGAATAGCATGGAACGCACCTTCGGCAACCAAAAGCTCCGTCAGCTTGTTCACCGCTTTCCGATAAGCTCGCTCTGCACCGCTGGCGGTGCTGCCCTCAAACATAACTGCCAGTTCTTCAAAGGTGGGGCGATCTTTCTATGAACCAACACGCCCGCAGGTCATGCAGATCGCCAGCCGCTTTTCAAGCAAGTGTAGTGGTATACTAAATTTGTAACACCTTGTTCGGATAATATGATATATAATATTTATTATCCAAGGAGGACTAACATTATGTCAGTACGTTACAGTGATGACTTCAAGAAAGAAGTTATAAGAGCCTATATGGCAGGAGACAAATCAACAGTAGAAATTGCAGCTGAATATAACATTGCGAAAAGTTCCGTGTCTGAATGGGCAAAAAAATACGGTGAAGAATGCCAGTATACACATACCACATCGAAATAGTGATTCTGCAAAGGAAATACGAAGATTAAACCAGTTTCTGAAAGAAAAAGACAAAGAAATAGAATTCTTAAAAAAAGCAGCAGCATTCTTCGCAAAGGAAATCGATTAGTGGTATATCGTTTCATTGATGAAAATAAAAAATATTTCGGATTAAGATGGCTATGCCGTCATTTTGGCATTAGCATTCATTGTTACTACAACTATCTTAAAGATAACAAATGTGATTATCACAGGCAGCGTGAAGTTATATACGAAAGGATTAAATCCATCTTCTATAATAACAACAGAACTGTTGGACATAGAGCTATGAAAGTATTTCTTTCACGATATAGTATTCATTTAAGTAAAACTACTGTCCATAAGTATATGAACAAAACACTTAATTTAGCTGCTGTTATTATGAGAAAAAAGCTTGGGTACCTATCAGGTAAAAAGCACAAAATATGTAACAATCTTCTTAATCAGAACTTTACGGTCAATGAAAAGAATAAAGTATAGTGTACTGATTTTACTTACATGCGTGTTTCAGGTTGTAAATTCAGATATAACTGCACTATCATCGATCTATACGACAGATCGGTTGTTGCTTCTGTTAATAGTAACTATATAAATACAGATTTAGCTATAGAAACACTGACTATGGCTTTAAATCAGGAGCATAACCCTAAAGGACGAATTTTGCATTCAGATCAGGGTGTACAGTTCACTTCCTGGGACTTTGTTATGTTCTGCAAGAAACATGAAATTACTCAGAGCATGAGTAAGGCTGGTTGCCTTTATGATAATGCACCAATGGAACGATTTTATAATACATTCAAAAGTTGTTTCTATTATAGATTCACATTCGAAAGTATAGAAATGCTCGATGAGATGACAAAAAGATATGTCAATTGGTACAATTATATAAGACCTCATTCTTACAATAATTATTTAACACCGATGGAAGCACGTTTGAATTAGCATATTTTTTCGAACAAAATGTTACCAAAAAGGTTGACCAGT
>JALFSR010000004.1 GCA_022778745.1 Clostridiales bacterium
ACGACGAGGTAGATAGGGCAGAGGTGGAAGTACAGTAATGTATGGAGCTGACTGTTACTAATCGGTCGAGGGCATAACCTGAAAAGGTTAACAGGATAGGAAAAAAGAGTTTGGATGAAAGTTTTGTGTGTAGTTTTGAAGATATATATGGCGGAATAGCTCAGTTGGCTAGAGCACACGGTTCATACCCGTGGTGTCATGGGTTCAAATCCCTTTTCCGCTACTTAAACTGATTCAGTAAATTGAATCAGTTTTTTTTATTGAGTGATTTGACATAATATGATATAATGATGCCAAGGTCAAAAGGTCATGCGTTTCATGCAAGCATGATTTTGGGATCCACAAAACATGAACATCAAACAATATAGCATTAGAGATAAATTTCCATCTCTACAAGCGATGAATAATTCACCAGTAAAGATTATTGAATTTTTAAATAACTTCGCGAAAAGCCCATTTGCTTTTACTTATCCAGTTAATCAGGGGGAAATTATGTTGCAGGAGGAAAAAGAAAAACAGAGAAAGACTTCGGAATCGCGTCAGTACAGAGATGAAATTCTAGGGGTGGGACAAGATAAAGATCAAATGCTGAGATTACAGCATTACAGAGATCGAATGCTTGGACTGACTGATGAGATACCGGCTTCTAGGACATCAAAGCACGAAAAGATGAATATGTGGAGTGTGAGAGAGGGAAATGAAAATATTCTTCGTTTAGATGAATATATGAATGAACTCACAAAGCTTCAAGAAGCTCGTGAACAAATGTTAAGTATGCAAAAAGAAGGCTTGATGCGTTTACAGCAGGACCGTGAGGAAATGTTGAAGATGCAGCAAGATGGTTTATTGACATTACAGAGAGATCGTGAGGAAATTATGCATCTGCAAGAGCAATTGCTTGCAGCATTGCAGCAGGGAACGAGCAATGAAGAGTCACTGCGGAAGACAACAGAAGAGATGTTTAAACTTCAGCAAGATACGAATCGAATGTTGGAAGAACAGCAAAACAGTATGTTGACTTTCCAGAAAGATCGTGATGATTTAGAGCGAATTCAGCAAGAAAGTCTTATGAATATGAAAGAAAATGACTTCTTTCGTATGATCAAAAATAAACGTAATCTGGAACTTGCTCTTAGTGTGCGCAAGAGACAAGAACAGGAGACTATGAAAACAAAAGATATGGAAGAGAAAAATACTGTAGGAGTGGATATTCCAATAAATGAAAAACCAGTTAGAACAGATACGACAAAAGAATCAATATTATCAAAGATTGGCATTTCAGGAATAAAAAAATTAGAAAAAGAAAATATGCCAAATGATGAAAAGAAAAAATATACTCAAATAAAGCAGTCATCCGATAGTGAGGCTTCAGATCAGAGACAACAGCTGCAAAGCAAAGAAGATTATACAGAGCAGTCTGCATTAAATAAAGAAACAGCGTCGGAGGTAAAATCAACTAGTTTGACAGAGAGACGTTATGTTATGATACCAAAACTGCAGGACAAAACAAAGAATATTGATCAGCGTGATTTCGGTATGGACGTTGTTCGATGTGCTGCGGTATTTCTTGTATTGAGCATTCATTTCTTTTTATACAGCGGTTATTATTCGTTGCCACAGGTTGGAGTGAAGGTATGGATTGCAGACTGGGCACGCTGCTTTGTATTTGTTGGTGTTCCGTTATTTTTAATGATCACTGGATATTTAAAGGGAACAAAGAAGCTCACAAAAGCCTATTATCTTGGGATTATTCCTATTCTATTGACTTGGATTATTGCAACAATTCTCTGCGTTGCATTTAAAATCTATTATTTAGATGTAGAAAAAGAACCAATTTTATGGGTTGCAGACATTTTTAATTTTGTTGGAGCAACATATAGCTGGTATGTTGAAATGTACATTGGAATATTTTTGCTTTGTCCATTTTTAAATAAAATAACAGAAAATATGGATAAGAAGCAATTCCAAATATTGCTCATAACAATGGCAGCACTTACATTTTTACCGACTTTAACAAACCGTTGGGGAGATCTTGAATGGAACCTGAACTTTTTGCCAGATTATTGGATGGCATTATATCCGTTTACATATTATTTTATTGGAAGTTATATTAGAAAATTCCAAGTAAAACTGCCAGCAGTAAAAGGAATATTATTTGCATTATTATTTGCGATGGTAAAAGGAAGTATTCTTTATTATACAGCAAAAGGCGGAATATTTGTAGAGAGAATTGGAGACGGGTATTCTGATATTTTTGTAGTTGGAACAAGCGTTTGCTTATTCTTAGCATTATACGATTTAAAGACACGCAGCCGTGAATTAAAACGAGCAGTGTGTCATATTTCAAAAGTATCATTGGCGTTATATTTGATTTCCTGGATTTTTGACCGTCTGCTTTATGTGATGATGATTCCATATTTTACACTGGATAATTATATATGGTGTTATGCTGTTTTTGTATCGACATCATTTTTCTGTTCCCTTCTTACAGCGACAGTAATTGATCGAATTGTTCAATGGATTTATCGGACGAGTGTGAATACAGTCATTGAATGGAAGAATAAGAAAATGTTGGATACTGCAAAAAAAGGTTGACAAAATATAAATTCCGTCATATGATGATACTAAGGTTAGGAAGTCATATAGTTTCATGTTTGTATATAATACATGAATTTATATTTTGCATAATAGTGTTTGACTCTAACATGATATGATTTAGACAGCGAGATAATGATGAGATAGCTATGACGGAACGAGTAACCATAGATGAATCTGCCAGAGAGAGAGAATACTAGCTGGAAATTCTCTTCTGATTAATATGGCGAAGACCACTCCCAAGCTGCGGTAGGAAATGACCGCCGTATACCTGCGTTAAAGGATAAGGTTTGATAGAACCTGAGTGAAAAGTCAAGGTGGAACCGTGTAATTATTACACCCTTGGTCGGGCTATAGCCTGCCAAGGGTGTTTTTTGTGTAAAAGTATAAGCAAAAAGAAAATTGCTTATAGTTTAAGCAAATTAAGAAAGCTGCAATTTGCTTATGAGCAAGCAGCGAGGCACATTGCGAATATCTGCTTAACATAGTTTCGCTGTAAAGAAACAATAATGAGCAATACAGAAAGGGGTTTTTAAAATGATCATTACATTAAAAGATGGATCACAAAAAGAATATGCACAGGCAATGTCTGTATTAGATATTGCAAAAGATATTAGTGAAGGATTAGCAAGAGTGGCAACTGCTGGTGAAGTAGACGGTGAAGTAGTTGATTTAAGAACTGTAATCAATGAAGATTGTGAGTTAAGTATTTTAACAGCAAATGATGAGAAAGGACTTGCGGCACTTCGTCATACGACATCCCATGTACTTGCAGAAGCAGTAAAGCGTATTCGTCCATATGCAAAATTAGCGATTGGACCATCCATTGACACAGGATTTTATTATGATTTTGAATGCGAGCCATTTTCAAGAGAAGATCTGGATGCGATTGAAAAAGAAATGAAGAAAATTATAAAGGAAGGAGCAAAAATCGAACGGTTTGAACTCCCAAGAGAAGAAGCAATTGCATTTATGAAAGAAAAAGGAGAGCCATATAAAGTAGAGTTAATTGAAGATCTGCCAGAAGATTCTGTGATTTCTTTCTATTCCCAGGGAGATTTTACTGATTTATGTGCAGGACCTCATTTAATGAGCACAAAGGGAATTAAAGCATTCAAGTTACTTTCTTCATCCGGTGCTTATTGGAGAGGATCTGAAAAAAATAAAATGTTAGCTCGTATTTATGGAACAGCATTTTCAAAGAAAGATGAGTTAAGCGCATATTTAGAGCAGTTAGAAGAAGCAAAGAAGAGAGATCACAATAAACTGGGACGTGAGATGGAATTATTCACAACAGTAGATGTTGTTGGACAGGGTCTTCCGTTAATTATGCCAAAAGGTGTAATTATGATTAAGGAATTACAGCGTTGGATTGAGGATTTGGAAGACAATGAGTGGGGATATATTCGTACAAAGACACCACTTATGGCAAAGAGTGATTTATATAAGATTTCCGGCCATTGGGATCACTATAAAGAAGGTATGTTTGTACTTGGTGATGAAGAAAAAGATAAAGAAGTATTTGCACTTCGTCCAATGACATGTCCATTCCAGTATTATGTATATAAAGCTGGTCAGCATAGCTATCGTGAATTACCACTTCGTTATGGGGAGACATCTACATTATTCCGTAATGAAGATTCTGGAGAAATGCATGGATTAACTCGTGTACGTCAGTTTACAATTTCTGAAGGACATTTAATTATGCGTCCAGATCAGATTGATGAAGAATTTAAGAATTGTGTTCATCTTGCAGTTTATGTATTGACAACACTTGGATTACAGGATGATGTAACCTATCGTCTTTCTAAGTGGGATCCAAATAATACAGAAAAATACATTGGTGATGCAGAATATTGGGAAACATCACAAGGTAAGATGCGTGAATTGTTGAATGAACTGAATCTGCCATTCGTAGAAGCAGAAGGAGAAGCTGCATTCTATGGTCCAAAGTTGGATATTCAGGCAAAGAACGTATATGGAAAAGAGGATACGATGATTACGATCCAGTTAGACTTTGCACTTGCAGAACAGTTCGATATGTATTATATTGACGAAAATGGAGAAAAGAAGCGTCCATTTATCATTCACAGAACATCAATGGGATGCTATGAGAGAACATTAGCATGGCTGATTGAAAAGTATGCAGGATTGTTCCCAACATGGTTATGTCCAGAGCAGGTTCGCGTACTTCCAATTTCTGAAAAATATATTGATTATGCAGACAAGGTAAATGCACAGCTTAAGGCAAACGGAATTCGTACTAGCGTGGATAAGCGTTCTGAAAAGATTGGATATAAGATTCGTGAGACACGTCTTGCAAAAGTTCCATATATGCTTGTGGTAGGTGCAAAGGAAGAAGAAGACAATGTTGTTTCTGTAAGAAGCCGTTATCTTGGAGATGAAGGACAAAAGCCATTACAGGAATTCATTGATGCGATTTGTAAAGAAATCCGTACAAAAGAGATTCGTAAGATTGAAGTAGAAAACCAGAAGTAGTGAACTACCCATCACCTAAAGGTGATGGGTAGTTCACTTTGCATAATAATATTAATTAGTATTCGGAACGGAATATTACTGTTTGTGATAATAGAAGATACGACTGTAATGTAAACTATATTAAAAAAATAAGTTGACAATATAATCCTTTTCTGTTAAGCTTAAAAAAGTTTTACAAGATAGGAGGTAATTGAATGACTCAAAAATTGACAACGAAAAAAATGACACTATGTGCTTTGTTTACTGTATTAATTACCGCAGGTGCATTTATTAAAATTCCTGTGCCAGTTGTACCATTTACATTACAGTTTTTATTTACTATGCTGGCAGGATTACTGTTAGGAGGACGGCTTGGTGCTCTTAGTGTAGGAATTTATGCAGTTCTTGGCTTAGGAGGACTTCCAATTTTTGCAGAAGGAGGTGGGTTTTGGTATTTACTGAAACCTAGTTTTGGTTATATCATTGGATTTATTGCTGCTAGTTATGTGACTGGCAAATTAGTAGAGATAAGCAAACAATTAACGTTAGGAAGAATCTTAATCGCTAATTTTATTGGGCTTTTTATCGTATATGGAGTAGGAATGGTTTATTACTATATTATTTGTAACTTTGTTATTAATACTCCAATTGGATTATGGCCATTGTTCTTATATTGTTTCCTATTAGCAGTGCCAGGGGATATTTGTCTCTGCTTTTTAGCAACTATTTTGACGAAGCGATTAAAGCCAATTTTTGCAAAAATCTAAAAAGCAGTGAATATTGTAATGAGAGTAATAGAAATAAGGTGAAAAAGATGGATATAGTAAAAAAATTAAAGAAAAAAGTGTTAAGAGGCGGTGAAATTTCTCGCCAGGAGGCAATTGCTCTTTGGAAAGCTCCAATTCAGGAATTGACACAAGCTGCGAATGAAATTCGAAAAACAATGTGTAAAAATGAATTTGACCTATGTACCATTATTAATGGGAAATGTGGGAGATGTTCAGAAGACTGTAAATATTGTGCGCAAAGTGCACATTATCATACAGCTTGTATTGAAACCTATCCATTGCTGTCCACGGAAGAGATTGTAAAAGAAGCAAAATATAATGCAGAGCGTGGGGTACTTCGCTATTCTATCGTAACATCGGGCAAGCGTCTGTCTGATGAGGAGGTAGATCAAGTATGTGAAAGTATTCGAGCAATTAAGTGGGAAGTTTCGATAGAAGTCTGTGTTTCATTTGGATTGTTAGGAGAAGAGCAGTTTCGTAAAATCAAGGCAGCTGGGGCATCACGGGTCCATTGTAATTTAGAAACTTCTGCGCGGTATTTTCCTGAAGTCTGTACTACTCATACATATGAACAAAAAATTGAGACATTAAAAGCTGCGAAACGTGCAGGACTTTCTATTTGCTCTGGCGGAATTATGGGGCTTGGAGAAACGATAGAAGATCGAATTGATATGGTGCTGACTGCTCGTGAACTTGGCGTTAAGTCAATTCCTGTGAATTTATTAAATCCAATTCCAGGTACTCCTTATGCACAGAATAAGCCACTTACAAATGAGGAAGCTTGTCGCTGTGTTGCGGTATTTCGTTTTTTGATTCCAGATGCTTCCATTCGTTTGGCTGGAGGAAGAGGATTAATTGGAGATAAAGGAGAAGCATGTTTTAAAAGCGGGGCAAACGCAGCTATTTCTGGTGATATGCTGACAACGGCAGGAATTACAATAGAAACAGACAAAAAACTGTTAAAACAACTGGGATATGAGGTAAAATTGTGTTATGAGTAAAGCATTATTTGTTACTGGAACAGGTACTGATGTGGGTAAAACATTTGTTACAGGATTGATTGTGAAAAAACTAAAAGAAAACGGAAAAAATGCAGCTTATTATAAAGCAGCTATGAGTGGCAATGATCGCCGCCCAGATGGCAGTCTCATTCCTGGTGATGCACAATACGTTAAGATAATTTCTGGTATTGAGCAGCCACTAAAGGAAATGTGTCCTTACATTTATGAAACAGCGGTTTCTCCACATTTAGCTTCTCGTCTGGAGGGAAATCCTGTACAGATGAGAGTGGTAGAAGAAGGGTTTCAGCGTGTGTGCAGCAAGTACGATTATGTCACAATGGAAGGCAGCGGGGGGATTCTTTGTCCAATTTGTTTTGATGAGGAAAAAATTCAATTGGAAGATATTATTCAGCAGCTGAATCTTTCTTGTCTGATTGTTGCGAATGCAGGACTTGGTACGATCAATGATGTAGTGTTGACGGTAGAGTATATGCGTGCCAGAAAAATTCCAATCAAAGGAATTGTATTCAATCACTTCCATCCAGGGGATGTCATGGAGGAAGATAATCGAAATATGTGTGAATATCTGACAGGACTAGAGGTACTTGCATGTGTGGAAGATGGAAGTACAGAACTTGATATGGATATTGATCGGTTGACAGCACTGTATGACTGATACTCTCACAGTTAAAGCACGTGAGATTCTTATGTACGTCCACTTCCCAATACGCTCGAAAGCATATAAGACTAATCAACAGAAAATAAAAAGGTAAATGACAAAAAATCTTGTAGAAAAGGGTTAGGTAAAAACGATGATTTGGTATCCTTATCAACAAATGAAAACAATGAAAATGCCGTATAAAATTATAGATGCAAATGGCGTTTATTTATATACGGAGGATCAAAAGTTAATTGATTCCGTTTCTTCCTGGTGGAGTGTAATCCATGGTTATAAGCATCTAGCATTAAATGAAGCAATAAAATCCCAAGTCGATAATTTTGCACATGTTATGTTAGGAGGATTGACTCATGAGCCAGTATTAAAACTTTCAGAAAAGTTACAACAGTGGCTTCCAGGAGATTTAGACTACTGCTTTTTTTCAGATTCTGGAAGCGTTGCTGTGGAAGTCAGTTTAAAAATGGCATTACAATATTTTGTAAACCGTGGCGAGACACAACGGACAAAGGTGTTGGCACTGAAGCATGCTTATCATGGAGATACATTTAAAGCGATGGAAGTTGGAGATGATGAAGACTATCATTTTATATTGGAAGCATTTGGCGAAAAAAAGCATGTCATTCATATTCCAACTGAAATTTCAGCTATGGAAGAAGTGTTTGCTAATTATCATGAACAATTGAATTGCTTTATTGTAGAGCCATTATTACAAGGTGCAGGCGGCATGCGTATGTATGATATTTCTTTTTTGAAGCGTGCAAGAGAGCTTTGTGACCAATATGGAATTTTATTGATTTTTGATGAAGTGGCAACTGGATTCGGACGCACGGGCAACCGATTTGTTGCAGACTTGGTTTTGCCTGATATTCTTGTACTGGGCAAGGCATTGACAGGAGGGTATATTGGACATGCAGTTACAGTAGCCAATCATAAAGTATATGACGGATTTTACAGTGAAGATCCTAATAAAGCCCTTATGCATGGACCTACCTTTATGGGAAATGCATTAGCATGTAGTGTGGCGTATAAGGCGATTGAACTGTTTGAACAAGAAGATTATATGTCCAAAATTCAAAAAATTGCCGAGATTACAAGACGAGAAATGGAAGGATTTTTTGATCCAAGAATTAAGGAAGTACGTATGATGGGCGGATGTGTCTGTATTGAAGTGTATGATTCCAATGTCTTAAATGGATTCCAGCAATTTGCTTATGAGCATGGTGTATTTAGTCGTCCATTCTTAAACTATATGTATGCAATGGTTCCATATATTATCAATGAACAACAGTTAATTCAGGTACTAGATACGATGAAGGCATGGTTTAAGTGCCGAAAGTAGTATAATATAGGCAGCAAGCAATGTCAAACTCCTGGAAAGTAATAAGGGCACCTTTGTTGGCACAAGTGCAAAGTTAAGAGTTCACAATTTTTTCACAAAAAAATTAGCACTCACCTATTGACAGTGCTAACAATGAGTGTTATATTACATATAGAACAAAAGAGAAGAACAGAATGAAAAAAGAAACAGTAAGTTTGTTTCTGAAAGAACAATGTCTGTATTGACATTAAGAAGTATTCATTCTAGTTAATAAATGAATTGCAAACAACAAATAATAATAAATGTTTTATAAATGAAATGGAGGAATGACTTATGTTAATGCCTAGTATTTTTGGAGAAAATTTATTTGATGAGATGATGGACTTCCCTTGGGAAAGAGAACGCAGAAATGCTGTAAAGAAAATAGAAAAGAATATCATGAAGACAGATGTAAAAGAGACTGAGCAGGCATATGAAGTTCATGTAGAACTTCCTGGATATAAAAAAGAACAACTGAGTCTGGAACTGGAAAATGGATATTTAACAGTAAAGGCAGTAAAGAATGCTGAAGCAGAAGAAAAGAAAGAAAAAGAAAATTATATCCGCAGAGAGCGTTATAGCGGAAGCTGTTCCAGAAGCTTTTATATCGGCGAAGATGTAAAGCATGAAGATATTAAGGCAAAATTTGAGGATGGTGTGCTTTATCTTACTATTCCAAAGGTTGACCCAGCAAAAGTAGAAGAGAAGAGACATATTTCAATTGAAGGATAAAAAGATCCTTGAGTAATGGAAGAGGAGGCAGTGCCCTATCAGATGATTCCCTTGTGAAATCGCTGATAGGGCACTGCCTATTTCTTTTTTTATTCTTTTATTTACGAATTAATCGGATCTGGATTGCTTCCAAGCGAAAACCTTTGCCAGTGCTTCCAGAAGTTTTTCCATTTTCTGTCCATCTTGTCAAGCCTGTGTTCTGTACATGAGTGGAGTAAACAACAGAAGGAGCAGTTGGTTTTGGAGATTCAAGCTTCAATATAGCACCTGCATTTTTTGGAGCTTTATCGTTTAATTCGAGTAATCCATGCATGTCAATACCGTATTTTGTCAATGTCGGTACGATTGTTACGTCAGTGGATACAAACATTTCTTCTGGGACAAATACAGCTCCGACACTGTTTACAGACTGTGTTCCGTCAAAGAAATAATTTGTTTCGCTGTCTAATGATTCCTGTCCTTTCACCTCTCTCTTATTTGCAATATGGGCAGATGACATAGAAGAGATCAAACCAGAAACTTGATAATTGGTGACCTTTGCATTTGTATAAAGAGAGATATTTTCTACACGGTTTTCTTCCTGTGTAGCATTTGCGTAAGAGGTACAATTAATAATAATATCGTCTGGACAGCTGTTATTTGTAATACCTTTTGCATAGTTATTGAAAGAAATACTGTTTTCAAGAATATGTCCAGTAGTTTGCACTTAGATTAATACCGCCAGTTGAATGAGATAAATCAATGGTTACATGAGCATCTTCATCTGCTGTCCAAATAATAGGAGCGTCTTCTGTTCCATTGTGACCACGTTCTACTGTGATACCTTTTGTAAATGTGTAAGTACCCTCTAGCATAACGATTTTTTGTCCAGGATGGGCATAGGCAACTGCTGTATAAACATCCATTGGATCTTCTTTTGTTCCAGATGCGTCTGTTTTACCTTCTGGAGATACATAGATTGTATCTGCATTTACAGACTGATAAGTAACAGATACTGTTTTTGTAATTGGCTCATAAGAAGCTAAATTTTCCACTGTAGAGGATGGGGTAAATGTCACAGTGATTAGTGTTTTTCCTTCCTAAACTTGGAATAGTTCATTCAAATAATTGTTTGCAGTGACAGCAGATTCATCCATCCATTGCATTCCCTTATCATCGGTTACTGTGATTGTTCCATCTACATTAGAAATAAACTGGAATGGATAGTCGGACACACCGATCGTAGATGGGGTATTAATTGTAATATTTGCATTAATTTTTTCGATTGGTTCTGGAATCGCTGGCTCATCGTCTTCTGGGGAGATTGTAGTCATCTTAATGTCAGAAATATCAACCTGAATCTTTCTTCCTGCAAAGAATCCAACATAAATATGATCTGGATCTTGTACCATTAATGATTCTGGATGCCAGAAAATAATCTGATTATCAACGTCATTATTTAAAATAGCATGGTAACCAGTATTAGATTTTCTAAGTGTTAATGTATATTGACGGTCATCTGTTAAATTTGGATCCATATTCCAGTCAAATGCATTTTTATTGTTCATATTTCTGAGATTATTTTCATCAGCATCGGTTGTACCAGTTGGATCAGTATATCCAGTAATTAATTTTCCGCCGGCAATTCGATATCCAGTCTTTCCTTGTTCTTTATCAACGAACTTTGCAACACATGCAGATGCAGAATTGAAGTAACGAGCATCGAACTGTCCATCATTCTGTGCGATTGCATCGAGTGCAATGACACCAAATCCAGTCTGATTATCGCCATATGTACCTTTATTAAAGTCACCGCCAGTTACTGTGAACGTAGCAGTCAAAGTAAAGTTTTCTGATTTTGCATCTAAAACAGTATAGTAAAGAGACATTCCGTCTTCACTGTCTGCGATTTTTCCTCCTGGTTCGTTAATGCGAAGTGTACCATCTGCATTTTTTGTTAAGGTTCCTTTTGCTCTAGAACCAAAACGGATGAAATTCCATTCACGAGGCTGCTCAGGCGGTTTTACACCGTCCTCTAATTCTTCTTGTTCTAAAACTCCACCGAAGTCTCTCACATGATATGCTCCCTATATAGTAGACACATGAAATATTAAAAATCTACTATGTAAGGAGCATTTCTATGTCCAGGAAAAAATATGATGAGGAGTTTAAGAGAAAAATTATTCGTGAATACGAAGCAGGGGGTATATCATGCTATAAGCTGGGG
>JALFSR010000031.1 GCA_022778745.1 Clostridiales bacterium
GTGTTATGACTTTTATAATATTTTCTATAGAAAGTGAGAAAAAGAAAAGAGAGTAAAACCAACGCACGCCAATGAGTTCTTTTTACTCTCCGCTCTTACGAACAAGATTATGATAACTGTTTATAAGGCTAACGTCAACCAGGTAGATGCTGAATCGTATAAAAAATTCACAGACACTTTAAATCTGTATTCCTTAATATGTCCTAAATGTAAACATCATGATTTTCAAAAACATGGCTATTATACTCGTAAAGTTAAATACAGAAAACATTCAGTCACTTTGCGGATTCTTCGTGTTAAATGTATGAGTTGTAAATCCACTCATGCAGTGCTTTTGTATTTTATCGTTCCTTATTCTCAATATGCTTTGGAAGTTCATCTAAAAGCTCTTCAATCAAACTTTCTTAATAAATTCATTGACTGGATAGAATGGAATGAAGGAATTAATGAATATTCGTATTATTATATTCGGTCCCAGTTTCAAAAGTACTGGAAAGAGCGACTGATGTCTGAACGTATGAGATTGAATCCTGATCTTTTTAAGAGCTGTTTTAAATTTTTTTCATTACAGTTTATGCAGATTAAATGCACTAGAAATATTTTTTTATCCCTCTCCACATAAGGTGTGAGGAATTATGTCGTTTCCTTGTATATTATGTCGCTGTAAGGAGGAAAATTTATAATGGATCATAAAACAGCACAGGAAATAGCTTTAAAAAGGTATGGATTTATTGCACCATTTGTATCTGGAAATATAGATAAGTACAAATCAAAAAGTGATTTCTTTCGAGATGCAGGTTCAAAGGCTGGGGTGCACCCTCATACAGTAAGAAGGTGGTATAACCGGTATTTAAAATTCGGATTTGATGGATTGATCCCAAAGCCACGAAATGATTCTAATCAATATCGTAAGCTAGATGGGGATGTTCAAAATCAAATTATTTATATATTGTCTGAATACCCAAAACTTCCAGCTACGATAGTCTACCAGAGACTTCTTGACACAAATACAATCGTAAAAAAAGATGTTTCTTTGTCTACAGTAAATCGATTTGTGCAGAAATATAAGGATTCAAAAGGAATCACACCTATAAAAGATATGAGGCGATACGAATGTGAACATATAAACGAAGTGTGGTGTGGAGATTCAAGTGTAGGTCCTTATCTAAAAGTAGACGGAAAGAAGCAGAGGACTTATATTATTGCACTTATAGATGATGCAAGTCGTATGATTGTCGGAATCGATATATTCTTTAACGATAATTTTGTGAATCTGATGAGTGTGATTCGTGGAGCGGTCATTAAATATGGAAAGCCAAAAAAATTCAACTTTGATAATGGAGCCAACTACAGAAGCAGTCAGATGAACCTTCTGGCAGCACGAATTGGAACAATCATTCATTATAATCCTGCTCGAACTCCAACTGGAAAGGCGAAAATTGAGCGCTGGTTTCGAACTCTGAAAGATCAGTGGATGTCACAGCTTTGTATGAATGATTTTAAAGATATTGAAGAATTAAGAAAATCATTGTTTGCCTATGTACAGGAATATAATCAACGCATTCATTCATCATTGAATGGAAAATCACCGATGGAACGTTTCTTTTCAGAAAGTACATTGATTATTAGAATGTCTGATCAGGAGGTTGAACGCAGCTTTTTACTTGAAATCGAACGTAAAGTATCTAATGACAGTGTGATCGTAATTGACGAAAAGGAATATGAAGTAAACTATAAATATCAGGGACAGAAACTATTGATTCGTTATTCACCAGATTTGAAAAAAGTATATGTGGTTGATTCTATTTCAAAAGAGTTGGAACCTATTCAATTGTTGGATAAAAATAAAAATGCAACGATGCATCGACATAAACTGAAGCTTAGTGAGCTGGGAGGGCAATAATGAATTATACAGGAAGATATGGATTGGAAATCAATCCATTTATAAAAAATGGAAAAGATGTTTTAGTAGAAACAAATGAATATAAAGAAGTGAAATTCAGATTGAATTATCTTCTGCAGACAAAAGGCTTTGGCGTATTGACAGGAGGTGCAGGCCGAGGCAAGACAACAAGCGTAAGACAATGGGCAAACGAATTGAATCCTGCCGCCTATAAGGTAGTATATATATCACTGTCTACAGTTACTGTTATAGAATTCTACAGACAGATGGCATTGAATCTTGGAATCGAACCATACTATAAAAAAGTCGACAATTTCCGAGCCATTCAGACAATTATAGAAAAATACAAACGTGAAAAAAGGATTACACCTGTATTTATATTTGATGAAGCCAATTATATGAAAAGCGGAATCTTGAATGATTTAAAAATACTGTTCAATTTTGAAATGGATTCAAAAGATTATGCAGTCGTATTACTGGTTGGATTGCCACAGTTAAACAATCAGCTGCGCTTATCAAGCCATGAACCATTAAGGCAGCGTATAATCATGTCACACAATTTAGAAAATCTAAATGAAGAAGAGGCAAAACGTTATATAAAAGAAAAATTAGATGGTGTGGGATGTCATCAGGAAGTGTTCGATAATAATGCACTAAATGCAATTATCAACGCATCGAATGGTATTCCTCGAATGATCAATCAAATCTGTAATAAAAGTTTATTGATTGGTGAGCAGAAGCAGGAAATGATAATCAGTATGGAAACTGTAATGGATGCCGTAAACGACAATGAATTGAGTTAGAGGTCAATAGAATGATATTAGAAACAAACCAAATGATCGTATATGAAACAGGATCCGCATCAAGAAAAAGTGAAATTGCCGAATTAAAAGAAGTGCATTTTGAAGGAAGTGTTGATTTTAAAGTAACTGTTGAAGATAGCGTTAACTTAGAACATACTTATCTATGCCATTTAGTAAAAGACAATCTAAAATGGCTGTTAGGAATTGAAATAAATGAATTCATGGAATGTGAAGATGAATCATATTTTGTGAACTCACTCCAAGTTGAACTGGATAATTTGCACGAAACACAAAAAAACAGTCAAAAAATCTATAAGAAATTACCATGTGAAAAGAGCGCCTGCTCAATTTCATACGCCTTAAAATATTTATATCAACACCAAATGGATATTCTAAATTGAGTATCCATTTTTTTATGATGGGGTTTCACATTTAATATGAATATATATGTATAAACAATTTAAAGTTACCTAATTATGTGTACAATTTAATTTGAATACTGTGTTAGCAATTAATTTGGTAATCAACACTAAGATTGGTCTAGTAAAGATAAAGAAAACACGAACGCCAAAGGGAAGACTATTGAGTGCAACGGTATCACAAGTACCAAGTGGAAAGTATTATGTTTCATTATGTTATACGGATGTAGAAGAAGTCTTATTTCCACTAACATACAATGAAACAGGTATAGATCTAGGTATCAAGGATTTTATCATATTGAGTAATGGAGAAAAGGTAGAAAATCCAAAATATCTGAAGAAGTCGATTGAGAAACTGAAAAAGCTACAGAAGCAGCAGTCACGAAAAACAAAGGGCGGCCGCAACTGGATCAAAAACAGAATCAAAATCGCAAGACTTCATGAAAAGATAGCGAATCAAAGAATGGATTTTATCAACAAACTATCTACAAGAATCATTAGAGAATATGACATTATCTGCATTGAAGACTTAAAAGTCGACAACATGCTTAAAAACCACAATCTAGCCCAGTCTATATCGGATGTATCCTGGTCAAAGTTTACAACACAGCTAGAATATAAAGCCCAGTGGTATGGAAAGGTGATCAAGAAAGTGGATACATTCTATGCGAGCAGTCAGACCTGTCATTGTTGCGGATATAAGAATGAAGGAACAAAAGATTTAAAAGTAAGAGAATGGACATGTCCAAAATGCCATGCAGAACATGACAGAGATATAAATGCATCCATCAATATATTGATGCAAGGCATATTAGCAAATTAATCAAAAAAAAGAACCGCAGGAACTGCGGGGATAGCTTGGTAAGAAAGGTTTCAATAGAAACCTGTTCCCAAGAATCTCATCACTTCAGTGATGAGAGCTAACTATATAAAATTCAAGTATTTTTTATGAAAAAGTTTGAAAATATAAAATAACTAGATTTTTTAGTTAGATTTAAATCGATCTTTGAAAATGTGAATATTGGATTAAATTTAGGCATGACGAAAAGAACTTTTAAAATGTAGTTTTTTAAAAGTTTAGATGCTTTAGATGTATTTGTCTTATCTTAATAATGCAGGATTAAATGATTGTCCTGTTTCTAGTAAATGATAAATGATTCTAAGCAGCTTTCTAATGCAGTGACCTTGAGCACAACGGTGTCCTTTACCTTGAGATATCTTCAATCGATAGTATTTCTTGAATACAGGATTATTGTTAATTACAGGCAGTATGATTTGATACAAAGTCTTTCTAAGATACTTAGATCCCTTCTTGGTTATGCCAGTATGTTGGGCGTTGTATTGACTCGATTCATAGTGATATGGTGCTACTCCTGCAAATTTAATGATCTGAGAAGGCTTAGAATA
>JALFSR010000033.1 GCA_022778745.1 Clostridiales bacterium
CGCCTCGCCGCAACTGATCCCCCTCCAACAATGACTATTTTTTTCCCTTTTAAATCCACAAATACTGGAAAGTATAATTGTTCCTGCATCTTTCTGCTGCCCTTTCTGTCTAATTCTGTCTAAAACACAGTACAAATAGTAATAAAAACTTGCAATGCTGAATCACATTTTTTAATCTAATTTTCTCTCGCACGCATAATTCGCTGAATCATTTCCATATAGTTTTCCCACTCATCCATTCTCAGCTGATTTTTCATATCATACATCATATTTCCAACTACTTTCTTCGCCGCCGTCTCAATTACCTGTTCCAATTCTTTTCTCGCCATCTCATCATTTACGATACGTTTTAACGATTTCTCTACTCGTTTAAAAATATCTTCTGCACAATACGTTTCAATTTCTTGGATAGCAGGAATATAGTCTCGAAACTGAAGCCATGCCTCATACTCTTCTTCATATTCTTTTAAAATATGCATCGCTTCTCGCACTGCCTCATTATGATTTTCATCCACGGACATACCGCCAAGGTCGTCAATATTATAAAGTGTCAGATGAGAAAGCTGTCCAAACTGCGGCGAGATATCTCTTGGCACTGCCATATCAAACAAAATTCGTTCCTTTCCATCGCAAAAAATCGTCTGCTCGCCTTGTTCATTCAGTCCTTCTTCCCATAATAACGTATAATGCGGACTTGTCGTTGCACTGACAACCATTGCCATACGATTGACAAATGCATATCGATCTCGATAATCAATAATTTTACATCCGACAGGAATCGTCACTTCTCTTGTTTTATAGTGACGCACGGTCATCGTTACATCTGCACCTTGTTCCATCAATCGCGCTGCTGCAAGTCTTCCAATTTCTCCATTACCAATGACAAGAACTGGAATAGACTCAAACGCTTTTTTCCCCCAATCAGCATGACGTTCTTCTATCCACTGCTTCCCTCGCAGCAGCATCTGCTCCACAACTGATGTCTTCACCCCAGTCAAATGTACTTTCGTCCGCACTCGTTTTCCTGCCGTGACAGCCATTTGAAACAGCCGCTCCAATACGCCGTCAGTCGTTCGTGCCTCTCTTGCAAGCTCCAATGCACATTTCACTTGTGTAATAATCTGATCCTCTCCAAATACACGCGAACGCATTCCCGCAGTAACTTCAAGCAAATGCGAAACTGCTTCTCTATTATCACGGCAAACGACTCTCTGACCCAACTGCCTCCAATGCAATCGGTCACTCTCATTGTACTGCCCCGTGTCCCATAATGCTTGGCAAAAGCTCTCATAGCCCGTTTCATTTTCCTCAAATCCACTAAAATACAGCTCCGTCCTATTACAAGTAGCAATAATAATACAACCACTGCATATATGATATGACTGTATTTGTTTTAATATATTTATTATTTTTTGTTTCGTACATGAAAAAATTTCTCGTTCTTCAAGAGAAAATCGTTCATAATCAATTCCTATCATTCTAATATCCATGTGCACTCCTTAATCATGAATCGAAATATGAGTATAAAAACTAAGAAAATCACAATATATGTTTCACTAATTTAGAAAAATCACAGTATATGTTTCACTAGTTTACAACCAACGGCAAGCAAAAATGTTCGTCTTATGCCTTCGCAGAAACTAAAGGAATTTTACCACATCTGTTTTTCATGTTCAATCTTTTTTGCAAAATAAGAAATAGACAGGTAAATATGACTGCAATCAACAGAGCAGTAAATTTAAAATACTTTGATGTCAGATATTTACACTATTCTAAATTTTTGATACTATATTACAAGAAAACCACAGGATGGCTAACCACACAAACAAAACAGGAAAATAAAATGATGGAATAATGAAAATCCTAATTCAAAGCTATCCAACAATAGGAAATACCTGAATTCGGAGTATAATAATAAAGAAAGAAGGAAAATTTATGTTTCATCTTTGTGGAAAATTAATCTCTAATAATCGTATTTTGGCAGACAGTACGATATGCAATGATGATCCTTTCATCACCCGTACAAAAAAAATATTTGCAGCACTTGATACGATCTGTCACGATTTTGACTTGAGTGTTCCAATTTGGCTAGATTCTAATATTGAAGAATTTCAAAGAACTTCTCGAACACGATTTTACAAAGACAATTTTATCGACGAAATTGACTTTGATTATCTCCAAATAGAAGTGACGCAAGAAGACGAAGATTAACAACGTACAATAGCTGTGGATCAGAGCGTACTTATACGCAATGATTCACAGCTATATATTTGCAGCATATTTTTTGTTCTGCACACTTGAAATAGAAAAAGTTCTCATTCTGCGTTCAATTACACTAGTATTCTTAATGGCTGTGGCTGCATGATAATTCCTATTACACGAAGCAATAGCTGTTTCCAAACTGGTAATTTTGTGACAGTCAAATGTTCTGGCACTTCATATTCATCTGCGTTCAGCACTTTTTTAGAATCATGTTCCAATGTACGCATATTTTGTACTAACTGATCAGAAAGTTCTCGGCTTTGCACCGCAAGCATCAGCTCAGTATCAACATAAGTACTTCGCAAATCCATATTGTAAGAACCTACGATTGCTAAATCATCAACTACCATCGACTTTCCATGATACGAAATCCCACCATTATACTCATAAATTTGAATTCCCGTCTCGACTACATTCTTCTTATTCCACAAATAATCACTAGAAGCCATCACGTTATCCCCATTTTCCACTGCGTTAATCATCATTGTCACAGTCCCAACTGCTTCTTTTACTTCTTTCAGCCTTTCATACATCCATGAATTACACACAATATATGGTGTATGAATCAGCACACGTTCTTTTGCCTGCTTCATTAATTCTGTCAGTTCATAAAACACTGTCGGCTGTTTTTCATACATCCCCGTTGGATTATGCATTAATACGATTTGATTTGTCTCAACGGTAACTGTTTCATAATCAAATGGCTGACAAAGCTGCGGAACCGATGCCAAAATCTCACTATATCGCTGTCTTAACATCTGACGAGCCTGTTTCACCCCATCTTTTTCCTGTAAGGTATTATCTTCATGAAAATATCGACATTCTTCTTTTTCCCACATTGCATGGAAATATGCTTCTATCTCAAACAAAGAACTCTCTGCTGCATCTGGACTCTGAAATTTTGTATTATACACAAACACTTCTCTGTCGTAACTTTTTCCATCCGTCTCATAATCCCCAATAAAATAATCCATTGTATTTCTTCCGCCCAATATATAGGCAAGATTATCTACAATCACATATTTGTCATGCATTCTTCCCTGCGTTTTCCACGGCTCGAGCAAATTTAACGGATTATAAATTTTGATTTCTATATTTGGATGAGAAGATATTGCATAAAACAAATCTTTTCCTTCCATCCGAATCATTCCACTGACTCCATCAACTAAAATCTGAATAAAAACCCCTTCGTCTGCTTTTTGCAATAACACTGCGAGCAAATCTTTCGTACTCTCTCCTTCACGCATGTCAAATGTCGATAAAATAATTCGCTTCTTTGCCTGATGAAACAATCGAATTCGCTCCTCCCATGCACTCCTGTTCGTCTCCATCAGCATCGCACGATCAACCCCTGGATCATCTTGATAAAATCTCTGCACTTCAAATTTATAATCAGATTCCATTGATTCATATCCAAAAAAAGGTGCCACCGCACCAATACCAAGATAGAATAAGACAACTATCACAACTGCTGCAATCCATCGCATCACTCTTCCATGCTGTTTTTTCCCCCTATATTGTGTCTTCATTTTTCTCTTTCTTCTCCTAATTATTTTCTGCGATAAATCAGATATTTCAAATCTGCTTCGCTGCATTTATTTTATAATACCCCTTGAAGAATGTAAAGAACCTATACAAAAAATAAAGTTTTATGCTATACTAAAAAAAACTTCTATTTTGGAAAGGATTTAATTTATGAAATTTGTATCATGGAATGTTAATGGACTTCGTGCCTGCATTACAAAAGGATTTTTTGATTTTTTTCAAGATGTGGATGTTGATTTTTTCTGTATTCAAGAGAGTAAAATGCAGCCTGGACAAGCTGTTATTGAAACGCCTGGATATTATCAATACTGGAACTCTGCACAGAGAAAAGGATACTCTGGAACTGTGATTTTTGCAAAAAAAGAGCCAATCGCTGTCTCAACTGGCATTTACGGTTCTTATGATGATGAAGGTCGTGTTCTTACATTAGAATATCCAAACTTTTATCTTATTAACTGCTATAGTCCAAATGTCAAAAGAGAACTTACACGTCTTGATTATCGTATGGAATTTGAAGACTGCCTTCGTGGCTATTTGAATGAATTAAAGAAGACAAAACCTGTAGTTCTCTGCGGAGACTTAAATGTTGCTCACGAAGAACTTGACTTAAAAAATCCAAGATCAAATATTGGAAATGCGGGATTCACTTATGAAGAACGTGGAAAATTTACCGAATTATTAAATGCTGGCTTTATCGACACATTCCGCTTTCAGCACCCAGATGAACCAGGACATTACAGCTGGTGGTCTTACCGTTTCCAGGCACGAGAACGGAACATCGGTTGGCGTATTGACTATTTTGTTGTATCAGAAAATGCAAAAGATCAAATTCAAACAACTTATATTTATCCAGAAATTACTGGAAGCGATCACTGCCCCATTGGATTGGAAATGGACTTTTCTTAATTATTTATACAGACAGATGTTAATATAATGAAATCCTCACTTTTTGTATAGAATTTGATTGAGTTCTTTCTTATTCAATGATACAATAGACTTAGTTATTAACACCCGCAATGCCTAGTGTATAGACTGTTTTGCATTGACTGGGTTGATCTTACAAAAAAGAGGAGTTTTTTTATGAGCAGCCTAAACTTTTTCAAAACAAACATAGTAGATTCTTCTAAAATCATTTTTACATTTTTTGCATCACAATATAGTAAATGCAGCCATATTCCTGTTTTTATTGGACTATTTGTTATTTCCATTTATTGCTTATTTTCTCCTGACACTGCATATGCACAAACTGCACCAGATCTAAAGGCAACAATTCAGGTCAGCACAGGAGAAGACGGTCATATATTAAATGATATCGATTATGCAAGCAAGTTGGAGCTTCGAGCGAATACAACAGTTACCATTCAATCTTCTTCTCCAATTTATGGATTATATTTATTTTGGAATAAGCCTGCCAATGGATGGACACTTAAATCAGGCGAAAAGGTAACTACCTATGGTCAATATGAAATGCTTCATGAGTATGTCAAGGTAGAGCAGCCATCTCCAACAATCACAATGACTATTCCGACAGATGGAGCTATTTTATGTGAGATTCAACTATTTGGTGAAGGGGATATTCCATCAAATGTTCAGACATGGCTCCCACCTTGTGAGACAGCTGACATTTTATTATTCCCAACACATGCAGGGGATGAAAGTCTTGTATTCGGCGGCACCATTCCTTATTACGCAGGAGAACTTGGTAGAAAAGTTCAAGTTTCCTATATTGTTCGTCACTATCCAGACGAAGTATATCGAGAACATGAAAAATTAGACGCACTTTGGGCAATGGGACTCCGTAATTATCCCGTTATGGGAAAATTTGAAGATAAACTTACTTCTGGACATGTTACTCCATCCAGCCGTTATGACTATGATGCAGTGTTGGAATATGTCGTAACTCAAATTCGCCGTTTTAAACCGTTAGTCGTTCTTGGTCATGATTTACAAGGAGAATACGGACACGGACTGCATATAGTAAGTGCCGAAGCAGTATCTCAGTCTATGAAATTTGCACCTGATAAAACATATCATATTGCCAGTGCAGATCAGTATGGCCTATGGGAACAATCTAAAACATACCTTCATCTTTACAAGACAAACAGTATTCATATGAATTGGACAACAAAATTAAGTAAATTTAACGGCAAAACTGCATTAGAACTAGCAAAAGCAGGCTTCAAATATAATGACTCTCAGCAATGGACAAACTTTGAGGTATCCGACACTGGCAGCTATAACTGTGCTGACTTCGGTCTTTATCTTAGCTCTGTCGGTCCTGATAAAAAGGGCGCCGATTTCTTGGAAAATATCATACCATATGGAGAGAAAAAAAATACATCTGATAAACCGACAACATCAACAGAAAAATTAAATGCTGATATATCCGATGTGGAAGATACCTCTTCTATCTCAGATCTTTCCGATATAACTGCTGTTTCCAATTCTACAGCTTCTAGCCTTGCTGAATCTGTTCCAAACTCTAATCCTGCTGCAGAATCTGCTTCAAACGAAAGTTCTAATTCAGCATCCAATCAGTCCAAATCATTTGAACAAAGTTATATTGATATTGAACCACTTGTCTTAAAAGTTGGCTTTATCGGTATGATGATTGTAGCATCTGCTTCATTTTTATCATTATTTATTAAAAAAGATAATTAATACAAAGATGCAAATATCTAAGTCTAACTAATAACAAAAAATGAGTGATACTTATTTTATACTAAGTATCACTCATTTTTCGCTCATCCATATAAATGTTATCATTTGCATTTATCTGACTTGTGGCTAATTTTTTATATATTTTGTTAATTCAGGGAGGCAAATATTATTTATTCTGTTGCGTTGACACTCCCCATGCCTAAAGGCAGGGGATTCTTGCTACCTGCCACTACATAGTAGCTGACCAGTCCATTTCTGCTAGGTCGTAGTGCAAGGTGTGGCTATGCCATTAGCCATCATAAGGCAGAACGTATAGTTCCCGTTCCAAAAATAATCTGTAATTGATCTGATGCAAAAAATACACCTTTTACTCCTTTAATTTCCTCTACTGCTTCACTGCCACACTTGTCATTATCTGCAATTACAAGACGCAGTCTTATCGCACAGTGAGCAGCTGAGATTAAATTTTCCTTTTTCCCTACTTTTTCATAGATCTGTTCAGCAACTTTTCTGTAATCCATAGTTCTTCTCCTTTTTTGAAATCGTTTACAATCCATATTTTTATTATATATTGTGAAATTTACTTATAAATAGTAATGTTCCATAAATTTACATATATTTTATTATATACTTCTTATAAGCATTTTATAATTCTTTCTTTGTAATTCGTGTTTTATTTTTTATATTATTAGAGTATTTTTATATTTTTTGGTATCATTTTCATTTTATTATCACTCTTTCTTATTTCTTTGCATAAAAAAACTAGAATCCTTTGACAACAAATGCTGTAAAGAGTTCTAGTTTTCATACGTTATTTCAGATGAATTTTCTGCACCTTATCATTTAAAATAATATAATAAGTCTTGTCGGTTTGAGTTGGCAGGATCCGCTGAATCATTCCGTCAAATCCACCTTGGAACAATGTTCGCCCTCTCCATGTCTGAACAGCACATTCAGTATCATTATAAAATACAACGTTCTTTCCCTGGAAAAATGCATTTTCGTATTCAAATGTTACATCCATGCTGCTGGCTTTCCTTCCTGCCATCGTATAAATGGTAAGTTTTTTTCTATCCTCTTCTTTTGTAATTACTCCAATATTAGACTTGTTATAAAATACACTAATCATCCCACTTTCAAAGTTAAGATCTTTGATTTTGGAAATTCTTATCTTGGAATCTTTTGTATTGAAAAATGTAATTCGATTATCTCCAATCGCCACAGCACGATCAGATGAAATATATTGTACATCTGGAATCATTGTATTTGTATCTGCAAAATCTCCAAATGCACCGATCACACGATCTGGAAGTTCTTTTCCTGTGTCAAAATCAAAAAATACAACTTTTGTCTTTCCAATTCCAATATTATCGGTATCGTTCTTTCCATTTTCATCTAAAATATAGTAAAAAGAAACCATTAGCTGCTGCCCATCTGGCGAAACTGCAATATCACATGGATAACCGTAAGTAGAAAGCGGTGCGCGAATATCAACATCTAATTTTTGTCCATTTTTCTGATAATAAGAAATATAAGATGCTGTTTTTTCTTCTAATACCATAACAACAACACCTTGATCGGATATATCTCCTTTTGTAATCGGCATCTCCGTCTTTCCACTGCCTTCTTGTCCAGCTATATTGCAAATCATAAAGTCTTGTCCCTGCAGATCATAAATTAATGCATAGTTTTCATTCGCAACAATCTTTGGATGACTCATTTCGTATGGAATGGACCATACTTTTTCTCCATTCTGATCATAATAAATACCGCCATCTCTCGCCGCATATAAAATACCTGTCTGAAATCCTGAAACTACTGTCGTGTCTCCTGTCACTGCCTCTATTTTCCATAATTCTCGAAATCCTTTATATGTGCGGAATGAAAAAAATAAAAAGATCGCAACTCCAATCATAACCATTGCTGCAATTGCTGCAATGAATTTTCTCCAATCAATCGGAGGTGCCGTCTTTTTCGTCGGCTGTACGGGTGCTTTTCCTCCTGTCACAATATTTTTACGAAGCACCTGCTTCTGCCTTTCTCTTGCGTCATTTTTTGTACTCATAGTTTCCTCCATATCGCATTTTTCGCAACATTGACTTCAGAATAACACAGAATTCATGGCAAGTCAATTTCCTGTCCTACAAAGATCTCATTTGCATTAGAAATATGATTCAATTCACATAATTTGGGCAGCATCTGGGTTGTCCCATACTTATTGACACAAATGCCAATTAGCGTATCACCTGGTTTCACGATATACTTTATATCCTGTGACTGTACCGATATAGCTGCTGCTGCCTCTTTCTGAGCAGATGCCTGCAGTACATCTGCAATAGACGATTCCTGCGAACTAGCAGGAACATTTTCCGTTGCTGGAACAGATACCGAACTCACCGATGAAGAAGGTGAGACTGTGTCAAACTGTGTTACTTCTGCACCGGCTTCCACTCCATCACTTTGATCAGGACGATTTAAGTTCATCCAAATCCGCATCCCAATAATAAATAGAACAATCGCCGCTGCCAGTATCGCTTTTTTCCAAAATATCTGCTGCTGTCTCTGCATATGTACTTTTTTCTCTTGCATTACTTGCCGGAAATTATGCGCAGCTTCATCTTTCACATAATTTTCCACTTTCTTTTCTGGATTTTGACTGCTCATATATTGCTGCATTTGGGGATTTTTTTCGTAATAAATATAATATCCTTTCACTTCCGTAGGTGGTTCCATTCCTCCAACTAATATGCCAGATTCTCCCCCTTTACTTACATATAAAAGACTTTCTCTATGAAATAATTTTCGATGCATTTGCTTTAATAAAATCAAATCTGGAGAGTACTCTTCACTGCCTCGCAAAAACCATCCGCAGATCTCTGTCTTTGGAAAATATTTTTGCTGATTTTCCTGAACTTCTTCCCATATTGCTTCTGAAAACTGAAGTTCCCCAAGCTCTGACCAAAGTTCATTGACAGTCACTGCTCCATATATAAAATAACAATGGGCGTCATCCACTTTTGTATATTGACCAAGTAAGATACCCGCTTTTGCTGTAAGATCATTATTGTTCATCAATCTTTTTATAAATGTGTATACATAATCTTCAATATAAATCCGGTACATATAATCTTTATCTCCGATTTGCCGGATATTTTTGGGAAGTTTTGTTCTCTCCATAACGACACCTCGCCATCTTTTTTCTTTTATCGTATCACAACCATCTCACAAAATTTGTTGATTTGGGATGTCGAATACAAAAAAAATTTCGACAACAAAGCGATGCATGTTTCTCTTCGTTTTCTCATACTATGGAACAACAATTCAATCCTCATTCTATAAATATCTTATACTCCGCAATACAGAATAAAAAAACAGCATCCTATCTTCTTTCCGAATAGGAACGAAATAAACAGGAGAAACTAAAAGCAAAGGAGTGAACTCATGCAACTAGAAACACAAAAAGTTTATTATCACCGATCTGGCACTGCATTTTCCCCTGCTGTATTCGCCAGTCAACTCATGCAGCTGACCGAGCAATATTTCATTTCCAATCCAGATATGCCTATTTTTTTTCTATGTATCGGCAGTGACCGTGTACTTGGCGATACACTTGGACCAGTAATCGGATATAAATTAGAAAAAATTCTATCATATCCCTTTCGTGTGTTTGGGACACTTTCCACGCCTGTACATGCATTAAATCTTTGTCCGACACTAGTACGGCTATCTGCTTTGCATCATTCCCCTCTCACAATCGCCATTGATGCCTCTGTTGGAAGAAAGGAATCCGTCGGCTGTATTACATTAAGCAATCGGTCAATTCGTCCTGGAACTGGAGTATCCAAAACATTACCAAAAATCGGTCAAATCTCTATTACTGGAATTGTAAGTGAAGAATGTTTTGATATTTCTTCTCGTCTGCAAAATATCCGCCTCGGTTTAATCATGGAACTTGCTGACTCCATCTGCAGCGGAATTCAAACATTCCAGGAGATGCTTCGTTTCTAATCGGAGCATCTCCTAGTATTTAATGAGTCAATTGCAGATACTACTTTGAACTTAATTTCTCTGTTTTTCTTCCACTAAAATAAATAAATCTGTCTATTGCATCTAAAATATCTTGAAAGCATTGCCTTGGAGCTTGCTGGATATATGCCTTTAATATATCTGCTTCTCCTTCTTTTTTATACTTACCATAAAAAATGTCAAACAAATTATGACCTCTTACATAAATCCGAATAGATTCCATATGAGTTTTTATGTCCTCTTTTGAGCGGATACAAATGCCAGTCTTTTGCGTCATATTCTTTACACTTGTAAGTTTTTTCAAGTAAAGCTCATACTTTTCCCACAATATATCATAAAATGCTTCTTCCGATGGAATTACTCCAATCTTCGCCATAATATCGGGCTGCAAAAAATAATTTTCAAACGAATAATACTTTAGAATTAATACATTTCTTTCTTGTACTCTTGGCAGACTTCCTACATCTTCTTTCTCACGCTGCTTATAATAACCGCAAAGCTGTGCTTTTAGTTGTTCGGCATCTTTCCCGTCTCCATCTCGTATCATAAGAAACTGATCTTTTATATAAACTTGATTCATGTACTTTAGATTCGCATATGTCTTAATATTTGTACAGCTATTTGTCGCAATAATTGCAATCCGAAGCAGCTTTCCGTCTTCTCCCATTACTTCTGAATAATAATGATTCAGCAAAAGCGGCAGACGATTTTTATCTTGTTTTCCCTCTACAATAAATACAAAATTCACTCCCATAAAATCATTCGCCGTATATCCCATATCATTCAAGATCCATGAAATATTCGCACCTGTTTTAATACTTGTCGCATAATCTTGATCAAGCACAACTTGCCGAATCTGTTTGGAAGTGAAATTGAAAATCATCGTCGGAGAATGTGTAGAAAAAATAATCTGATTTTTCTTAGAAAGCCGATACAACACTTCACTTGCCGCTTTTTGGAGCTGCGGATGAAGATAAATTTCTGGGTCTTCCATCATAATAATACATGGTACACGATTATCTTCCTCAATATAGGCTTCCAAAAGCGAAAGAATATAAATACTTCTTAGTCCAGCGCTCATCGTATCCAAAATATCCTCTCGCTCTCGTTCTTTATTTATAACAACTGTATCAATCCGAAAAATCTCTTCCGCCGCAAATTGCACAGCAAACTGTATATCAAGCGAAGGACCGCTGTTTTTATGAAAACATTGATTCACTTTTTCCGCAAATGCATTCAGATTCAACTGATATAGTTTATACTCCAACAATCTTGCCACTTCCATAATTGTCAGTTCTGCTGGCGTTTTTTTCTCAATTAAACCAATACATTGAAAACACGTCTTACACTGCTTTGCCCGATCAAATATACAACGATTCTCTTGAAGTCCAATCAACGATTCCTGTCTCTGTGCCATCAAAATATCTTCTTGAATTTCCTCTGCATTTCTTTCATGATCAATAAAATGAATCTTAGGAAATACAAGCGGAATATACATATTATTTTTTCGCACGCCGTCCGTATAACGCTTCGTTCCATTTTTATTTATTTCATAAACAAAGGTCAGCCGCCCATCTTGAAAAGATGGTAAGCGAGTCATAAATTCCTTCTTCCATATATCAAACCGCTTATACTTACTAATTCGTCCCTGCCGATGTAATAGCATTAGATCTTCCTCTGTAATCTCCAATGTCACTTCAATTTTAATATTATGATTTAAGTCATAAAAGTCTTTTGATGAAATCTTATACTGCCCAGATACCGATAAAATTGCATCTAAAATCGACGTTTTTCCTGTGTTATTTTTTCCAACGAGAATGACTGCATTATCCATCTCATTTAGTTCTAACTCACGTATTGATTTAAAATTCTGTATTTTTATACGTTCAATTTTCAAACAATTCACTTCTTTCTTTTTTCATGTCTAACCTATCATCATCTGGTAATGTTGACAAATAATCTCGAATAGTTATGTTTTACCTCCGAAAAGAAAAATATCTTATATATTCAGTATACGTTACAAGCGTATTCTAGTCAAGAAAAATGTGTGAATTACCCTTGATTTTCTATGTATTCCTTAAGGATTTTTCGCTGACATTGCCGACCGTGCAGATGAAATAGCCATCGCCCCAGAAGGTGTGTTCCTTCCAGAAACATTTCCGGAGATAAGCCGGATGTAACTTCCAGATGTGATAGGCGGTATAACTTTTCATCATACTTTTTCATCTTATGCAACATATTTTTTAGTCATATTCCCAGTTGATCCATACTCTATAAAAACTGGAGCTGTCGCAATAAGTGAGTCCTACAAGATATAGTTATATGTCCAAATTTGCATTACTATACCATGTATGATTTCAGCTTAATGTAACAGCTCCACAAAAAACTTTATTTTTGAATTGTCTACTTGAGGGAATATTTAATTATTCCCACTCAATTGTTCCTGAGTACATATGATTTGTTCTTGTTCCTGGCTTAATTTCTCCATTGATGGAATAGATTTGATCACCATCTAAAATTAATGCTTCTCCACAAGGTGCATCAAATGGAACTTCTCCGATGCTGCTCCACTCATTTACTGTCGCATCATAAATTAAGATTTTACGGTTCCACTTTAATTCGGATGGATCTGCACCAAAGTATCCATTCTTAAACTGCTGCAGTTCTTCGTCTTTTAATTCTGCCATCTGTGCGACTGCATTATCATAAACAGCTTTATTAAATCCACCGATTACTAACATTGTACTGTCATTTAATTTAACAGAGTTTGCACCGAGAAGGGAGATCGCTTCTTCGCCAATCTTCACATCAGAAACTTTTTCCCATTTCTTTGCCTCTAAATCATAGCGATAACCATCTGTATAAGCAACTTTATCTCCACCGCTGAATACATAAATGGAATCGTTTAATATTTGCGTCACTACCTGCGTTCTTGTCTCTTCTCCTGGCACTGCTTCTAATTCTGTTGCTTCTTTTGTAGAAAGGTCAAAAGCATAGAAACGATTCGTTGCCTTTCCATCTTGCTTTCCTGCTCCTATATAAATAATATTATCTTTCTTTACTGCAATTCCATCAGAAAATGTAAATGGAAGTGTTCCAACTTCTTCTGTTGTAACGTTACCATCGGTATCTGCCTTCACAAGTAAAATTTTGTTTCCTTCTGTTGGGCTTCCTCCAACATAATAAATTCCTTCTTCTGTTGTAATAGAAGCACCATATCCGATTTCTCTATCTAATGTCGTATGATTTACTTGAACAAGCATACCATCTTCCTGCTTTAATACATAAATGTCTGGATAAGTCTTTTTCGCACCACCAACTTCTGGTCCGCCATCTGGGAAGTTTGCACCACCTCCAACAATAATATATCCATTCGAACGTCCACTTAGCATACCAGCAGTACCTTTATTTACTGTCATTCCTTGCTGAGGTTCTAAATCTCCTGCATGCTGCCAGCGAATCTTTGCAATCGTCTTACTTGAATTTTCTTGGTTCTGATCATCAACTGCGTTATTTTCTGTTGTATTCTGATCTGCTGTACCTTCCTGTGTATTTTGAGTTTCTGCTGATGGTACCGCCGTCTGATTACTTGTACATCCTGTCATACTTCCAACTACTAATGCTGCCATAAGTGCACAAATTACTTGCTTTCTTTTTCTCATTTCATATCCTCTCTTTCTTATTTTAACCAAGCGGATATTCTTAATCCACTTTGCTGCCTACTTCAAACTATTTTTAGTATAGCATAATTTTTTATCATTCTCAATTTGTTTATGTGAAAGTTGTTTCTATTTTATTGTATTATCGGCTTATTTTTTGTGTATTTTTCACTATTTTTTTATTTTTATTGAAAGTAGATTCATTTACCGTATGATTTCACATAAATACAAAGAAAACTCTGAATGACTGACCAATAAGATCGTGCATGATCTGCATTTCTTATCTTTTTGATACTCAATCATTCAGAATCTTTTATTTATGCGAAAATACAAGTTAGTCCAAAATATCTGCATATAAAGCGGACATTAGAAATACGATTCACTGTACTTGACTTTATCATAATAGTATTCTTTGCATGCAAACTATTTAACAATCCTAGTGGACTACCAATCACCGAAAGGCAATTGGCTTCATGGAACTAGTGTCCTAACGGACACTTCATTACCATGCTAACAAGGCTAAACCAGCCTCTTTGATAGTTTTGGCAGCATCTTCATCCCGGTCATGATGGGTAGCAGATCCATTCACGATCTGTCAACGCAAGGTCATTATTTACATAGCCGCAAACATGGCATGTATTGGAACTGGCAAGCTATTTGTCAATTTTGACGAACTATTTCCCCTGCTCTTCCAGTTTGTATTTCAGAAAGTTCCGGAATATGCCGAATCCGTTATCCTGCTGGGCATAATCCAAGCCAAGAATTTTCTCGGACGTTTTCGATTCGACATGGATGGTATACTGCACACACAGCGACACATAGAAGATGCCTCTGCAGTCCATGATGATGGTGACATGTATCCACATAGTGGTTGTACAGTTTTCGGGCGCAGCCGAACGCCTGCAGAAAATAGGTTTTTTGTTCTGCAGTCGGTACGATTTTGACTTGATAGCCTCTATTGATCACGGTTTCCACTATGCTGACTCCTTTCCTTATGGTTTTTCTGGATGTTCCAGTTTCCAGATGCGTTCCATCATGGCGCTGACGTAATTCGGTGGGGATTTCCGTTCCTGTTCCCATTCTTGGATACTTCGAACCGGAACGCCAAAGTAAGCTGCAAACTTACTTTGACTCATTCCTGTTGATTTGCGTAATTCTTTAATATTCATGGATATACGCTCCTAAGTTTAGTTGGTGTTAATAGCTGTATTCGATTTTATGAACTTGCCATTCCATGTGTTGTTTAACATTTGATCACCTTCCTTTGAAGGTAGTATAAGCTGGTCACATCTTAGGGTGCTCGTGTTTTTCGCTATCCATCCCATCACCGAAAGGCAATGGGATTTCCGCGAAGTAAATTTAAATTAATGATGGAACAGACGAATTCCTGTAAATGCCATTGCCATACCGTATTTGTTACATGTCTCAATTACCTGATCATCACGAACAGAACCTCCTGGCTGTGCAACATATTTTACGCCGCTCTTATGTGCACGCTCAATATTGTCACCGAATGGGAAAAATGCATCAGAACCAAGTGCAACGTCTTGCATCTGATCTAACCATGCACGTTTTTCTTCCTTTGTGAACACTTCTGGTTTTACTTTGAATACTTTCTGCCATTCGCCTTCTGCTAATACATCCATATATTCATCACCGATATAAACATCAATTGCGTTGTCACGGTCGGCACGACGAATCTTATCTACAAACTGTAAGTTTAATACCTTTGGACTTTGACGAAGAAACCAGTTATCTGCCTTCTGTCCTGCAAGACGTGTGCAATGAACTCTTGACTGCTGTCCTGCACCGATACCGATTGCCTGTCCGCCTTTTGCATAACATACAGAATTGGACTGTGTATATTTTAATGTGATTAAAGAAATAATTAAATCAATCTTTGCCTCATCTGGAATTTCTTTATTTTCTGTTACTACATTTGCTAATAATTCACGATTGATTGCAAGTTCATTTCTTCCCTGTTCAAATGTAATACCAAATACTTGCTTACGTTCAATTGGATCTGGACGATATTCTGGATCAATCTGCAATACATTATAATTTCCATTTTTCTTGGACTTTAGAATCTCAAGTGCTTCGTCTGTATATCCTGGAGCGATTACACCGTCGGATACTTCTCTCTTAATCAAACGTGCAGTATCTGCATCACATACATCAGACAGAGAAATAAAGTCGCCAAAGGAAGACATACGGTCAGCACCTCTTGCTCTTGCATATGCACATGCGAGAGGAGATAATTCTCCCATATCATCTACCCAATAAATCTTTGCCAATGTATCAGTCAAAGGAAGACCAACTGCTGCACCTGCTGGAGAAACATGCTTAAATGATGTAGCTGCTGGAAGACCAGTTGCCTCTTTTAATTCCCTTACTAACTGCCAGCCATTGAATGCATCCAAAAAGTTGATATAGCCTGGTCTTCCAGACAAAACCTGAATTGGAAGTTCGCTTCCATCATGCATATAAATCTTTGATGGTTTCTGATTTGGATTACATCCATATTTTAATTCTAACTCTTTCACAACAATCTCTCCTGTCTATTATTGATTTTTATTTATAATCTTTGTCTCATAATTGCCTGTTGCAATATCAATAAAACGTACAAATAAAGATACTTTGTTATCTGCATTTAAGCTATTCCAAATCATAGTTGTAAATGCATCAATATCGTCTGGAATACTTACAAGCTTTGGTTCTCCTTCAAAACTTGGCAATGGATTGCCATCACATTTGTATGTGTGAATGAAATGACCCTGACCAGCAATACAATTTTCATATGCAAATGTATAACGATTGCAAGCTTCTGGATTACCATTTGCACTCTTTAAAATTGACATTGCATAGTTATACTTTCCATTTTCAATATGCATAACACCGGAAATTCTAGGAGTATAGTTTGGACCGTCTGGCTCAAATTCTCTGCTGCGCAAAGACTGTTCAAATGTCATCTGCTTATCCATACCTTCATAAATCGTATCTGTCTGATCTCCATTCGTTACAATTGTCTTATTTCCAAGTACACGAACTGGCGCGTAAATAATCAAGCTTGGATCTGTCAGCTTAGATGGGTCAAATGCCTGTGTACGAATTCCTTCACCATCTTCTACAAAAACACGGTTACGACTGTTTTCACTTCTTCCCATAATGAAATAAGCAGCTACTGCCTTTGTTCCATCTGCAGACTTTCCAATCACAATTCCTCTTCCAGGATATGCATTGCTCTGTAATTCTTTTTCTAATGATAACATTTCCATTTCCATTCTCCTCTCATTTGAATAGGCTTTGGTAGACTTCAATCAAGAAACTTTCTTGATTCAGTAAAAAAAACCGCACAATCCAAGCAGTGGTATGCCCAGACGGTCGGCTTTCAGCTCCTTATACTCCCCGTGGTCTATTCCACTTCCGTCAGTCGTATAATTAATTCCAAGATAACATTATTAATCAAAAAAGTCAATTGATTTTGTTTATTTTTTTACCAAAATTCGCTGTAAATCCCCTTGCTTTCGCTATGGAAATATTAGGCGGCTATTATTTTTTTTTAAATTTATCTAATTTATATTTCGTTAAATAAATCATTATCTTTATTTGAATTTTGACACTCTCCATACCTAAAGGCAGGGGATTCTTGCTACCTGCCACTACATAGTGGCTGACCAGTCCATTTCTGGTAGATCGTAGTGCAAGGTATGGCTATGCCATTAGCCATCATAGGGCAGAGCATATAGCTCCCTATGCAGTATGTCTGATATTGCTATCGCCAACATACTCAGTTGAGTTGCAGATATTCATTGCACCAAGCAAGTCTCTGTGGATATGAAAGCCACATTTACATGTATAGTTTCTATCATCCGCTTAATTATCTAACGCAACAGAGATTTAAACAAAATAATTGTCGCCTTATATCCCCATAGCGAAAGCTAGGGGCTTTACGGCGAAACTTGGTAATAATCAATCCTTCTCCTGAAGATTCTCCCCAATATACTAATGTATCTACATACTGCCAATAGCTAAATGTATGTGATCCAAACTTATTGCTTCCATGTGGGAAGTTGCCACTTGTACTTGCATTCATAATTGAAATCGCAAGCATATTGGTATCATTGTTCTGTGTTTCATTTACTGTCTTTAATTTTGATTTGTCAACACGAGTCGCAAGCGGAACTGTCGCTACATTATATTTTAAATCTTTATCTTCGGCTGCATTCCACTTTAACAGTTCTTCTGGAAACCAATAAGAAGATTCTGGATAATTATCCATTTTTAAATCAACATTGGATTCTGGAGTTACTACATACATCCCTGCATTTGCATCTACTGTCTGTACCATTGGAGTGATAGCTGGTTGTGTGTAAGTTGCCATGCTCGCCCTCATCGTAAATGCCATAAATACTGCAAGCAATGCTCTTCTTTTTCTTGCATTCTTTCCCTTCATTAACTTACACAAGGATTTATTGAAACAAAACAGACATTCCCAATCCGCTCATTCTTTGCTTAAATCCTTGCATCCTCCTTTCTCTTTTACAGATCTTTATTTGTTGATCTTTTCAGCTCTGTTTGTTGTAACTTCAGTTTAACACACAAGAATTGCGTTTGATAGTGGAATTATAATAGAATAACTGGAGAAATCATAGTTTTTTGTGTATTTTTACTTTTTTTATTCTATTTTTTTCCATATCAGAACATATTTTTTGTAGAATTTTCAAATTTTGGGGTCTTTATTTTCGATTAATTTCGTAATAAAACATATATTGCTGTAAAATTCCCGCACAGTTCTCATATCGTTCGAATGGAAATCCATCTGGATATTCCCGATCTAACACTTGACGAATATGCGTATCAATCGGAAATGCTTCCACATGATGCAGTGCAAACAGACAAATACAATCGGCTACTTTTTTTCCAACTCCATATAACTGCAGTAATTCTTTCTTTGCCTGTTCATGGGTCATCTGTCGAATCTGTTCTAAATCAATCTCTTTTCGCACAATACTGATTGCTGTCTGCTTAATATAACGACTTCGATATCCTAAATTACATGCCTTTAAATCATCCTCTTTTGCCTCTGCCAACACTTCTGGAGTTGGAAAATCATAATAGAGCTCACCTGTCTGATCTTGTTTCTTCTCTCCATACCGTTGACAAAGCAATTGCACACACTTTCGGATTCGCGGAATATTATTTTGCTGGGATATAATAAATGTAATAATCATCTCCCATAGATCTTGACGTAAAATTCGGATTCCCCATCCAATTTTTGCAACATTTGTCAAATACGTATCCTCTTTTTGTACGCTGTTTTGTATTTTTTCATAATCCGTATCTAAGTCAAAATATGAATACCAAATCTCATCAAATTCCTCTTCACCACATGAAAAATAAAACTGGTCTTTGCATTGCGTTATCATTAACTTCCGCCCAAATGCAATGACTTGAAAAGTATCTTGTTTAATTTCCTCCATTCGGAAACATTGCCCCGAATAGCAGATTCGTCTTAAATCCATATATGAAATTGTTTTTTCTATCATAAAATAATATCTCCTTCCGTAAAAAGAGCAGTATAACACATATCTAAGACATTTTCATCTGTGATATGCTGATACATTATTATAAATGGTTTATACTACATTTTTTATCTCTCAGCACTGTAAAGTAAATTTTTATTCGTACAAAAGTTTATAAAGTTACTGCCGTTTTTGTAAAATTATGGTATCTTTGAAAGAAAAAATGATTCGCAAAGGCGGCAGTTACTATGGGAAGAAAAGAACAACGAGAGGCAAAAAAGAAACTTGGCAATCCGGCAAAAGCA
>JALFSR010000060.1 GCA_022778745.1 Clostridiales bacterium
CTTCTGCCATTTCAAGGTAACGAGGTCCCTTTGCCAATGTACCATACATAGTACCAACCTGAGAACGAAGTCCCTTACCTAAATCTTCCAGACCTGCACCAATTGGAAGACCTTCTTCGGAGAATGCAGACTGAGTACGACCATAAACGATTTGTAAGAATAATTCTCTCATTGCAGTATTGATAGCATCACACACTAAGTCTGTATTCAATGCTTCTAATACTGTTCTTCCTGGTAAAATCTCAGATGCCATAGCTGCGGAATGAGTCATACCAGAACATCCTAATGTCTCAACTAAAGCTTCCTGAATAATACCTTCCTTAACATTCAGAGTCAGCTTACATGCACCCTGCTGAGGAGCACACCAGCCTACACCGTGTGTCAGACCAGAAATGTCTGCAACATCCTTTGCCTTAACCCACTTTGCTTCCTCTGGAATTGGAGCAGCACCATGATTAACGCCCTGTGCAACTTTGCACATCTTTTCTACTTCATGTGAATAAATCATTTTAAAAACTCCTTTCGATTCAATGAAATCTTCGGAGAACTTTAAATAAGATCCCCGTCTATGTCAAGACTGTGAAAATCTTGTCATACCTTACTCTATTTTCTCACAAAATCTTTGTTTCGTCTAGTCTTTTTTCTAATTTTCTTCATCTTTTTGTGCGGGAATTTTTCTCAATTTACGTGTCAAATCCCAAATTGTATCATGCATCCACTCATTTTCCTCTTTTAAACGCTTTATTTCCTTTGCACTTTCCTCTAATTGTTCTTCCACTTCCTCCAACATATCTTCTAATTCTGCAATTCTCTCCCTGTATCGTTTCAATTCTTCTAAATTTACATTCGACATAATATTCTCCTTCCCATATTTACTAATTTTTCCCACCCAAACAAAATATCATACAAAAAGAGCAGAAAAAACTAATTTTATTAGCCCTTCCGCTCTCCCGATTTTGCACATCTCTACAATTATAAAGAAGACATTCCAAATCACTTTACTATGGATATCATTCTTGCTATTCATTTGTCAATCAAATAAAATGATTCACTTGACTGCAAACTACTGATTCCTATTCTGCCTATTTAAAATACGAAACTTCCTTGATTTGGTTAAATTCGTCATACAAATTTGCGTTGTTACACGTTTATTTTATCTCAATGTTTAATAAACTAATAACGTAGTTATACATTTTATGATGTGCGATAAATACAATTTTTTTCCTGGCATTTCCTTTTCTTTTATAAATTTATAGCACGTTGTTCCATCCGCATATTTGATATTATCGCAGGTTTCTTTACAAAAATTAAAATTCCCGTCCAACGATACCTCGCAATAAACCATTTGCGTTTTGCTCCATCCAAAAACTGCTCTGGCTTCAATGTTATAATTCCGACTGCAGGATCTGCGATGACAATTTTCTCTCTCGAACGCTCATATACAACTACATAATGTGCCGCCCCATTTTGAAATTCAACAAGTGCAATACACGGCAGTGGATAATCACTAAAAAAGCAATCCCGTTCTCCCCTCACTGCTTCTGCTTCAAATCCCAACGTCTCAATTGCCGTCACCATCTCCTCGAGATTCGTTCCTCTTCTTCTATCTACACCTACGATATTACACAGAGATTCATACGGAACAACACAATTATGAAAATTTAGAATCATAGAAATACAGGCAACTCCACAATCCGTACGACGACGCTGTCTCGTAAATGGAACAATCACGTCATCCAATAGCCAGTTAAGAGCCACATTAAGAGGCGGTCTAATTGTTGAAGCTGAACATTATAAACACCTCCATAAGTTTTTTTCATTTCATTTTGCTTTAAGCTAATAAACTTCATCTCGTTTCTCCTTTTCTCTTTGTTTTGTTCAGCTTACAATGATTCAAATCGCTTCTCAACAAATCAAGGATTATTTACAAAAAAGTGATGCTAATTCGCTAAATTTATGCTAGTATAGGTTCAGGTGGGAGGTAACTATGAATTATTTAAATCTTATTTTTCAAATTTGTGCGGATGAACTGTACTTTTTTACTTTTATACTATTTATGGATTCTAAATTATTAAAAAATCATTTTCGGATTTCTTTTTTATTCTTTCAAGTAGCCATTTTATTTTATCAACTTGGCATACTGCGTGCTTTTCCATTTGGAATGATTTTTTTAATTATTATTCCTACTTTTTATATAAAATTGATTGAAAAACAGAAATTTAAGCAATCTATCTGGATTAGTATTCAATTTATTGCAACGCATTATGTTTTATCCCTTATAATAGGAATATTGCTATTTTTTGTAGATTTTCATAATGCAATTGTCCCTAGCCATTATCAGAATTTTATCTATCATAATGCTGAATATTACTCGCTCAAAGACATTTTTGTTTCTTGTATTGCAAGCATTATCCTTATGATATGGCTTAGCCGCATGCGTTTAAAGCAGCTTCGTTGTAAGAATCATTATGATCCAATGACATATACTGTTCTCTTTGTCATTGCTACTTCGATATTTATATTGACGTACTTATTTTTATACGGAACGAAACATTTACAGCTGGATGATATTATTTTGATTTCTGTCATATTTGTTGTGTCGATTTTACTTGTTATGCTTTGGATTGTAAATAAGATTGTTTTGACTATTCAAAATCAATATGCGCTAGAACAGCAATTAAGAAAAAATGAAATGGATCGAAATTATTACGATGCTATTTCGGATTCATTATCCAGACTGTCGAAGCTTCGACATGATTTTAAAAATTATCTTGTTATTTTACAGCAATACTTACTAGACGGAAATTATACATCTGCATTCTCATTTATTTCAGAAATTTCGGAGAAAACTGTAAATCCACTGAAAGTCATTATGACTGGCAATCAGACAATCTCAGCAATTTTAAATACAAAACAAGATGATTGCCAGAAAAATAATATTGATTTTGACATAAGCATTGACTTTGATAGAATCTTCACTTTAACAGATTTAGATCTTGTTGCATTATTCGGCAATTTGCTCGACAATGCAATTACAGCATCCAAAAAGCTAGATAATGACAAACGCTATATTCATCTTTCCATTACTCAGATTGATTCTCATCTCTGTATTCTTTGCGAAAACAAATTCAATGGAGAAATCAAAGAGAAGAATGGAAAATTAATCTCCACGAAAGATTCCAGTGAACATATGCCACATGGAATCGGCATGTCAAACATGGAAGAAGTCATTATGAAAAACAATGGAAACTGGCGTTACCATTATACTGATCATTTATTTACAGTAGAAATTATGATTCCAAATTATAACTAATATTATCACACCCATACCTTGCACTGCGATCTGCCAGAAATAGACTGATCAGCCAATAAACTTGACAAACAACAAGAATTTTTCTGCTTTTGCTGTAAGAAATTTCAACGCATTCATCCAAACAAAATCACATCACAAAAGAAGCTGCTGCAATAAAAATGTATCCTGCATGATATCGTTATGTTACTAAAGTAGTATTACTGTATCATATATGATTTCATCTTAATGCAACAGCTTCTTTTTCTCTCATTTTGCTGTATTTTTAATCATCAATACTTACCTAAAGGAAACTTTTTTCGTTTTCTTCTTCAGCATTGCTCAAAAAACTTTATTTCAAGCAATACACCCATCGGATTTTTATTTTCACCCATACGCCTGCTTTCTGCCAAATCTGTTCTGCAAGATTCAAATACAAATCGACAGCTCGCTGTACCTCTTTTCTATCAACGGGATGCTCACTAAAACGTGCTTTTAATGCAGTTTGCTGGAACCATTCCATTTCTTCTTGTGAAATTCCGCATTCCTGCCATGTCTGATGGCTCACTTCCTGAATTTTTCTCATAGCAGCTGCAATTTCTGCAATCGCCAGTCGTTTTGGTCCAATAAATGTTTGTCTTAGCTTATTATATCTCCATTTTTGAATGATCACAAGAAATACAACAATAATAATGCTGACTCCTGCCACACTCCAGACAATTGTCCAACTATTGTATTTCTCTGTACGCTCTTCTATATTATTTTGTTCTTCTGCTTCAGTTTCTCTTTGTATTTCAGTTGATTTCTCTGCTTCAAAAGAAGACTCCTCTTCACTCACGAATTCTGTATTTTCCTCTTTTTCCGCTTCACTTTGTGCAGGAACTATAGTAGGCTCATTTTCATAACCTGGCGTCACCTCAACGGGCATCCATCCAACTGCGCCATTCCAAACTTCCACCCAAGCATGTGCATGGCTATCCAACACTTCATTTTCTTTTTCTGCTATAATCCCTGGTACAATATATCCTTCTACATAACGTGCCGGAACACCAAACATACGGAACAATATCGTCGCCGCCGAAGCAAAATGCATACAAACGCCCTTTTTTTGCTCATATAAGAAATATTCATTAAAATCTTCTCCATCCGGAGTGACTCCCATTTTTGTTGAATACACAGCATGATCTTCTAATATTTCTTGTACTCGTTCCTTTATGAAAACAATATCTTCTCTGTCTTTCACCGCTTCTGCTTCTTGTCCATAGTCTTCAAGAATTTTTTCTATTCCATGTTCTGGAAGCTGTAAATACTGTTCGTATACCCAGTTATTATAATCATTATACCATTCATATTGGTTTTGAGAAAATTCACCTTCCTCTGACAACCAATCCGCAGAAGAAGATGACAAATGATAAATAGATTCTTCTAACATCAGCGCAGTATTTACTACTCTTGCTGGATATATTCGGCTTCTGCGTCCTTGTTTTTTTATTGTAGCATCCGGTATGTTTGATTCAAACTCTCTTACGTCTGAATAATACGGAACATAACTGTAGAGCGAACTTGCTCCTACATTATCTACCGTAATCTCTGTCTGTATCACATCTCCATTATAAACATAATGATCGGAATCTAGCATGTCCCATCCCATTGACTGAATTTCACTGGCTGGAAAATCAGGATAATTATCCAACGGCTTCCACTCATTATTCTCATAATGAGAACCTACATATGCTTTTAAATATACGTAATGAGGGATTGTTTCATTTGAATAAACTTTTAAATGCACTTTATTACTGTTATTCCATTCTTCGATATTGCCAAGTTTTCCTCCACTCACACCGCCTGACTGAATCAAAGTACCTGGAAGAAGCCATTCGATTTTACTTGTAACGATATCTGTGACTTCAGCCCAGAGATCTTCCATTGTTGAATTTTGTATATTTTCTCGTATATAATCAAATGTCCGTAATTTGGGTTCCAATATATGATTTCCAAGTCCGACGGCACCGATAGCAGAAAGCAAAAATACAATAAAAAATGAGAGGCTTACCTGTGTCACTGTTTGCTTTTCTAACTTAGAATCGGTAATAAGCACATATTTTTTTACTTTCTTTTTCTTAATTGACAAGTTAGAAAGCCAAAGTGTTCCTAACAATGCAAATGCCATTGCTATAGAAGGAATTAATGGCACAACAAGCCCTACAATTAATGCAAGTACAATTGGGAAAGCCTCTAAAAGAGCAACAATAATCGGTTTTTTCTGTTTTATAATACCGACAGCAAATATTCCTGCTGGAAAGAAGGAACAAATGCTCAATGTCCAAATGATATTCCCTGCCATCATTTTTTCTATATGAACCATCCCTAACTGCAGCTGATAATACTCATTTATTTGCTTTGCAACTGCATTATAAATTTGTGCAAATCCGCCCGTTGTTCTATCCCACACTGCATAAAAAACATATAAATACGCAATAATTGAAATAACAAAAACGATTCCAAACAATCGTTTTATTTGGAAAATGACTGTCCAAAACAGACAAATCAAAAATGATACAGCCAAATACTGCTGCATTGGAATTATAATTCCAAATGTTGCAGCAACTCCATAAAATGTACCAAAACAGGCCATCCAAAGGCATAAAAAAGCAAGGAGAAAAGAAACCTTTGACTTTGCTTCTTTCCTTTCTGATTTGGAATGAGTTTCATAAAATTTGATTTCACTTGTTTCTTTCACTACCTCACCCCCTATACCTGAAGATATATTGATGACAGTTCATTTTCTATATTATTTACATGGATTTGGTAACAGTTTTCTCCATACTGTTCTTTTAATTGTTTATTATCTTCGTCTTCCTCTTGAATAAATAGTATCATCTGTTTTTTTGAGAGTGGTGAATCAAAAATGATATCCGCTTCTTCGACTGTGATACGACTCGTCAACAAAATTTGCTGATAACTTCTTTCCTGACGTTCCTCCCAAATCTGCATTTTCCAATCTTTTTTCTGAATAGGAACAGCCATGAGAAGCCGAATCATTTCAATTACCTCTTCTTCCCCTGACACAACATGACTAACTATTTGTTCTTCTTCATACCAACAAATCCGATGTCTGCATGTCTGCTGAACAAATGCCCATGAAATTGAATAAACTGCAGTAATTACTGCATCTGCCTGTGCAGCACTTGTGTATCTTGTGTCCACAATGATATCCGCAGCACATCCAAGCGGAAGTGAACGTTCCTTTACAAAAAGTGTATCTTTACGTACACTCATTTTCCAATTGATTTGTGACATTCGGTCTCCTAACATATACTCACGAAACCGCAGTACTTCTGATGGATCATCCCCTGGTTTTCTGCTGTCATACTCATCCGAATCTGTCATCGAATATAAACTTTGATTCGTACGCTGTACTTCTATTGGAATTAATCGCGGCAAAATTACTTGTTGATACTTTCCGCATTTTCGTTTTGTCCATCCAAATAAATAAAGAGGCTCATAAATTGTACATGATGACATCATCACATCGAATATTCCACAATATTCACTTTTCATGGATAATTCAACTGTTTTCTCACTTCTTGCAGGCAATTTTAAAAAAAAGTCTTTCGTTGTTTTTTCCTGACTCACACTATTTCTTACCGCAATAGGCACCCTTATTCCAATTAATGGTAAAAAGGAGTGATTTTTTACTGTAATAGGAACAACCCACGTCTCTCTTGCAAATATAGTTTGTGTTTTTTTTACTAATGCTGCTGAAAAACCATATAATAACAAGATGAGAAAAAAAAGACTGCATATTCCTACACATAGCTCTAAACCAAGAATCACTGGCGGTACAGAACCAGGATACATAATAACAATAAACACGGTAATACACACCGCAATAAAAAAAACAATTGTCCTAGCAATCATGCGTTACCTTTCTGCCGTTGGCTTTTTTATAGATTTTATAATCGAATCTAAAATCTGTTCTGCTGTCATTTTACTAATTCTTGCTTTTGCATTTAATACAATACGATGTACTGCAACATCTTTAAATACGTCACTCACATCATCTGGAACAACATAATCACGCTCTCTCAAAAATGCATACGCTTTTGCCATTTTAGCAACTGCCAATGTTCCTCTTGGACTTACTCCAACTTGAATCATTTCATGATTTCTTGTTGCCTGGATTAGTTGTACAATATACTGATAAATTAAATCGTGAATATATGTTTTCTCTACGATCATCTGCATATAAATAATATCTTTTGCGCTGATAACTGGTTGAACAGACTCCATTGGATCGCTTATATGACGATTTTTCATAATTGCAATTTCTTGTTCGGGTGATGGATAACCCATACTAATTTTTACAATAAAACGGTCAAGCTGCGATTCTGGCAGCATCTGTGTTCCGGCAGAACCGATTGGATTTTGTGTCGCCATTACAAGAAATGGCTCTGGAACAGGTTTTGTTACCGCGTCTACTGTCACTGTTCCCTCCTCCATCACTTCGAGCAGTGCGGACTGCGTCTTTGGAGAAGTACGATTAATTTCATCTGCTAAAAATAAATGGCAAAAAATGGGTCCTTCATGGAACTGAAATTTTCCATTTTCATACATAAAATATCCTGTAACATCGGACGGAAGTACATCTGGTGTAAATTGCATACGACTCTGCGTCAATGACATCGCTTTTGAAAATGCTAATGCCATCGTTGTTTTTCCTACTCCTGGAATATCTTCAATCAAAATATGACCTCTTGCCAAAAGTGCTGCCATTACTTTATAGATACAGCCATCTTTTCCAATAATCACTTTTTTGACTTCATCAATCACTTGCAACGCTTTTTTTGTATCAATTTCATTCATCTCATTTCCTCTCTTTTACAAAAGCTTATTCAGAAAATAGTTTCCAAGTTCTGAATAAGCTTTTGTTTTTGTTTAACTATAAAGTTAGTTGTTATTTTCTTCTTTCTTTAACTCTTCAATATCAACTGTCGGAACTTTTCCTTCATGAATATCCGATTGATCTTCAATATACTGACTAATTTCTTTTACTTTAGTCGTAGCATTGTATTTTTTTACATTAAACAAATATTTATGTAACTTTTCTACATTAGACTCCAACGTAACTGGTACAACTGGATAAGAAACCGGAACACTTCCAATATATTGTGTCTCTGCATATTTATCAAATGGGAATCCTGTCTGTCCACCGATATTGTAATCTGCGGCATGAGATGCCAAACTTAATATATCAACAAGCGGAATATTCGTAGCGATATTCGGGAACACCGCCTTTGCAAGATCACTTGCCTTGTCGAGGAAATCAGCCTTTAATTTATCAAACATCTTTGTAACAATTTCTCGTTGTCTTTGAGTACGTCCATAATCATATCCGACATAACGTACACGACAATATGCCACTGCTTGAACACCACTTAATGTATAAGTTCCTGGCACTTTCAACTGAACACCTGGAATTCCAGTATTCTCTACTACACTAGTAATGTATCCGTCAATCTGTCCCTTATCAAGCAATTCTTGTGTAATTTCTACATTATCGACACCGCCAAGCAAATCAACTGCTTTCGCAACAGCACTCCAATTCACAATTACATACTCTTCAATATTCAAGTCAAGATTCATATTAAGCATATTCATTACATCTTCTGCATATCCAACTGACATCTGGTAATTTGCCTTTTCGTATTCTTTGTTTCCATCTGCCATTTTTAAATACGTATCACGATATACTGATACTAATTTGATGTCTTTTGTCTCATTATTAATACTTACAATCATCATAACATCAGCATTCGTACCAGTCTCTGCAAGTGATTCATTATCTCTTGCATCGACACCAATTACAAGAATATTACGGTATCCTTTCTCCAATTCCTCACTATAATCGATTTTATTTCCTTTTTCATCTGTAGCTGTCTCATAAGATGGTTTATATACATCCGACTTTTTCGTCACATGACGCTGTAATAACCCCATCATACTTACCACATAACAACATCCTGCAAGAATAATCATTAATACAACTTCTACTCCAATAATAATCAAGCGACGACGGCGTTGTTTTTTTCGTCTTTCTCTCATTTTCGCAGCTCTTGCGTTTCTTCCTCTTGTTCCGGTATTTTTATACGTTGCCATTGTTCCCTCTTCCTTAATATGCATTTTTATTAATGAATCCTTTGAACACTGTTAAAATTAAGATCTTAATATCAAATCCAATTGTCCAGTTTTCAATATAGTATAAATCATGATCGATTCGTCCGCGAATCGAAGTATCCCCTCGGAACCCGTTCACTTGTGCCCATCCTGTCATACCGGGACGTACTTGATGCTTTACCATATAGCGCGGAATTTCTTCCTTAAATTTCTCTACATACTGTGGTCGTTCTGGTCTTGGTCCGATTAGGCTCATGTCCCCCTTTAAAACGTTAAATAACTGTGGTAATTCGTCAATACTTGTCTTGCGGATAATTTTTCCAATCGGAGTAACACGGGGATCGTTTTTTGTTGTCCAACCTTTTGCCTCTTCTTTTTTTGACTGTACTCCCATGGAACGGAACTTATACATCTGGAATGTCCGATTATGCAATCCTACACGCTCTTGTTTGAAAATAAGCGGACCTGGCGAAGTTGCTTTAATCAAAATCGCCGTCACCAGCATAACTGGAGAAAATACAATAATCGCTCCAATTGAACCAATTACATCAGTCACTCTTTTAATCAATTTATTCCACCCATTCGTCAATGGTACATGACGAATATGAATGACAGGCATTCCAAGCAGATCCTCTGTATATGGCTTTGTCGGAATCATATTATTATAATCTGGAACAAACTTCGTATGAACCCCTGATTTCTCACAGCTATTTACAATATTCTCCAGATTTTTATAATCTTCCAAACCTAACGTAATAATAATCTCATCCAAACGATTAAAAGAAAGCAGCATATCAAGATTATCCGTCGAGCCGATGACTTTTACTCCTTTGTATTCTTCTCCTCGTTCCCTCTTATCATCTAAAATACCACGTATCTGATACCCCCACTGAGGATTTGCCACAACACGATCAATAAAGCCTTCTGCTGCACGGCTATAACCAATCAGCAAAATATGCTTCAAATTAAATCCACGCCGTCTCATAAACATTAAACCAATACGCAGGCAATTTCTCTCTACAATCGTCAGTGTCGAATTGATAACCGCAAACCATAATGCAAACATACGTGAAAAATGTTCCGCATAAGGAATTTTCTTCATCCATATATAAAGAATCAAAATAATAGTCGCCATTCCAAGTGCATTTGCTTTTATTACATTAGAAGCCTCTAATCGTCTTCCCATAACACGTTTTGGCTGATATAAACAAAATACGGCATTATAGAATAAAAATATTACTACAAAACAAAGCTGCCAAATTCCCTTCTCCATATAGGGGAATAAACTGGATGCATTCCCAAAGTAATAAAACTGCAACCAATATGCTAAAAAATACGATACTAGAATTACGATTGCATCCAGCAAAACATGCAATCGGTTTAAAACTGACTGATTATTCTTTATCAATTTGTCTCACCTATTCATCATTAAATTATTTATGTCATAGAGAACAAAATGTGCTTCGATCTCAACAACATGGACTGCTTTTTACATTTTGATATTATCATACTCCAAAAATCAAAAAAGGGCAATAAGAAAAATTTTAATATTTTCTTAACAGACTATTTTTTTATTTTACATCCAAATTTTGTTACCGATTGTTTTTTTTTACATACACTAATCATATCTTATATTTTTTAGGTGATGTCTATGAAAGCAGCAATTTACTGTCGACTTTCTGTAGAAGATGATGGTAAAACAAATACAATGAGCGAAAGTATTAAAAATCAGCAGCTCCTTCTTTTAGATTATGCAAAGACCAATCATTACGAGCTTTTTGCTATATATGTAGACGAAGATTATTCTGGTCTTGACCGTAACCGTCCTGCATTTGTGCGAATGTTAAACGATGCAAAAGCCGGATATTTTCAAGTTATTTTATGTAAAACACAGTCTCGCTTCACACGAGACATGGAACTTGTAGAACGCTATCTGCATCACTTATTTCCACTTTGGGGAATTCGATTTATCGGAGTCGTTGACGGAGTAGACACATCGGAACGTCAAAATAAAAAGGCTCGCCAAATTACAGGCTTAATTAATGAGTGGTACTGCGAAGACCTCTCCGACAATATTCGAGCTGTTTTTCAGAAAAAGATGCAAGATGGTCAGTTCATCGGTTCCTTTGCCTGCTACGGCTACAAAAAAGATCCTGCCGATCATCATCGAATTATTATTGATGAACCTGCAGCCACTATTGTACGAACAATCTACCATAACTACTTATCTGGAATAGGTATGACTGCCATCGCCCGTCAATTAACTGCGGAAAATATTCCACCTCCATCCATATACAAAAAACAACAAGGCTTAAAATTTTATTCCCCTTACAGTAGTCCCATATGGAGCGTCAGTACTATCAAAAATATTTTAAAAAATCCGACTTATACAGGCACACTTGTTCAAGGAAAAGAGAAAAAAGTCAGCTATAAAAGCAAAAAAATGATCCATCTTCCTCCTGAATGTTGGATTCAAATTCCAAACAACCATCCCGCAATTATTTCAGAACATATATTTAAACAAGTACAGTCACGCTTTTACGCAAAACAAAACAAAAAAAATATCTCCGTATAAAACAAAATTTTGCTACGCAGATATTTGCAATTTGCTTCACGCATTTAAAAAAAAATTATTTAATTTGGCTAAAAAAGATGCACACATTTTCCCCCTCCCACATAGTATACATTGTAAATTAAAAAAACTCCTGGAGGCATCAAAACATGAGTGATTTAGCTGCTACAAACTGCGGTAACTGTTCTTGCGAAAATAATGGAGGAAATAACTGCTTATTCTTATTATTAATTTTGTTATGCTGCGGCGGTTTCGGCAATGGCAACAACGGATGCTGCGGTAACTTCAATTTTGGCGATAATGACTGCGGATGCAATATTATTATCTGGATTATTTTACTCAGCTGCTTCTGCGGCGGCAACGGCGGATTTTGCTGCTAATTAACCTAATTAAAAAAGGAATTCACAAGGGGAATACCTCTTGTGAGTTCCTTTCTTTTATTTTCCGTATGCACTTACGCAATAACATCTCTCATCGTATAGCGTCCATTTTCTTTTTTTGCAAGAAATTTTGCAGCCTGTACTGCTCCCTTTGCGAATACTGCCTTAGAATGTGCCTGATGTGTCAACTCCAGTACTTCATCCTGTCCTGCAAATATTACATTATGTTCTCCAACGATTGTGCCACCGCGGATTGCACTAATTCCAATTTCTTTTTTATCTCGTGCAGCTCTCTCAGTTGTGCGGTCGTATTTATAATGATATTCATTATTCAATGCTGCATTTACTGTATTTGCAAGTAAAATAGCAGTTCCGCTTGGTGCATCAATTTTCTGGTTGTGGTGCTTTTCGATAATTTCGATATCAAACCCTGCATCAGCAAGCACCGGTGCGATACTTTCCAATACCTTTGCCAATGTATTAATACCAAGTGACATATTGTAAGACTGCACAATTGGTATTACCTTGGAAGCTTCTTCTACGTGTTTAAGTTGTTCTGGACTCAAACCAGTTGTACAAAGTACAAGAGCAATTTTTTTCTGGACACAGTCATCTAACAACTGATCTACAATCTTAGCAATCGTAAAATCAATTACAACATCTGCTTCACAAGTACATTGTGCCACAGAAGAAAAAATCGGATAAGCAACATCCGGATTTTGTTTGATATCAACTCCTGCAACGATCTCCACTTCTTCTTCTGCAGCAATTACTTCTTGAAGCACCTTTCCCATCTTTCCATTGCAGCCATTTATAATTACTTTTATCATCTGTTATTCCTCCATGATTAAATTAACTGATGGTTCTTTAATGCTGCTGTGAGCTGTTCTTTATGTGCTTCGCTCATCTCGCAAAGTGGAGCACGAAGTCCTCCTGCCTGCATTCCCATTATATTTAACGCTGTTTTTACTGGAATTGGATTCACTTCACAAAACAGTGCATCGTTTAAGTCCATTACCTCTAACTGTAATTTACGGCTTGTTTCTACATCACCCTCTAAATAAGAAGCAACAATATCATGTGTCAATTTTGGAGCTACATTTGATAAAACAGAAATAACACCAATACCGCCTAATGACAATAATGGTACAATCTGATCATCATTACCAGAATAAATATCAATACATCCGTCTGCAAGGGCTGCCAATCTTGCGATCTGTCCAATATTACCGCTTGCTTCTTTAATTGCAACAATATTTTCTACATTCTTTGTTAATGTTACTGCTGTCTCTGGTAAAATGTTTACACCTGTTCTGGATGGTACATTGTACATAATAATCGGAATTGTTACGCTATTTGCAATTTTTGTATAATGTTCAATTAATCCTTTTTGAGTTGCTTTATTATAATATGGAGTAACAAGTAAAAGTGCATCTGCTCCTGCTTTTTCTGCATGAGTAGATAAGCGAATTGCCTCTGCTGTACTGTTTGAACCTGTTCCTGCAATAACTGGAACTCTTCCTGCTACATACTCTACAGTAAAACGAATACATTCATCATGTTCTTCATGTGTCAGTGTAGAAGATTCTCCTGTTGTTCCACAAATAATAATTGCATCTGTTCCATTTTCAATCTGAAAATCGATCATCTTTCCAAGTGATTCATAATCCACTTTATCATCTGCTGTAAAAGGTGTGACAATCGCCACTCCAGCTCCTTTAAAAATAGCCATAATTAATCCTCCTTCAATTTAGTGCTTAAGCAACTGCAAATCTATTATCTATTTTTACATAATAACAGGCATTTAACATTCGCTTCCCCTGCTTAGTGTTCTGCACACTTGAAGTGGAAGATTACTCGTCCTGCATCCTATAGAAAAAGGGCTGCCAGTCTGGTCAGCCCTTAAAGATCGCAGTATACGCTTTAAGTAGCTCCCCATCTGATATTATTATATGCTAACTATCTGTCTTGGCAAAACTTTTGACAAACTATCTTTTTTATCAGATGACAGTTATATGATTATTCATCATATCCCCAGGAACAAATCTTCTGGCACTTTGCCCCTTCGGCGTTTTCACCTTTCCACTGCCATCTTCTATGCCAGAACATATCAGGCAGTTTACTCATTAATCACGCAACCTCTACTTTTTTATTTATTGTCTTTAGTATAAACATTTTATAATCGCATGTCAAGCACAAATATTATCAAACAAATAAAGGATAACTGAATACTACTCTAAAAATGTAAGTGTTTTCTCCTACCTTATTTTGCGTAAAAAAATACATTTTCCAATACCAGATAATTCCAATATTGGAAAATGCATCTTACTCAAAAATAAAGACATACTTTTATTATTCTTGTTCTTCTACAAATTCTAATTTGCTGACAGATACTTCATATGCTACCCTTTTTTCATTCTCTGTCTCGCTTATTTTCTTTGTATACTCTCTACTTTGTACACGTCCCCAGATACGCAAACGACTGCCAACCTCAAACTGAGAAGCATAACGGGCATTTCTTCCCCAAGCAATACAAGGAATATAGTCTGATTTTCCATATGGACGATTTACTGCCACTAATAAATCGGCAATTTCACGACCTAATGGCGTCTTTCGGTAAATCGGCTCTTTGCATATAAAACCATCCAAAAAGATCTGATTTGTTTTCGTATAATCTGTAAATTCTTCCATGAAAGAATATTCTCGTACAAATATTGATAGAACAAGACGATTTTTCGTTCCTTCATGGCGATTATAAGAGCGAAATTGTCCGATTGCCTCTATCGTTCTTCCCTTATAATCCTGTTTTACATCAATCAAACGCTCGGAGATCATTAATGGGATAATATCTGCTTGATCGCTTAGACGATTTACTGCTACTTCTAATATGTAAAACCCCTCTCCAAATACTTCGTGACTAAATGTAAATTCTGAAATTACTTTTCCAATCACACTCACCTTGTTATTTTCAATTGTTTTTTCTGTCATAGTATTTCTCCTTCCAATTGGTTCCTTAATTATTCCATGTGTCAGTAGGAAGAAGTATTTCCTTCCTGCTGCACACGATTCATTTTATGCCATTAAGGAAGTTATTATGACGAAGGTCTCTCAGTATCGATCGCAAAAACCTACCTTATCTGTGGAAATATCAATTTATTCGCTCAAAAATGCCATATATCCTTTTTTTGCTTCATAAATATCTGCTTTGCTGCAAATTTCCCACGGTGCATGCATCGATAAAACCGGTACACCACTGTCAATTACTTCCATTCCATAATTTGCAGAAATATATGCGATCGTTCCTCCGCCGCCTTGGTCTACTTTACCAAGCTCTGCTGTCTGAAATGCAACCTTATGGTCATCCATCACTTTTCTTACATGAGCGATATATTCTGCATTTGCATCATTGGAACCGCTCTTTCCTCTAGAACCTGTAAACTTATTAAATGTTAATCCCCTTCCAAAATAAGCTGCATTTACTTTTTCCATCACAGATGGATAAATTGGATCAAATGCTGCACTGACATCTGAAGAAAGCATACGAGAATTCTGTAATGTGCGACGTACTGCGAGACCACTGTAACAGCTCATACGATCTAAAATTTCTGCTATTGTATTTTCAAAAAATACAGAATGCATTCCTGTCGCACCAACGCTTCCGATTTCTTCTTTGTCTACCAAGAGGCATACACTTGTACGTTCTGATTTTTCTGTATCCAACAGAGCTTCTAATGATGTATAAGCACAAACTCTGTCATCTTGACCATACCCCATTACCATACTGCGATCCAAGCCATAATCTCTTGCCTTTCCAGCTGGAACCATCTCTAATTCTGCTGACAGAAAATCTTCTTCTTCTATATTGTACTGTTCCTTTAAAATTTGGAGAATCAAAGCCTTCACTGCATCTTTTTCTGTCTTTTGCAATGGCTGACTTCCAATTAAAATATTCAAATCTTCTCCTTCTACAATATTAGATCCTTTGCGTTCTTCTTGTATTTTTCCAAGATGAGGAAGCAAATCAGTAATACCAAGCACTGGGTCGCTTTCCTTCTCACCGATTACAACGTCAATTAGTGTGCCATCTTTCTTTGCGACAACTCCGTGCATTGCAAGCGGCAGTGCCACCCACTGATATTTTTTAATACCACCATAATAATGTGTATCCAAATATGCCAGTTCTGTATCCTCATACAATGGATTTTGTTTGATATCAAGGCGTGGAGAATCAATATGTGCTCCTAAAATGTTCATACCTTCTTCTAACGAAGAAGTACCAATTTGAAATAATGCAATCGTTTTACCCATATGCTGGCGATATACACGATCTCCTGGACCAATCACTTCATTTGCAGCAATGATCTCATCTAAGTCACGATAACCTTTTGCTTTTGCAAGTGCAATCGTTCCCTTTACACATTCCCGTTCTGTCTTGCATTCTGAAATAAATGTCTTATATCTTTCATTCAGTGCGTACAGCTCTTCCTGTTCTTTTTCATTATATTCCTTCCATGCATTTCTTCTATCCATTAGTTAGTCCTCCTGTTTTTTAAAGATTAATCATCTCTTTTTTTCTCTATTTGTATCTTGCATTCGGATGTACGGCTTATTTTTCATGCCATCCTTCTTGTTATTCTTTTGTCTTGTTTTTTAATACTACTATTTCTAGTTATATCAAAACTTGAAAGTAGCTACATGTAGTATACCATAAAAATGAGCAATTGCAATACCAAGCTTTCTTTTCTACTCAATATTTTATAAATTTTCCTCAAATCCAGTTGTATTTTTTTGTACATTACATATTTTATTACTATTGTACACAATAACTTTTTTGATATACATTTATATTTCATTAGATTGCTCTTGTATAATGCTTTAACCAAATTTGTTCTTCCCCTGTCAAATATGGTGCAATTTTTTCATATACCATCTGGTGATAGTCATTCAGCAGTTTCTTTTCTCTCTTTGTAAGCAAAGATGGATCAATCGCATCCAAATCAATCGGTGCATATGTGATCGTCTCAAATTCCATAAATTGTCCGTATTCATTTTTTTCTGCTTTACGGCAAACTAACTCATTTTCAGTACGAATTCCATATTCCCCCTCCAGATATACACCTGGTTCATCAGTTGTAACCATTCCTTCTTCAAAAACCGCACTGTCTTTGCGCTCTGGAACAATTTTCCAGCGGAATCCATTTGGTGCCTCATGTACATTGAGCAAATATCCAACACCATGTCCTGTACCACATTTATAATCCATTCCAATTTCCCAAAGCGGACCGCGGCTTAAAATATCCAAGTTATGCCCATTACAGCCGTATAAAAACTTCGCTGCTGCCAAATTCAGATTAGAACGAAGTACAATCGTAAAATGTTCTCGCTGTTTTTCTGTAATTGAACCTAATGCCATTGTTCTTGTAATATCCGTCGTTCCTTCATAATAATGTCCACCCGAATCTACAAGCAAAAATCCCTTTGGTTCTAATACTGCATTAGAATCCTCTGTTGCACAATAATGCATCATCGCTCCATTTGCTTCATATGCAGCGATTGTATCAAAACTAAGATCAAGAAATCCTTTTCGCTGTCTGCGACACTGCTCCAAATAATCAGAAGCTGTAATTTCTGTCATTGGAATTTTTCCAATATTTGTCTTTAACCAGTACATAAATTTTGTAAAAGCAACTCCATCTTCCACATGTGCATTTCGCAGATTTTGTAATTCTACTGGATTTTTCATGGCTTTCATAAATACGGTTGGATTTTGCTCATCGAATACCGAAATATCTTTATTTAACTGATTATAAATATTAAAGTTGACTCGTGCACAGTCTATCCATACTGTCAGCGGAGCTTTTAACTGTCCAGCATAAGAATAAATTTCCTCATATGGAGCGATCGTCACTCCCCATGCGTTGAGCTGCTGCCTGATTTGTTCCGTTAATACTTCAGAATGAACAAATAAGTTACATTCTGTCTGCGTTAATGCCAAAAATGATAATACAACTGGAAAATGACAGATATCATTACCACGAATATTTAATAACCATGCAATATCATCCAAAGAAGTTAAAATATGCACATCTGCGTGCTGCTTTTCCATTTCTTTACGAACTCGTTTTAATTTTGATTCTGTATTCTCCCCCGAATACCTTTCTTCTAATATAAAAATTGGCTCCATAGACATCGCTGGACGTTCTTCCCATATACTTCCAACCAAATCTTCTGATGTATAAAGTGATGCTCCTTTTTCTTGCGCTATCTTTTTTAACTGGTTTCCCATCTTCGCATTGATAACACATCCGTCAAATCCAAGGCATCCTCCCTGTGTTAATTTTTCTTGAATAAATTCAATTACGGTAGGAACTCCTTCTTCTCCCATCCGGAATAATTTTACCTCACTCTGTGCAAGCTGTGCCTCTGCCTGAATAAAATATCTTCCATCGGTCCACAATCCTGCTTCTTCCATCGTAATAACTGCAGTACCTGCTGATCCTGTAAAACCTGTTATAAATTCTCTTGCCTTAAAATACTTTCCTACATATTCCGATTCATGAAAATCTGCAGTAGGCACGATATAAATTGTAATACCGCATTTTGCCATCTTTTGGCGAAGTGCCTGGAGTCTTTTGTCTATCATGTTGTTTCCTCCTATTGTTATTCATTGAGATGTTCAGGCGGATAGCTGCAATCCGCTTTGTTACTTGCTTATCACTTGCCGTTTCGCAGTTTATCCATATGATCCTTTATTACTGCCTCATATCCGTTATCTGTTGCCTCATAAAACTTCATATCAACTAGTTCATCTGGCAAATACTGTTGTTCCACATAATGATTTGGATAATCATGTGCATACTGATACCCAACACCATGTCCAAAATGAGAAGCACCCTCATAATGGCAATCCTGCAGATGAGGCGGCACTGTTTTTATCGCCTGATTTTTTACAATATCAAGTGCTTTGTCAATGGCAAGATAAGACGCATTACTTTTTGGTGCGGATGCAACATAAATAGCTGCCTGTGCAAGAGGAATCCTTCCTTCTGGCATTCCAAGCCGTTCGACTGCCTGTGCAGCAGCCACTGCAACAAGCAATGCCTGCGGATCAGCATTTCCTACATCTTCTGCAGCACAAATCATAATACGCCGAGCGATAAACTTCACATCTTCGCCTGCATAAATCATTCGTGCTAAATAATAGACTGCTGCATTTGGATCTGACCCTCTCATACTTTTAATAAATGCACTAATTGTATCATAATGATTGTCTCCATCTTTATCATAACGAATAACTCGTTTTTGAATACATTCCTCTGCGACATCAATAGTAAGATGAATCCAACCATCGTCTGCTCTTTTTGTCGTTAGTATTGCCAATTCCACTGCATTTAATGCCATTCGGGCATCTCCTCCAGCCATATCACTTAAAAATTCCAGTGCATCCTGTTCAATTTTCGCTTTATAACTGCCCATACCACGTTCGCAGTCGGTCACTGCACGCATTAAAAGCTGCTTAATATCTTCTTTTTCCAATAGCTTCAGCTCAAAAATTGCAGAGCGAGACAATAACGCACGATTTACTTCAAAATACGGATTTTCTGTTGTCGCACCAATTAAAATTATCGTTCCATCCTCGACAAATGGAAGTAAATAATCTTGCTGTCCCTTATTAAACCGATGAATTTCATCAATGAAAAGAATCGTCTTCTTTCCATACATACCTCTTGCATCTTTTGCTTTCTGCACGACTTGTTCCATATCTTTTTTTCCTGCTGTTGTTGCATTCATCTGTTGAAAAATTGCACTTGTTGAGTTTGCAATTACCTTTGCAATTGTCGTTTTTCCTGTTCCAGGCGGACCATAAAATAAAACGGAACTTAACTTATCTGCCTGAATTGCACGATATAATAACTTATCTTTCCCTAAAATATGTTTCTGACCAACGACTTCATCCAGTTTTACTGGACGCATTCGAGATGCCAGTGGAGATTCTTTTTCCTTTGACGTTTCTCTCATATAGTCAAATAAATCCATTTCTGATTCCTTTCTTTATAAAACGGGTATCATCTACTAACGATACCTGTATCAGATCAAAAATAAAATCACAACTGTGTCATTTCTTAATCTAATATCAATTGATCTGCAGTAACAAATTCATACCCTTCTGCCTGCAGGCGATCCATAATTTGAAATGCTGCATCTACAGATGTCTCATAAATATCATGTAATAAAATCACTGATCCATCTTTCACTTGCGATAATACTCTTTGAACAACACTTTCTGTATTTTGTATTTTCCAGTCAAGCGGATCAATACTCCACAAAATAGGAAACAACTCTGCCGGACAGCTTCGCTTGCTGCTCCATGCACCAAATGGAGGGCGTATAAACTCTGTCGGTTTTTTTGTAATCTGCTCAATTACATCATTTGCCTTTGTAATTTCCTGGCATGCCATTTCTTCATTTAAACAATTCAGCGGTACATGATGAAATGTATGATTGCCAATTAAATGCCCTTCCTTTGACATACGAGCAACAATAGACTCACACCCTGCAATATTTTCTCCAATCAAAAAAAAAGTTGCTTTTACGTTTCTTTTCTTTAACCCATCTAAAAGTTTTGGTGTATTCGTCGGATGCGGTCCATCATCAAACGTCAATGCGACTCGCTTAATTTGACCATCTTGTTTAACATCTGTCTCTTGTTTTTCCACTATCCCACTAAGCTGCATCATTGCATCAGATTTTATATTACAGCTTAAAAATAAACAAATGCAAAACAAACATACTACTTGAACAACATATCTCATATTTTTCGCAGGCACAAAACCTACTGCCTTTCAACAGCAAGAAAAATGCCACACTCCTTTCTAAAATAATGTCACCCAATATCATATGTATGACTCCGTTTTCCTATCCATGCAGCCTTTATTATCTATTATTACAGTGATGTCCAATTTTAAAAGACTTGCTTTTTATTTATAAATACAAAAAAGTATGACTTTGAAACGTACAATATACAAAAAACATGGAAGCATTTGGCAAATTTTCACTTGCCAAATGCTTCTCTTAAACTTTATTATTTTTGTAAAGCTTTTAAACGTTCCTGTACTTGTTCCATCATAGCGGTATATTTTTCAAGTTTTGCTTTTTCTTCTTCAATTTTTGCCTTTGGTGCCTTACTTGTAAACTTTTCATTGTTTAACATACCATTGGAACGTGCCAGCTCTTTCTTTAAACGTCCTTCTTCTTTCTTTAAACGTTCAATTTCTTTCTCAATATCAACCAACTCTGCAAATGGCATATAAATTACTGCATCTGCTGTTACTGCGGATACCGCATCTTCTTCAATATTGCTCTTATCGCTCTGTACAAATACTTCACTTGCATATCCAAGCATCGCAAAGAATACTTTACTCTGTTCAAAAATTGTACGAACCTCTTCTTTTTCTGAAACAACAAATACTTTTGCTTTTTTACTTGGTGGTACATTCATGGAAGTACGAACTGTACGAATTCCTCTTACTGCTTCTTTAATTGTTTCTACTGCCTGTTCTTCTTTTGCAAAGTTCCATTCTTCCTTAAACTCTGGCCAAGAAGAAATCATAATGCTTTCTTCTTCATCCTGAAGATTACAGAAAATTTCTTCTGTTACAAATGGAATAAATGGATGCAGCAATTTTAATGACTGAATTAAAACAGTCTTCAATGTCCAAATTGCAGCAGCTCTTGTCTGATCTTCTTCATTCCAAAGTCGAGGTTTTACCATCTCGATATACCAGTCACAAAATTCTTCCCATACGAAATCATATACTTTCTGCAGTGCAATACCCATATCAAACTGATCCATATGATACGTAACATCTTTTGCAAGACGATTTACTTTTGAGAGAATCCATTTATCTGGCATTGTCAAATCATCCATTGTTACAGCTGTATCAGCAACTTTTTCCATATTCATCATGATGAAACGAGATGCATTCCATACTTTATTTGCAAAGTTACGAGAAGCTTCTACACGCTCCCAATAAAAACGCATATCATTTCCTGGTGCATTACCAGTCATTAATGTCATACGAAGTGCATCTGCACCATATTTTTCAATTACCTGCAGTGGATCAATTCCATTACCTAATGACTTGCTCATCTTACGGCCTTGAGAATCTCTCACTAATCCGTGGAATAATACGGTATGGAATGGAGCTTTTCCAGTCTGCTCATAACCAGAGAAAATCATACGAATAACCCAGAAGAAAATGATATCATAGCCCGTTACAAGTACATCAGTTGGATAGAAATAATCGAGATCTTCTGTCTTTTCTGGCCAGCCAAGTGTCGAGAATGGCCAAAGTGCAGAAGAAAACCATGTATCCAGCGTATCCTCGTCTTGTGTAAAATGTGTTCCTCCACATTTTGGACATATAGTTGGCATTTCTCTTGCTACAACAACTTCTCTACAGTCATCGCAATAGTAAGCTGGAATTCGATGTCCCCACCAGAGCTGTCTGGAAATACACCAATCGCGAATATTATCTGTCCAGTTGAAATAAGTTTTTTCCATACGCTGCGGCAGCAATTTGATTTCTCCATTTTTTACTGCTTCTACTGCTGGCTTAATCATCTCATCCATCTTTACAAACCACTGCTGCTTAATCATTGGCTCTACCGTGCAGCCACAGCGGTCATGTGTTCCTACATTATGTTCATGTGGTACAACCTTTACAAGAAAACCAAGTTCATCTAACTCTTTTACAATTGCCTTTCTTGCTTCATAGCGATCCATTCCTGCAAACTTACCGCCATTTTTATTGATTGTAGCATCATCATTCATAATATTAATTTCTGGAAGATTGTGACGCTTTCCAACTTCAAAATCATTTGGGTCATGTGCTGGTGTAATCTTTACACATCCAGTACCAAATTCCATGTCTACATAAGAATCCGCAATAATCGGAATTTCTTTATTTACAATTGGAAGAATTAATGTCTTTCCAATTAAATGCGTATAACGTTCGTCTTTTGGATTTACAGCAACTGCAGTATCACCAAGCATTGTCTCTGGACGTGTTGTTGCGATTTCCAGATATTCATTTTCACTTCCTACAATCGGATATTTAATATGCCAGAAATGACCTTCCTGCATCTCATGTTCTACTTCTGCATCAGAAATAGATGTCTGACAAACTGGACACCAGTTTACGATACGAGAACCTTTGTAAATCCATCCTTTTTTATATAATTGAATAAATACTTCTTCTACTGCTTTGGAGCATCCCTCATCCATTGTAAAACGCTCTCGATCCCAGTCAGCTGAAGCACCAAGCTTTCTTAACTGCTGAATAATACGTCCGCCGTATTCTTCTTTCCATTCCCAGGCTCTCTTTAAAAAACCTTCTCTTCCAAGATCCTCTTTTTCAATTCCTTCTTCTCGAAGCTTTTCAATTACCTTTACTTCTGTTGCAATCGCAGCATGATCCGTTCCTGGCTGCCATAATGCATTATATCCCTGCATTCTTTTATAACGAATTAAAATATCCTGCATTGTCTCATCCAAGGCATGTCCCATATGAAGCTGTCCTGTAACATTTGGCGGAGGCATTACAATAGTAAATGGTTTTTTACTTCTATCTACTTCCGCATGAAAATACTTCTTATCCATCCATTTTTGATACAGACGATCTTCAATATCCGCAGGACTATATGTCTTTTCTAACTCTTTCATAAATAAAACTCCTCTCTTTTTCTCTTATTTATATTCACAGATGAATCGAGTAAACAGCCCGCATTCATTCTTTATAACAAAAAGCCCTTTGCATAACTAATGCAAAGGGCGTAACTTTACGCGGTACCACCTTTTTTAGACAGAAATCTGTCCCTCTCTCATAGTCTGTGACCATTTCATCCGCTAACGGGGATGAAGCGTGAATGCTTACTGCTGCAAAAAACACTTCGGCATCCCAGTTCAAAAGCTACCTTCTGATTCCACTTCCTCAGACGATCTTTCAGCCAACGAATCATCCTCTCTGACAGGGTGCAAATCATACTCCTCTTTCTCAAAACCTGTAAATAATAAATAATTATGTTATTAGCATAAACATTCAGCCATTATTTGTCAAGTCCCTTTTCTATATTTTCAATTGAAAAATTTTTCACATTCCAATTGAAAAGATTGACTTTTTTTCACCCTATCTTTATAATAAAAATAAATAGATTCGTTATAAAATTACAAAATTTTGTCAATATTGCCACATTTGTTTTGCGATCTTAAAAATACTAATGAAGGGACTTTTGCCTGTGAACCAGCGCCGAATTTTTTATTTGGATTTTATCCGTGTAGTATCCATTTTATTAATTTTTATTTATCATTTTCATGCTGCTCTGCGAGATTTTAACATTGAAGTTCCGATTCCATTGCTGATGGACACTGCCAACGTTACATTAGGGCACATCGGTGTATCTTTATTTTTATTATTATCTGGAGCATCATTGACTTATACTTATAAAAAATATAAGTCATTACGACAGTTTTACAAAAAGCGTTTTTTGAACATATTTCCACAATTTTGGTTTCTATACATTGTACTGTTTTTATGGTTTGATGTACCTTCCCACAGTGGAATTCTTGCTTCAGATACATCCAAATGGTATTTGATTTTTTCCTTTATTGGTATGGATGGTTATCTTCACTCTCTCCTTCCTACTTTTTATAGTATTGGAGAATGGTTTTTAGGAATGCTGATTGTACTCTATATTCTTTTTCCACTGCTATATTCGTGCATGAAACGCTTTCCGCGCATCTTCCTTATACTTACATTCATCTGGTATTTCTTATGGACACGTTATTTTCCATTTGATATATTTCCAATCGAACGCAGTATTATTATTCGAATCGTCGATTTTATACTGGGAATGTACCTTGTCACCTATATAAGACAGCTTCCCCTTTTTATTGGTTATTTATCTATTCTGGGCAGTATTATATTATTTTTCTGTCCACTTCCCATTCCATTTATGGATTGTATTGAACTAAATGGTATTTTTTGTTTTATTGCACTTTGTACAATTTCCACTTTTATAAAGTCAAAGCGATTTTCCAAAACATGCATGTGGATGAGTCAGTGTTCTTATCCGTTTTTCTTATTGCACCATGTTGTTTTGTTACGTGCTTTACATATGTATCATGATTCCTCTTTCCTTACCATTGAATATTTTATCATTATTATTATGACGTTTTTCTACATATTATTTTTGGCATCGGGAGTGGAACGAATGTTTCAAACATTTTTTGCTTATATTAGGTCTAAAAAAGCGAATACCCCTGCCACTCCTTCCAAAAAACGAGTCATGAAATGAAATAAAAAATCACTATATTCTTATACATTATAAGACTGCTGCATAGTGACTAACAACTTGCAGCAGTCTCCTGCGTACTTTCAACACTTGTTTTGACACAAGACTTTTAATTGCCTCTCAAATTGTACTTCTTCCTACGCCAAACATCTCTGCCAGTTCAAATTTATTTGGCAGTTTTGTTCCAACCTTAATATTATTATCTGCAATATCACTCAGAATATTATCGACAACTCTTTCTGTCAGCGGCTTATTTTTAAAATTCTCAAACTGATACATGATCGGCCATCTCTCGGTATTGTTGTTTTTTCTTATCCAAAAACTGTGTCACTTTTTCCTGTCTCTGTTCTTCTTCCTCTGCAAACAATTCTTTTCTTTCTTCTATATCTGTCTCTGTCCGACTCTTATATGCTGCACTTACCCATTCTGCCTCCCAGTCGCGCATTACTCTCGGATCAGCTTCCTGCACTTCTCTTGGTACCGCAGTCTTTTGCAGTCTTGATAAAAAGTACATTTGTTTCAGCACTTCTGCACTCTTTGCTTCTTTATAAGATAAACTTAAACATTTCATTGTCTCATCATAACGAAATAGTCCTGCATAACAGACTGCCATATGCTGATATACTCTGCCGTAAAATCCGCTTCCAAGCTTTAAATCTCTTTTATCGTTTAAAATTTTTTCGTAAATTCGGATTGCTTTTTGGAAATTGCCCTTATCAGCAAACAAATCTGCCTGCTCTCTTTTTCGATCTAACGGATTCATCCGGCGAAGTGCAACTAATTGTTCCTGAAAGTCTACTATATCTTTTTCGCTATAATATGCCACTTCACGCAAAATTAATACAAGCATCATATCTCGATCACGCTGTGACTGATAATATCGCTCCATTCTCTCTGCCAATACTGGCATAGAAAGCTGTGTGCGAATAAATTCTACTAAGTCATTCTGAATAAAATCGTCTTCGAGCACAGTAAGATTATGATAAATATAATAGCATAATTCTTCTGCCGTATAAATAGATATATTCAGTTCTTTTGTTACATATGGAATCTTTGCAACTGCTCCTCCTAATAAATATTGTCCCATACTGTCTCCTTCTCTTATTTATCTTAGCATCCAAAAAGCTGCCACAATCACACAATTCATTTCTATACAGCAGCAGCTTTTTGTTAGTAAATCAGACATTTCCAATCCGCTTCACGCTTCCTTTTATGCCTTGTCAGCATTGAAAGAAGGAGCTTCCTTAACGAGGTTAAACTCCCTCTCAATGACAACATCACTGGCAGGGAAAAATTCTCCAAATCCTTTGTCTTCTATACGAACTTGCATGACTTCTTCTGATAAAAATCTTACAAATACTCTTAATCTCGTTGTCTTATTTGGACGTGGTGGAAACGACTCCAATCCAATTGATATTTTTCTTCCTGTCCGTTCTCCAATTTTTACAATTCGCATTACTAATTTATCGGAACGGTCTGGTATTAAATCCATTACCGCTCTTGCTTCATACCAGCTGCTTCCTGCTGGTGCAATTAACAAATTTTTCTTTGTTCCGCGTTCCACAACTTCCATACTGACAGAAGCGGGAATTCTTCCTTCACATACAAATACAAATGGATACGTATTACCTTTCTGTAAATGATCAACTGCTGCATAAACAGCTCCCTTTGCAAATAAGTTTTGGCTGTAATACACCTTTCTTCTTCCGCAAATATAAGACAGGAAATCGTCTGCCCAATCTTGGCAGTGATCCATTCCCATACCACTTAAATAAATACCAGATATCGTCTTCTTTCCGAGTAATCGTTTTGCACATGAAAGCATAATGGAATCTGCCAGTTTTTTTCCAGACGGCTGTTCCAATATATCCAAGGAAAATCCTTCTTCTAGCGACTCATGATTTACTTTTACAAGCATAGGATGTACATTTCTTGACATTCCCATTTCATAATAATGAAGACCTTCATGCGTCAAGTCAAACAATGCCGACAAATTCGACCACATATTTTTCTTTTGACTCAATACAAAATATGCAAAACATTCGGAGTGGCTTAACATATGAATCGCTTCTTTTGCAACTCCAAGCTTTTGCAGACAGCGATCCAGCATATCTAATAATACTTCATCCATCGTCTGCATCGTCATCACAATCATCCGAACTGTTTTTTGCCCGTATAGCTCAAATACATAGTTCAATGTCATCTGCAAATAAATAGTAAGCAGCTGTTCTGCGGTATAACAAGTACCTTCAATGGTAGCTGTACCATTTTTGATGGCAAGACGAAGCAGCTTATCTACCATAATTCCTTCGCCATTCAACGCTGCCATATATGCTTCCTGTCCGATCAGCCATTCATCTGCCCCTCTTTTTTTGCAGATTACTGTCTTCATAACACAGGGATTACCTTTTTTTACAAACTCGACATCAATCGGTTCCAATTCCCCAGTTCGATAACAACTGATTCTACTATATTCTTCACAGAGGTCATAACCTAAAATCAGCCCATCTTCCATACAATTCTCCTCATCCGTTCTTTTTTTCTATCTAATAAAGCAAATATTAGAAACATTTGCTCCCTGTTTTTATATCAATGGAAATAACTGTTTTCTCAAGAAATCTGAAGCATCAATTTCTTTCAATTGCTCTAAAAATTCCTCATTTTGCTTATTATGTGCAAGCATCACAGCACGATTTAAACAGGCATATCGACTATCCTGCGACATAAAGCACTCAGTTCCGTCCAATCTTCCGTCTCCAATTAAGTCTTTCTCCGCTCCATAAATATGATACGTGAGCGACTCGTCTGCAAATAAAACGAATGATTTTGTAAATACTCCTGGATAAACTTCTTCCATATATAATAATTCTTCTTTTCCAGATGGAATATGACAAACAGAAATCGCAGCCTTCTTTTCTTTTGTTACGATCTGTGCAATTCCTCTGCCCTCCAGCTCATATGGAAGGAAAATATGGCGATCCAAGTCAATCATTTCTTTTATCCAACATTTTTTGCGGCATAACAGTTCTACAATTTGCTCTGCCAGTTTCTTTTGCCGTTCATCCAAATATTCACACGTCGCATAATATTTCACAAGTGCAAATGCATAAATCATTGGTAATGACTGTGACTCTGTACAGAACCAGTTTTCCAATACCGATGCATCCTGTGCAGTAAACAGATCAAGCTGATCCCATTTTTCTCTACAGAAATAGCAATGGCATTTCAATACATAATATGCCCGCTGCAATACTTCCAATGGATGTTCTTGCTCACTGTACCACTCATATACTTGACAAATATGCTGAAACTCTCCAGTTGTAATAATCTGCTCCAACACTCTTCCTGGTAAGTCTCTATATTCTGTATTTGTCTTCTTTACTGTTCTTAACAGACGATACATCTGCTCATTAGACCCTTCAAAAAACTTTGCCAAATAAGAAAGCATAATCTCATTATAAAACCCTTGTTCCTGCAGCCAGTAACCAATAATAACAATCCAACGGTCATAACGATACATAGAATCAACGATTCTTCTTGTAAGCAAATATAATAATTTTTCTTTGTCCATCTGCTGCCATGGAGACATCTTTAAGCGTTCATATGCTTCTGGATAATAACCGCTTTCTACTAAGATCTCCACCACTTGAACTTGTGTCTCTGGTGCTAAGCGTTCACAATTTAATTCCAAGAGCAAATTTTCACACTGCAGTGCTTCCTGTGTACGATGCGTGAAACAATATTGAATAATTGCCTCTAATAACATCTGACGATACATATTTTCTAACGTCGTAACATTCAATAAATTAATCGCCAAATACAATTCTTCTTCTCGTTCGATCGGCTGATCTTCCAAATGCCGTGCATGGACGAGCGAAATCATTCTATGATTTGGACAAAGTTCAAAACATCGCTGCAATAATGCTTCATCTTCAAATACCTCTTTTATCTGATACGATGGGTCGGCATAACGATTTCCATATTCATCCTCAAAAATAATCGCAGCAGTATCCATATAAACTGGAACCCATGCCATTTGATTAGAAATTGGACGAATGACTTCTTGCTGCAGCTGTGCATAACGGATTACCACTCGCTTTGCAAATGGAAGGCTTGTCGTAATCTTTTTTGAGAAAAGTAAGTCTGGCACGACATTTGCCTGACTTTCTGTTAATGACTGAACAGATAAAAATTCTCGATACAATCGCTTCATTCTTCCATTCACATTAGACTTTTGAATCTGATTATTTACAAAATCTTCCATTCGTTTTTTATAAGACTGATATATTTCACTATCTCTCTTATAATGCTGAATAATATACGTATATAAAATACATTTACTCTTCTCATCAAGTCCATCTTTTGTGCTGTAAGACTGTATAATGCGTTCTGGCAATTCCTCCTGTCCATTTTCAGAGAGCGAATACATATAGTACTCTTCCAAACTTGTCAGGGAAATATCATGCTCCATCCCAAGTACATACCATTTTTGATATTTTTTATCTGTCTTTCCTGTTCTTACAAGAAGTCCGCAGATTGCTTCCAGTACAGAACGATTTTCTTCCTCTTCATACAATATACAAAGTAAACGATAGTAAATGGAAAAGAACTTCAAATCTGGTGCAGGTAAACTAAGAAGCTGATTTTTGACGGATTCATCTAACAGTTGATTTCTCGCTCCATAAAACAACGTCTGCAGCTCAAACTGCCCAACTCGTTGTAACAGCTGCGGCTGAATCGCTAACATACGACATGTGAGAGAGTATAAAATTGGACTATGTATTCCAACTCCAAACAATTCTTTTACAAATTTATAAGCCTCTGTCTCTTTTGCATAATTTGGGTTCATGCATAATTCCAAATAACCTAGAAATGCATTTGGTTCTCGGGAAAAACAAGCGTGAATCTGCTCTCTTGCCAGTTGAACTGCTTCTTTTTCTCCCTGTAACAATGCCTTAATATACAGCATAAAACAATATGCCTCTGCATCTTTTTCTCGTTCTTTTGTAATTGGCTCCTCTACCCATTCCAGTACATGTGCTGACATTTGATCATTTTTTTGTAAGAAATATACCCACACACGCACAAGATGCAGTCTCACATCATCTGGATCATGCTTCATAATGTCCGTTGCTTTTTGCTCCAATGCATTCAGCACAACATTGTCTGGCATCTGATTATTTTCATAGGACATTAACAAAGTGTAAATATCGTTCCATCCTTTTTTGTTTTGCCCATGTTGTTTCGATGTATTCGATGGCACATGAATATGAACGGTATATTCTAACTTCTCATATGGTGTTTTGATCCAAATACGCGCATCATTTTTGCCAGGATGCAGTTTTGCAATCTCTACTTTATACATCCAGCTATATGAATTTCCTTTAAAATCGCTTGATGTAATCTGCTTTTTTTCAAACTGAATCCACGACATATCTGTCTCACATGTCAGCTGTGTATATCCCCATCCACTTACATTCAGCTTAATCTCTCCAAGCAGTTTTCTGCCAGGTTCTCTTGTCACTTCATCAATTGAGTCACTTGACTGCTCCAATGTAATATGCACAGGCTCCTTTTGCTTTAGTGCAATCAAAAACTCTTCCATCGCACTTGCTTCGCTGTCTCCGCCAAGCAAACCATAGTATAACGCCCGATACGAAATTTCTTTCATAAAATTTCTTCGTACAAACTCTTTATCCAAAAATACTTGCAATGCAGTAGAGAAATCTTTCTTAGCTAAATCTGTAAATTGACTTAATTCCCGTATTACTTCGGAGGTATGATCCTGCAGTGCTGTCACCTTAAAACGATACGGCAAATAGTATTCTCCTCCATTGCTTACAAGACAGAATTCACCTTCAATACATTCTCCTGCTGCTGCATAAGACGCATCTACTTCAATCAATACTCTTACAACTGTACCTTTGATTTCTTTCTGTTTTACACTTACATATGGGTGTGAAGAATACAAAATTCCCTCAATGGGAATCTCATTATCACTCGTTATTAAAAATTCATAATTATGAACCTGTCCTTCTAAAACCTGTTCTTTTAATTCTTCATTAGAAAATACAATCTGAGGAACTTTTCCTCTTACTGTACCTCTTGCAATTTGATTCATTCGTTCATTCATCCTTCTCACCTGCCTATTCTGCTGCGCATATGTCTTATTTTATCTCAAAAGGCAGTACAATTCAAGAGAGATATGTCGTTTTTCAAAGTTTTTTGAAAAAAAGACCGTCATAGGAAAGAAAAATCATTCCTATAACAGTCTTTTTGTTTTTATCTCATCATTACATCTGGGCTAAATCATCTTGATTTATTAACTGAATCTGGTTTTTGGAAAGTACATCAATTGCCTTTTCATTATCCTGTACACGGAATACCATATAAGCATAATCTTTTTTCTTCATCGTAAATGCATACGTATAGTCGAGATTTATTCCATTTTTGCCAAGAATATTTAAAATATTCAATAAACTTCCTGCCTCATCTGGAACAGCGACTGCCAAAACGGGTGTAATTGAACATACATATCCATTTTCTTTTAAAATGCAGATTGCCTTATACGGATCTTGTACAATAATACGAAGAATTCCAAAATCCTCTGTCTCTCCCACAGACATCGCTCTCATATTAACTTTTTCTTTTGACAAAACTTCAATTAACTTTGCCAATGATCCTGGTCGATTTTCCAAAAAAATAGAAATCTGCTTTACTGTCATATTAAGTCCTCCTTCTTTTTATTTATGCGAAGCAATGAGCCAAAATCCATGCTTACATGAGACCTTGGCGACTGCTGCGATAACGAGCGAAACTCGCATAACGTGTTTCATCTCGTTTAAAACGGGTACACGCATCAGCAACTATTCCGAGTTCATCTTTATACCTCTTTATAAACGCTTATCATGCAGTTACCTGTATTTTACAATTAATATAATTTACGTTTATCAATAATACGCACTGCTTTTCCTTCGCTTCGTGCAATTGTCTTTGGCTCAACAAGACGTACCTTTGCATAAATACCAAGCATCGCCTTTAATGCTTCCACTAACTCTCTTTCCTTTGCAGAAACCTTTGTTACAGAGTCAGAGAACATTTCTGCAGTCATCTCTACCTGTACTTCGAGTGTATCACTATTATTTACACGATCTACGATGATTTGATAATTTGCTGGATAACCCTTATTCAATAAAACAGTCTCAATCTGAGATGGGAATACATTAACTCCCTTAATAATCATCATATCATCGCTTCTGCCCATCGGCTTTGTCATTCTAACATGTGTTCTTCCGCAGGAACATTTTTTTCTGCTCAGTACACAGATATCACGAGTACGATAACGAAGCAATGGGAATGCCTGCTTTGTTATACTTGTAAATACAAGCTCACCCTTTTCTCCATCTGGAAGAACTTCGCCTGTCACTGGATCGATAACTTCTGCAATAAAATGATCTTCATTAATATGCATACCTTTTTGCTCACTACATTCATAAGAAACACCTGGACCAGAAATCTCTGTCAATCCATAAATATCATATGCTTTGATTCCAAGTGACTGCTCGATATCGCGACGCATTTCTTCTGTCCATGCCTCTGCTCCAAAAATACCTGCTTTCAGTTTGATCTTATCTTTTAATCCTTTTTCCTGAATACATTCTGCCAAATATGCGGCATAAGAAGGTGTACAGCAGAGAATTGTAGAACCTAAATCACACATAAACTGAATCTGACGTTCTGTATTGCCCGATGACATTGGAAGTGTCATACTTCCTACTTTATGGGAACCTCCATTCAACCCAGGACCGCCAGTAAACAGACCATAACCATAGCATACATGAACGACGTCTTTCTTTGTACCACCTGCTGCCATAATCGCACGCGCACAACATTCTTCCCATAAATCAAGGTCATGCTGTGTATAAAATGCCACTACTCTTCTTCCTGTCGTACCACTTGTTGACTGAATACGAACAACATCGTCAAGGGGCACTGCCAATAATCCATACGGATATGCATCTCTCAAATCGTCCTTTGTCAAAAATGGAAGCTTATGTAAATCTTCCGTTGACTGGATATCTTCTGGAGTCAGTCCTTTTTCTTCCATCTTTTTTCTGTAATATGGAACATTATCATATACATGCTTTACTTGCTTTACAAGCCTTTCATCCTGCCATGCTTTAATTTGTTCACGAGAGGCACACTCAATCTCTGGCTGATAATAATTCTCCATCGCCTTTTATTCCTTTCTTACTATAAATCGTTTGATTTTTTTGTTTTATTTATACAATATCTACTTTTTGTTTTCATTATATCATTTTAAAGCAGTAAAGTAAATAAAAATATTAAAAATTTTTTCTAATTTCTAGCTATATTGCAATATACGATTTATCTCATAATTAATTCTTTGAGTAGTTACAAGCCCATGACCTACAATTCTGATCCTTCTGTCTCCTGCGCTGTAAATATCTCTCTCATTTGTTTTGCAGCAAGACGGATATCTTTCGCCCCAATAACAGCAGATACAACTGCCAGTCCATTAACGCCTGTATCTCTCAGCTGTGCAGCATTTTCGTGATGAATTCCCCCAATCGCCACAATCGGAATTGAGACTGCAGCACGAATTTCTTTTAATTTCTCTTTTCCGATTACTTTTGCATCTCCTTTTGTTCCCGTAGCAAACATCGCTCCGACACCTAAATAATCAGCTCCATCATTTACTGCCTGTACTGCAAGCTCTACATTCCGCGCAGATACACCAATAATTTTATCTTCTCCCATAATGCGTCGTGCTTCTCTCGCTGGCAAGTCACTCTGTCCAAGATGAACACCTGCTGCATCGACTGCCATCGCAATATCAATTCGATCATTAATAATTAACGGCACTTGATACTTGTCTGTAATCGCTTTTATACGCGTTGCCATTTCAAAAAATTCTCTCGATGAGCTATGCTTTTCCCTCAGCTGAATCAGACTGCATCCTCCTAAAATTGCCTGTTCTACTGCTTCTTCCAATGTATCAGTACTCATTAAATCTCTGTCAGTACATAAATATAATGTATAATCCACATCACTCTTTTTTAACATTTCCATTTCCTATCCTATATCTGCACCTATCATTTTTTATTTATCCTATTTTTATAAGTTATTTTTTCTTGGCGTATTCAACTCTTTTAATACTTTTCTAAACTGAACAGTAAACATACACACTGTCGTTGTCACTGCAATCATGTCTGCCACTGGCTCTGCAAGGAAAACTGCCATAACTTTATCTTCAAAAAAGTTTGGAAGCAAGAAAATAAGCGGAATCAACAAAATAATTTTTCTTAATACAGCCAAAAATAATGATATTTTCGCATTGCCGATTGCAATAAATGTCTGCTGACATGCGATCTGTAATCCAAAAATAATACAAACTGCCATATAAATTCGCATTGCCCACTCAGTATATGCAGTCAACTGTGGATCTGGTGTGAAAATACCGATAAAAATTCTTGGAATAAACATCGCAACCGCCCATATCAAACCTGAAAATACAAAACATGCAATTAACTGAATGAAAAATGCTTTCTTTACTCGGTCTGCTTTTCTTGCACCATAGTTAAAACTAATAATTGGCTGTGCCCCTTGTGTTAATCCCTGTAATGGAAGCATCGAAAATTGCATTACACTTGACAAAATCGTCATAGATCCAACTGCAATATCTCCTCCATATTTTAATAAAGAAGAGTTAAAGCAAACAGAAATAATACTTTCTGTTGACTGCATTACAAATGGTGACATACCAAGGGCAAGACATGGCAAATACGTACTTGGTGATATTTTTAAATATTGCTTTTTAATACGTAGTATTGTTTTCTTTCCTATCAAAAATTTTAATACCCACAGTGCCGATACTGCCTGCGAAAGAATAGTCGCAAGTGCAGCTCCTCTTACTCCCATATTTAATACAAAAATAAAAATCGGGTCTAACACAATATTGGTCACTGCTCCGATTATAACACTTAACATACTAATTGTCGCAAAGCCCTGCGACGTAATAAATGCATTCAATCCTAATGAAATCTGTACAAACAGTGTACCACATGCATAAATTTGAATATAAGCAGCTGCATATTCAATTGTATTTTCACTCGCTCCAAATAATAAAAGCATATCTCTTCCGAAAATCAAGAACACAATGGTTAATACAATACCAGAAATGAATGTAGCTGCAGTACAGTTTCCTAATATTCGTTCCGCTTCTTCTTTTTCTTGTTTTCCAAGCATGATCGATGCTCTTGGTGCCCCTCCCATCGCAACAAGGGCCGAAAATGCAGAGACAAGCATAATCAGAGGAAAACAAACGCCTACTCCAGTTAATGCAGTTGCTCCTACTTCTGGAATATGTCCGATATACATTCGGTCAACCATATTGTACAAAACATTTACAATTTGTGCTGTAATAGCTGGAAGTGCCAACTGAAATAACAGCTTTCCTACGCTTCCACTGCCTAAATCTGTCTGTTTCTCACTCTTCATTCTTTTCTTTTACCTCCATATAATTTTTTCTCTAAAATAAATTCTTTACGATGTCATAGAAATGCCCCTCTTTATTTACGCTCATCGGTCAAATATAATCTGATTCATAGCAATCATATTCATTATATCATACTTCTTTATAATATCTCTAAAAGTATTAAAAATTTTGTTAAAAAAGTAAAAAAATTTTATTAAAAAATCTGCTGCCAGTATAAAATAATATACCGCAGCAGACAAACTTAGTGAAAAAACAGGATAATTCCTTGATTCGATTAAAATTTTTTCCATGTATCTTTCATAAATAATAATAACAATGGGAAAATCTCCAAACGTCCTGCGAGCATATCAAAAATTAATATGCTTTTTACACCATTTGAAAAAAAGCTGAAATTTTGTGTCGGTCCAACAAGTTCTAATCCTGGCCCGATATTATTAAATGTCGCTGCTACTGCAGTAAAATTTGTAATTAAATCATGATTATCCAAGCTGATCAACAACATTGAACCTACAAAAAGAAGAAAATACGTCGCCATAAAAATATTCACACTGCGAATTACTTCTTTTTCAATTACTTTTCCATCCATCATAATCTTTTGTACACTTCTTGGATGCAGAAATTGATGGATTTCTTTTCTAATTGTCTTAAATAAAATAATAATACGAGATACTTTCATACCGCCGCCTGTACTTCCTGCACATGCTCCGATAAACATTAATACTACTAAAATCGTCCTTGACAATTCTGGCCACATATTAAAATCTGCTGTCGCAAATCCAGTCGTCGTAATAATAGAGCCAACTTGAAATGCTGCCTGCTGAATCGCTGTCAAAATATTTGTATAATATCCGCGAATATTCCATCCAATTAACAGTGTAGCTGCTGCAATCACTCCAAAATAACACAATACTTCTTCGTTACAGATCGCTTTCTTTGGCTTTTTCATTATAAATAAAAAGTATGCATTAAAATTTACTCCAAATAGAATCATAAAAATAGTAACAACAACTTGAATATAAACCGAATATCCTGCGATACTGTCATTTTTAATTCCAAATCCTCCTGTACCAGCTGTACCAAAGGAAGTTGTCAGAGCATCAAACATCGACATTCCGCCAGCTAATAATAAAATCACTTCTATTATAGTCATAACAAAATAAATTTCATATAAAATCTTTGCAGTAGACTGTACTTTTGGAACAAGACGGCTTACAGACGGACCAGGGCTCTCCGCTTTCATCAAATTCATATGATACCCTCCTGTCAGAGGCAGCAGAGACAATAAAAATACTAAAACACCCATTCCTCCGATCCAATGTGTAAAGCTTCTCCAAAATAAAATACTGCGCGGCAACGACTCTACTTCTGTCAATATACTTGCTCCTGTTGTTGTAAAACCCGAAACAGTTTCAAATAATGCATCTACTGGATTTGTAATACTTCCGCTTATTAAAAATGGCACTGCTCCCATACAACTCAATACAATCCAGCTAAGTGCAACTGTTACAAAACCTTCTTTTACATAAAATACTTTATTTTTTGGTTTTTTTCTCGTAATTGGAACACCAATTACAAGACATGCAATAATTGTAATAACAAAGCTCCATGCCGCTTCTTCTCTATAAATAACAGCCGTCAATAAGGGCAGTGCTAAAAGTGCTGCTTCTGCTTTTAAAATCCATCCAATAATATATATAATAATGAAATAATTCATTTTAATCCTCCACTCTGCTCAAATAGCAGCTCACATAGTAATAAAGAACTCACAGTTCGATGAATTCAGAGTAAAAGGGACATTCAAAATCCACTTTACTGCTTCCTCCCAAACTATTTATGACACAAAATCACGCTCTTTTATTTCTTTAAAATATCTCGAATGTCATGCAGACCTTTTTGTGTCGTGACAACAATTACCGTATCACCAAGCTGAATGCTGTCATTACCTCTTGCAATATGTATTTTTCCTCCACGATTGATACAACCAATCAGCAAGTTATCCTTTAAAGGAAGCTCAGCCAATGCTACATTTGTTACAGAAGACTTCTCATGCACAGCAAACTCCAACGCCTCTGCACGATTATCCAAAATATGGTATAAATTCTCGACATTACTTCCAATTGAATTTTGCAGTGCACGGACATACTGCAAAATATAATCCATTGTAATATACTTTGGATAAATAACACTTCCAATATCCAAACGATCAATAATATTATCAAATGCAATTCGATTTACTTTCGTTACAAGCTTTACATGAGAATGCTCTTTTGCATAAAGAGAAAGTAAAATATTTTCTTCATCCATATTTGTCAATGTAACAAATGCCTCTGTATGTGGAAGTCCTTCTTCCAACAATAAATTTTTATCTGTTCCATCTCCGCATATAATTTCTGCATCTGGCAGCAATTCACTCAGTTCTTCACAGCGTTCTTTATTTTTTTCAACAATTCTCACCTTAATTTTCATCTCTAACAATAAATTTGCCAAATAATGTGCCAACTTTCCGCCACCTACAATTAATGCACTTTTTACTTGATTTGTCTTTAAACCAATCTTTTTAAAAAATTCTGCTGCATTATGTGGAGAAGCAATAATGGATAATACATCATTATCTTTTAATATAAAATCTCCGTCAGGTATCGAAATTTTCTCTTCTCGTTCCACTCCACAAATCAAAATATCTGCATTAAATTTCTTGCGAATATTTTTAATCGGAACATCATTTAAATGAAACTCTGGGCGAATACGAAACTTTAATAGTTCTACACGTCCCTTTGCAAATGTATCAATTTTAATGGCAGATGGGAAGCGAAGCAATCGAGAAATTTCTATCGCAGCTGCATATTCTGGATTAATAATCATAGAAATTCCAAGTCTTTCTTTAATAAATCCGATTTCCTTGCTGTAAATTGGATTACGTACACGAGCAATCGTCTGACAATTTCCTGTTTTCTGTGCAATTAAACAACAAAGTAAATTTAATTCATCTGACCCAGTTACTGCAATCAAAATATCTGCCTTATCTACACCAGCTTCCATCTGTGTGTTAATACTTGCTCCATTGCCATACAAGCCAATCGCATCAATATTTTCTGGTATTTGCTGAATTTTTTGCGCTGATACATCAATTAATACTAAGTCATGGTTTTCTTCGCTCAACTGTTCCGCAAGCGTAATACCAACTTTCCCACATCCAATAATAACAATTTTCATGAGTGTGTCTCCTACTCCTATATTAAAATCTGCCCCCTTTGGGCTGTTTTTTCATCTTTTGCGGGTTCTAAAATCATACTTTTCGATACAAGCAGAAACCGCATGATTACTTCACCTGAATATCGTATTAAGATTTCATAAAGATTTCTTTCCTATTATACCATTGTGTTTAAAAATAAGAAACCACTTTTGCAAAAATATTATAATAAAATCCTTCTAAAGCGGACTTTCAATTGTTTCTTCGTCTTCCTTAGAAGGATCATACTGTCATATAAATTTATTTTGTCAGAAGCTCTGCCACAAGAGCTGCACCTTTTTTTAATTCTTCTATTATAATATATTCCCTAACAGAATTTACCTGATACATTCCGCAAGAAAGAACAATACCGTTAATCCCATTTTTCACAAAATTATTGTTATCGCTTCCTCCAAATGTGCTTGCAAGCTTCGGCTCTATTCCTAGATTTTTACAGCTTTGCTGAAATCTTTTCACAACAGGATTATTATCTTCTATTTGATAAGATCTTACATCCGCCTTATGGGAAAACTCACAAACTGCTCCTGCCTCATATGCTTTATGAATAAACACATTTTTTGCTACATCTATATAGTTCAATGCTTTTTTATGATCATAGCTTCGTACTTCTCCAGTACATGTACAAGTTTCCGGCACAATATTCAATGCTTTTCCTCCAGAAATTGTACCAATATTTAATGTCGTTTCCTCATCCAGTCTTCCCTGCTTAATTTCTGCAATTGCCTTGCTCATAACAGAGACAGCATGGATTCCTTTTTCTGGTTCAAAGCCAGCATGTGCTGCTTTCCCATGTATAGCAGTTCCAACTGATCCGCTCATATCAAGTACATATGCTTCATTTGCTCTGATTTTATTAAAGTCAAATACATACGTTCCTTTCACATAAGCTTCTTCTCCAATTGAAAATAAAATTTCGATATCTCGATACGGTTCTTTCTGCTCTTTCACACATCGAATTCCTTCTAAAATTTCAATAATCTCTGCCAGATCATCTGCACCTAAGACGGTGTCACCACCTGAAGTAATAATATTTTTACTGCTTTTTTTGAAGATCGGCACGCTGTTGCCACACAGTTTCCGTACTGTTGCATACATCTGTAATGAATTCTGTCTGATTCTCACAAAAATCGCATTCTATATTTGGATTATCTGCAAAAGGGTGTTCTGTATGTGACAGAAACCCATTTGGTGTCGCTCTTAAACACTCTTTTTCTAAGCCAAAATATCCTTCAAACATATGTGTTTTTATATTCGGATTTTTATAATCTAAACTCATATTTCATCACTCTTTCTTTATAATCCTTTCAATGCAGTATATCGTATATTTATTATCGCTATTTATCACGTTTGTGCATTCCATCAGCCCTCTTTATAAATCACCTTTATAACTAAATATAATACATGTCTTGATTATATGCCTTGTAGTCCAAATAACTTTTTCTCAGATCATCTAATGTGACGCTTTTTAGTGCCTGTTCAAGCTGTTCATTCACTTGGTCAATGAGCAACGTTTGGATACTTACTGAAATACCACGCCCATGACTATCCTCTGGCATTTCTTCTTCCTCAATCTGGTAACTCCCGTCTAATGCTTCAAGAATTGTCGAGACTGTAAGCTCTTTTGGGTTAATATTTAATCGATATCCCCCCTGCGAGCCTTTGATTCCTTTGACAATTCCTGCTCTTCGCAGACTTGCAAATACTTGTTCCAAATATTGTGGAGAAATACCATTTCGCTCTGCTATATTTCCGAGTACAATGTGTTCCTTTTCTGAATTTGCTGATAAATCAATCAATGCTCTGAGACCATATCTGCACTTTTTTGAAATTCTCATGATTACCTCCACATTTTTCATTATTTTAATTTTTGTGCCGCTTAAAAGCATGAAGCTGTTGCATTAAACTGGAATCATGCAAGATATAGTAATGTCAGTTCGGACAGATAACTATATCTTGCAAAACTCACTCTTAATGCGACAGCTCCTACCTCCCTCACTTAATGTTCTGCACACTTGAAGTGAGAAACAGCTCATCCTACATTCAGTCTACTGCTTTAAATGCTTCTTCTAAATCTTGAATAATATCTGCAATATTTTCTGTTCCGATAGACAGTCGAATCGTATTTGGTTTAATTCCCTGATCTAACAATTCTTCCTCTGTACACTGACTATGTGTAGTAGTAGCTGGATGAATGACAAGTGATTTTACATCTGCTACATTTGCCAGTAAAGAGAATAATTCCAAATTATCAATAAAATCTTTTGCCTTTTGTGCATCTCCCTTGATTTCAAAAGTAAAGATTGACCCTCCACCGTTTGGGAAATATTTCTTATATAATGCTTGCTGACTTTCGTCCGTTGTCACTGATGGATGATGCACTGCCTCCACCTGTGGATGATTGTTTAAATATTCTACCACTTTTAATGCATTTTCTACATGGCGTTCTACTCGGAGTGATAATGTTTCCAGACCTTGCAGGAAGAAAAATGCATGAAATGGAGAAAGGGTTGCTCCAGTATCTCTCAAAAGAATGGCACGTATTTTTGTGACAAATGCCGCTGCACCTACTGCTTTTGTGAAACTAATTCCATGATAACTTGGATTAGGCTCTGTTAAAGATGGAAATCTTCCAGAAGCTTCCCAATCGAATTTTCCTCCATCTACAATTACTCCTCCGATTGTCGTTCCATGTCCTCCGATAAATTTTGTTGCCGAGTGTACAACAATATCTGCACCATATTCGATCGGACGTACAAGATATGGTGTTGCAAAAGTATTATCTACAACAAGCGGAATTTTATACTTATGTGCAATTTTTGCTACCACCTCAATATCCACTACATCAGAATTCGGATTTCCAAGTGTTTCAATAAAAATTGCTTTTGTATTATCTTGAATCGCAGCTTCCACTTCTTCATAATTGAAAATATCAACAAATGTTGTTTTGATGCCATACTGAGGAAGTGTATGTGCCAACAAATTATAAGAACCTCCATAAATATTTTTCGCTGATACAATATGATCTCCATTCTGAGCAAGATTTTGTATCGTATAAGAAATTGCTGCGGCACCTGATGCTACTGCAAGTGCTGCAACACCACCCTCAAGTGCTGCGATTCTTTTTTCAAACACATCTTCTGTAGGATTTGTAAGACGTCCATAAATATTTCCTGCGTCTGCCAACCCAAAACGAGCTGCTGCATGGTCGCTATTTCGAAATACATAAGATGAAGTTTGATAAATCGGCACCGCTCTGGCATCTGTTACTGGATCTGGACTTTCTTGTCCTACATGAAGCTGTAATGTCTCAAATTTAAATTTTCTGTTTTCTCTCGTAATTTTTTCTCCCATATAACTCTCCTCTTTTCTTTCTGTTCATTTTTTATAGCAATCAATACATATCCTTACAAAATAATATTTTTAATGACCTTATATTTAGAAGCAATACGATCATTATTTTTTTCCTAGTTTTACGATATGTTTTATATGAATACATCAATTATATTCTTATATTTCTGGTCTGTCAATGAGTTTTTTATACTTTGAAGCAAAATATTTCTGTTTTTCGTTATGGGATAAATGCAAAACGGCAATATTTATAATTTTTCCTCAAAAAAAAGGATTTATTTATGAATTATTCTTGACAAAAAATTTTAGAATTGTTATAATATTATTAGAATAATTCTATTTTTTATTCAAAATATCTATAGTAAAATGAATGAATGAGGTGATTGTATGGCAATTTATAAATGCAAAATTTGTGGCCTGATTTATGATGAAGAGGAAACTGGAATCCCTATTTCGGAACTAAGCTGCTGTCCATTATGCAAACAACCCGTTTCCAATCTGGAACCTATGGAATCAACGGTTAAAAAACAGGAACACTATTCTGACAGTCTCGATTATGATATGACTACCGCCAGACAAGATGAATCTTGCCGCTATATGGCGCAGATTCATGAGATGGCCGTAACTGGAAAATCAATTGGTGGTTCTATGAGCACTCAGATGCCTATGCCTAACTGGGATGATATTTTACTGCTTGGTTCACAGCTGAATCCTCCGCCACTTAATGATGATGATTTTGTAGATACAAAGACAATTATCGGAAAACATGCAAAAAAACCGATGATTTTAGAAAATCCAGTCTATATTTCCCATATGTCTTTTGGTGCATTATCCAGAGAGATAAAGATTGCTTTGGCAAGGGGATCTGCGATGGCAAAGACAGCTATGTGCAGCGGAGAAGGTGGCATTTTGCCAGAGGAAATGCAGGCATCGTATAAATACATATTTGAATATATTCCTAATAAATATAGCGTAACAGACGAAAATTTACGTGCTTCTGACGCCATTGAGATTAAGATCGGACAAGGCACAAAACCTGGAATGGGCGGTCATCTGCCAGGTGAAAAAGTAACAGCTGAAATTGCTGCTATCCGAGGAAAAAAACAGGGGGAAGATATCCAAAGTCCAAGTAAGTTCCCAGAGCTGAATTCAAAAGAAGACTTAAAAGATATGGTCGATATGCTTCGCAGACGTTCCGATGGTCGTCCAATCGGTATTAAGATCGCTGCTGGAAATATTGAACAAGATTTAGAATTCTGCGTTTTTGCTAATCCAGATTTTATTACTATTGACGGCAGAGGTGGTGCTACTGGCTCGAGTCCTCTTCTGCTTCGAGAGGCTACTACTATTCCTACTATTTACGCACTGAGCCGAGCAAGAAACTATTTGGACTCTGTAGGCTCCAATATCTCTCTTGTAATTACTGGCGGACTTCGCGTATCAGCAGATTTTGCTAAAGCACTTGCAATGGGAGCTGATGCGATTGCGATTGCCAGTGCAGGACTGATTGCCGCTGCTTGTCAGCAATACCGCATTTGTGGCACTGGAAACTGCCCTGTAGGCATCGCTACACAAGATCCTGAACTGCGAGCAAGACTGAAGATGGACACTGCCGCTCAAAGAGTTGCAAACTTTTTAAATGTTTCTCTGAATGAACTGAAAACATTTGCGAGAATTACTAGCAACCATTCAATTCACGATTTATCAATCCATAATCTGGTGACGACAGACAGAGATATCGCTGAATATACTGGTATCCGCCATGTCGGTCAACCAAGTATACCTGTAACCCGATCTAGTATTGAACCGAAGAAAGAACCTGTCACTCATCAATACAAATGCAACTTATGTGGAGAGATTTTTACAGTAAACGAGAACGAGATACCTGTATGTCCACGCTGTCGTGCAGTTGGAGAAACACTCATTTTACAATAAAACAAAAATAAATTTTATAGGCTCCTTTTTCAATATCAATGAAATAATTTCAACCAGTTCAACTCTAAATTTAACTGATTGGAGACGAGTTCATTCCGAAAGAGGGGCCTATTTTATACTAGAAACTATAAATTTAATCGTATACTATTTTTTATTTCTTAATCTTCCATTTTTCTGCTTTTCTATTATTTCTTAATTTTTACGATTCTTTTTTCTCTTTATCAAACTCAGGATTAAATGCATAAAAATTTTTACAGTTTAACCGTTCCTGCACAATCCGAAGAGCTTCACCAAATCTTTGAAAATGCACAACTTCCCGTTGTCTTAAAAATCGAATCGGATCACATACTTCTTGATCTTTTACAAGACGAAGGATATTATCATACGTCGTGCGGGCTTTCTGCTCTGCTGCCAAATTTTCACATAAATCAGTAATCGCATCACCTTTTGATTGAAACTGACAGGCATTGAATGGAATTCCACCAGCCGCCTGTGGCCAAAGTGCAGTCGTATGATCCACATAATATTTATCAAAACCAGCTTCTTTGATCTCGTCAATACTTAAATTTCTTGTAAGCTGATACACAATCGCACCAATCATCTCAAAATGCGCCAATTCTTCTGTTCCTATATCGGTCAGAAGTGCTTTACACTCTGCATATGGCATCGTATAACGCTGCGATAAATATCTCATAGAAGCAGACAACTCTCCGTCTGGACCTCCAAATTGACTAATAATTACTTGAGCCAATTTTGGATTTGGCTGCGAAATTTTTACTGGATACTGTAATCGTTTTTCATAATTCCACATCAGCAGTTCCCTCCTTTTTCCCATGGCCAAGGGTCATTTACCCAATTCCAGACATCACATACTTCTATATAATTTCTCTGCATCGGTCCAATATTTTTTTCATATTCCTTTAGTGCTTCTTCACGCATTGCTGCACATTCTTTGTAGTAGCATAAAGCTTCTTTGTCACAAGGATGCGTGTCAAGAAACAAAACTGCCTCATCCACTGCAAAACTCGTTTCATTCAAGCGATTTAGAAGAGCTTTTCTTTCACTCATTGACACCTGCACCCCCTTGCACAAAATCCAATTTCAAATGGTTTATCTAATTCTTCAAAAACCGTTCCAATTTGAAATCCCTTTTCCATATTCATTAGCATCCGAAAACATTGCCATGGAACATATGTCATACCAATAGGGCTTTCCTTCCACTCATCCTTCTTACACGGATAACAGCAATCTTTCTCTTTGTCACAGCCGCATCCTGGCTTTTCGTGCTTATCATCACATGGTTTTGACTTCTCTTTACAGCCGCATCCTGACTTTTCGTACTTATCATCACATGGGTTTGACTTCTCTTTACAGCCGCATCCTGACTTTTCGTACTTATCATCACATGGTTTTGATTTCTCTTTGCAGCCGCATCCTGGCTTTTCGTACTTATTATCACATGGTTTTGATTTCTCTTTGCAGCCGCATCCTGGCTTTTCGTACTTATCATCACATGGTTTTGATTTCTCTTTGCAGCCGCATCCTGGTTTTTCGCATTTATTCTCACAACATGGCTTTGATTTTTCTTGACAGCCCCATCCTGGCTTTTCGTGCTTATTTTCATCACATGGGTTTGACTTCTCTTTACAGCTGCATCCTGGTTTTTCGCATTTATTCTCACAACATGGCTTTGATTTTTCTTGACAGCCCCATCCTGGTTTTTCGCATTTATTCTCACAACATGGCTTTGATTTTTCTTGACAGCCCCATCCTGGTTTTTCACACTTATCCTCACCGCATGGTGTTGGTCTTTCACATCTGTTTTGAGAATTTTGCTGTTGTCTGCAGCGACCGCAGCCAGTATTTTCTTCTCTCATACAGAAATTGTTCGTGTTTACTCTATTTAAACCACCCCGCATCCCTCTGCCGTATATTGGCATAAAAGGATTTCCATACATGCGGCTATTATTTTTTCTTCCATAATAACATTCCATTTTTTCATTCCTTCTGTTTCATCTTTTCTCTATATTGTATGGAAAAAGATCGTTTTGGTGCGAAATTTCTTTGGACTGTTTCTTTTATAATAAGAATATTATTATATTTTTTTACATTTTCTTTTTCCTTTTTTTACTTTTTTTGTGAAAAGCAAATAAACTTTACAGTAAACCATTCTACTGTCTTGTCAGCTGTTAATTTTTACTGTATAATGCCTTTAACACACAAGTTTGACCTCATTATTTTTAAAGAGATCAGATTTTCCGTGTGATATTGAAACTTCCGTACAGCTCTTAATGATAACAGGTAACGCACGGAAGAAAAATGTTATTTCTACTTATTGCAAATACAGGAAGGGAGGACGGTCTTTTTTCTGTTTGACATAAGACCGCAATATATTATGAATTCACTTGTTGAAGAAATCAAACAATTAAAAAAAGAAAAGAACGCCGTTATTATGGCACATTACTACGTTCCAGATGAAGTACAGGCTGTTGCAGATTATATCGGAGATTCTTTTTATTTAAGTAAAGTTGCTACTAAAGTAAAGGAAGACACCATCGTATTTTGCGGCGTTTCTTTTATGGGAGAAAGTGCTAAAATTTTAAATCCATCTAAGACAGTATTAATGCCAGATGTGACAGCTGACTGTCCAATGGCTCATATGGCAGACATTGAGACAATTAAACGCATAAAAGCAGAGTATGAAGATGTTGCTGTCGTTTGCTATATTAATTCTACTGCGGAATTAAAGTCTTATTCTGATGTATGTGTGACATCTTCCAATGCAGTTACTATCGTAAAGGCTCTGCCAAATAAACATATTTTCTTTATTCCAGATCAAAATTTAGCTCATTATGTCGCACAGCAAGTTCCAGAAAAACATTTTATTTTTAATGATGGTTATTGTCCAATTCATAAAGATATTACTTGTAAAGATGTCATTGCTGCAAAAGCACGCCATCCACAAGCACAGTTTCTTGTTCATCCAGAATGTCCTCCAGACGTATTAAATTATGCTGATATGATCGGAAGTACATCGGAAATTATTGATTACGCTTCAAAAAGCACACAAAAAGAATTTTTAATTGGTACAGAAGCTGGCGTTTTATATGAATTAAAACAGAAAAATCCTGACAAAACATTTTATACTGTAACTGATCATCAGTGCTGTATTGATATGAAAAAAGTAACATTAGAAAAAATTTGCCATGTGTTACGTACTTATGAAGGAAGTGTACAAGTAAGCGATACTCTTCGTCATACTGCAAATATTCCTTTAAACCGTATGCTTGATTTAGCAAAATAACCAGTGTTTCTACCTTATTATAATAAGGAAAATATAAATCTAATATAAGAGTTTTGTTTTTAAAAAGAACAAATTAATTATGATATATTTCGCTTTAATCAAAGAAATAACAATTAATACAAAACTTTGCTTCAAAAAGACAAGTACCGTATTAGGAGGGGACTATGGATAACCGAAAAACAGATGTTGTTATTGTAGGAAGTGGCGTTGCTGGTTTATACTGTGCATTGAACCTTCCAAGAGATAAAAAGATTTTAATAATCACAAAAGATGATCTGGAAAGCAGCGATTCTTTTCTTGCGCAAGGCGGAATCTGCGTTTTAAGAGATGATTCTGACTACGACAGTTTTATGGAAGATACATTACGGGCTGGTCACTATGAAAATCGTGTTGAATCGGTTGTTATTATGATTCGTTCTTCCAGAGAAACAATTAACGATTTAATCCACTATGGTGTCGATTTTACGAAGGAAAATGGAAAAGAAGCTTATACAAGAGAAGGTGCACACTCCAAACCTCGAATTTTATTTCATGAAGACATTACTGGAAAAGAAATTACAAGTAAATTACTGGAACAGGTTAAAAAATTAGACAACGTCACAATTATGGAATATTGTACAATGGTCGATATTATTTGTCACAACAACCGCTGCGCTGGTATTTTAGTTCACGATAAAGATGGAAATTTCTTTACCATCGAAGCTTATTATACAATGCTTGCCTGTGGTGGTGTCGGCGGTCTTTATAAACACTCAACAAACTTCCGTCATTTAACTGGAGATGCACTTGCAATCTGCCTCAAACATAATATTGAATTAGAACATATTGATTATGTACAAATTCATCCGACAACATTGTATTCTACAAAATCTGGCCGTCGTTTCCTCATCTCTGAGTCCGTCCGCGGAGAAGGTGCACTTCTTTATAATAAAGACGGAGAGCGTTTTGCCGATGAATTATTACCGCGAGACGCATTGACAAAAGAAATACGCAAGCAAATGGAAAAAGATCAAATGCCTTATGTTCATTTATCTATGCTTCCACTCGGAAAAGAACTGATTTTAAACCATTTTCCAAATATTTATCAACACTGTCTGGAAGAAGGCTATGATGTCACAAAAGAACCAATTCCGGTTGTGCCTGCCCAACACTATTTTATGGGCGGTGTTCACGTTGATTCACATAGCAAAACAACGATGGATATGCTCTATGCTGCTGGTGAAACAAGCTGCAATGGCGTACACGGTGCAAACCGACTTGCAAGCAATTCTTTACTGGAAAGTCTTGTATTTGCCAAACGTGCCGCACTTCAAATGACGGAACAATTTCCATCTTCTATGGAAAACCTTCCAGAACATACTCATTTTGAGCAATTAACTGCTGCACTCAACTTGGATGACTACCGTGACACTGCAGCACTTCAACAACAATACAAAACAATGATTTTAGATGAAATGGAAAAGGAGAGATACGCTCATGAATAATATTACAATGAAACTCAATGCCGATCATTTAATTTTACAAGCATTAGAAGAAGACATTACAAGTGAAGATATTACAACAAATGCCGTTATGCGCACACACCAGCTCGGAACTGTTCAGCTCATCTGTAAACAAGACGGTGTAATTGCTGGATTAGACGTATTTGCAAGAACATTTCAGCTTCTTGATCCAGAAATAACTGTGACATGTTACGTAAAAGACGGAGATCGTGTGACAAACAAGCAGCTCCTTGCCGATGTTACCGGAGATATCCGTGTTCTTCTATCTGGCGAACGTACTGCATTAAACTATCTGCAGCGCATGAGCGGTATCGCTACTTACACTCGTTCTATTGCCGATTTGTTAAAGGGCAGCAAAACAAAATTGCTTGATACAAGAAAAACAACACCAAACATGCGTGTATTTGAAAAATATGCCGTAAAAGTTGGCGGCGGTTACAATCATCGATACAATTTATCCGACGGTATTTTATTAAAAGATAACCATATCGGTGCTGCTGGCGGTGTAAAGGAAGCGGTAACTATGGCAAAAGAATACGCACCATTTGTAAGAAAAATTGAAGTCGAAGTTGAAAATATGGAGATGGTAAAAGAAGCCGTCGAAGCCGGTGCAGATATTATTATGCTCGACAATATGACTCCAGAAATGATGAAGGAAGCAGTAACTTATATCGACGGCAGAGCTGAAACCGAATGTTCTGGCAATGTGACAAGAGAAAATGTTGCCCGTCTTGTCGATATTGGTGTTGACTATATTTCCAGCGGTGCATTGACACACTCCGCTCCTATTTTAGACGTTTCTTTAAAAAATCTTCACGCAATTGAATAAACATACAAAACTTATGCATAAATTTGAGCGAAAGGAGATCCTATCATGAACGGGACAGAACGCAGACAAGAAATTTTAAAACGAATTCAGCAGAGTTCGTCCCCCGTTTCCGGCACCGAACTGGCAAAAACATTTCATGTCAGCCGTCAAGTAATCGTGCAAGATATCGCATTGTTGCGTGCAAACGACGACAACATCCTGTCCACAAACAAAGGATATTTTTACAACTGCACTGCCCGCGCTTCCCGCACCTTTCATGTCTATCATAAAGATAACGATATTTTAGATGAATTAACTACTATCATCGATTTCGGCGGAAATATCGTCGATGTATTCGTTTCTCATGAGGTTTATGGACAGCTCCGAGCAGAATTAAATATTCATACAAGAAAAAAAGCAATTGATTTTGCAAACAATATAAAAAATGGAAATTCCATCCCATTAAACAATATTACTTCTGGATACCACTATCATACCGTCACCGCAGATTCTGAACAGACACTTGATCAGATCGAAGAAGAATTGAGAAAGAAACAATATCTTGTTCCATAAAATAAAACGAAGCTGTCGCATTGAGTTGGAATCATCCAACATGTAGTAATGTCAATTTTGACAAATAGCTATATCTTGGAGATTCACTCTTATTGCAACAGCTTCCTTTATTTATGTGATGATATCTTAAACATTAGAGTATACACATTTTTTATATTGTTTAACCATTTCGCAGAAATATTCATGTATTTTCGTACAATTAGTCACTTCTGGATGAAAAGAAATTCCGAGCTGATTGTCATGGCGTACTGCAACGATATTTCCATCAACTTTTGCCAATATGTCTTCGTCAGCAGCCTGTTCTATATACGGTGCACGAATGAAATTCATTGGAATTTTACCAATCCCCTTCACTTCTGATTCTATATAAAAACTTCCAAGCTGTCTTCCATACGCATTTCTTTTTACAGTGACTGGCAATGTTCCAAAATATGTATGAGTATCATTTGATAACTGTCTTGCAAGCAAAATCAACCCTGCACATGTCCCAAATACAGGCATTCCCTCTTCTATTTTTTTCTTTATTGGTTTAAATAGCTCTAATTCTTTCAACAATTTTCCCTGTACAGTACTTTCTCCTCCTGGAAGAATCAAACCATCAAAGGGCTGTTCCAGATCCTTTCTCTGGCGAATTTCAAAACATTGTACACCGATTTGTTTCAGCATCTTTTCATGTTCGATAAAAGCTCCCTGTACTGCTAAAACTGCAATCGTCATGTTTCTTTCCTCTCTTTCGCAGTTATTATTTTCCTCTTTCTGCCATTAAAAGTGCAATCTCATCTTCATTAATTCCGACCATTGCTTCTCCTAAATCTTCTGAAAGCTCTGCAATCAATTTCGCATCCGTATAATTCGTCACAGCCTTCACAATCGCAGCTGCTCTCTTCGCTGGATTTCCAGATTTAAAAATACCAGAGCCAACAAATACGCCTTCTGCACCAAGCTGCATCATCAATGCTGCATCTGCTGGAGTTGCCACACCACCCGCTGCAAAATTAACAACTGGCAGTCGTCCATTTTTATGGACATATTCTACTAACGCATATGGCACTTCCATTTCCTTTGCCGCCTGGAATAACTCATCTTCTCTCATAGAAGTCAATCTTGCAATCTCACGATTCATCATACGCATATGACGTACTGCCTGTACAATATCTCCTGTACCAGGTTCTCCCTTTGTACGAATCATCGATGCACCTTCCTGAATGCGACGCAGTGCCTCTCCCAAATCCTTTGCACCACATACAAACGGAACACGGAATTTTGTCTTATCAATATGATATACATCATCCGCTGGAGACAATACCTCACTCTCATCAATATAATCGATTTCGATCGCTTCCAACACTTGTGCCTCCACAAAATGTCCAATTCGACACTTCGCCATAACTGGAATACTTACTGCTTCCTGAATTCCCTTAATCATCTTTGGATCACTCATACGAGATACTCCGCCAGCTGCACGAATATCCGCAGGAATACGCTCCAACGCCATAACCGCACAAGCACCCGCCTCCTCAGCAATTTTTGCCTGCTCTGGTGTCGTAACATCCATAATCACTCCACCTTTCAGCATCTGTGCCAACTGTTTATTTAATTCATATCTATTCTCTTCCATCAAAATCTCTCCTTCTTAAATATAATTGATGTTTGGGTCAAAAGATAGTTTGCCCCCATGATACAACAAACAAAAATATACCTATTTTCACTTGCCTGATATCTTCGTATAAATAATGTACATTACTACAAAACAAATATTTATAATTTGCTTCACTGTTTCTTCATTATAATAGAGTAATGGTATTTTATCAAATACCAATTTTAACTTTTTAATCCATACCACATTTTTATATCATACCAATTTATATATTTTTAATCATACCAGTTATCTTTTTCATACCAAATTTTATATTTTAATCCATACCAATTATACTTACTATATTTATCTAAAACCTCATTATACAAATATTTTCTCCACTTACTTACAATAAAACAGTTAGTTTGCCGTTTATCAGACGATACTTAACACAAAAAAGTCGTTTGCCCTGCATTTTACGCACTCAAAGCAAACGACTTTCTTATTCCGCTTTCCATTTTAACTAGCACAAAGAAACTTCTTTGTTCCTGTGCATGTTCGGCATTTCACTCAGATTCTCTACAATAACAGATTTGTAAACAGAACAATTACTGGCAATGCAATAATCGTACGCTCTAAAAATATAATCAAAATCTCCTTAAATCCAAGCGGAACTTTACTCTTTATAATAATTGCTCCTACTTCTGTAAGATAAATAATCTGTACCAAAGACAAAATACCAATCACAAACTTTGTTTTTATAGACGTAATACCCGTAAGTAAAATCGCTGGAATAAACATATCTACAAATCCAACTAATGTTGCTGGAGCTGCCGCAAATGCCTCTTCCAATCCAAGAAGCTGCATCATCCATCCCATTGGATAAGAAATCCATGTGAAAATTGGTGTATACTGCACTACAATCAAACTAATCGTTCCCCATGTAACTACAATCGGAATCAAATCAAAAAACATACTCGTCAGAACTGCCATACCACCATGCACAACATTGCTCACACCAAATGTTTCAGAGCGTGTACAACTTTGTTCCAATGCCCATTTCAATGTTGACATTTTCTCTGGAACATCTTCTTTAATTCGTTTTCCTGTTTCTTCATTATAAGTATCTGGAAGTTTAGAAAGCGGAGGAATTCTTGTCATAATAATCGCAAGCATAATTCCGACCAAACAGATAATCAGATAAAATGTTGGAAATACATCGGTCAGTCCAATTGTTTCTGCAACCATCAAGCAAAATGGAATGGATACGATGGAAAAGTTTGTCATAATAACAGCAGCCTCTCTTCCACTATAAAATCCGCCATTGTACTGCTCTCTTGTCAAAATTACAGCGGCATTGGATGCCCCAAACCATGATGCAATCAAGTCAATTGAAGCTCGTCCTGGCACTTTAAATAATGGACGCACAACAGGTCTTGCAATGACGCCTAAAAACTCCATAATTCCACAATCTGTCAAGAATGGCATAATAAAGCTCAGTGAAAATACAATTGCAATCAAAGACCCTGCCAAAGAAATCATACTTGCCCCTGTATCTGCGGAAAGTACCTGTTCTGGTCCTACCTGAAATAAGACCATAACTACAATCACAACGCTTAATATTTTTGTGAGTAAATAAATCAAAGAGGTTGAAAACATCTTTTTTAGCATTAGACGTTTTTCTATAAACTGTGGTTTTACAAAAAATTCCAATAATGACATCCCCGCTGTTACAATCATAATTGCAAGCAGCATCCAGTTTAACACTGGTTTTAATACAGATTTCACTAAATCCGTTAATTCGGTAATCCCTGTTGTAAAGGAATTTCCTTCTGGGAATGGAACTAAAAACATTCCAATTCCTAGTGCTGATCCAAGAATAAATTTCAGCATATTTTTTGTATTAATTTTTGAATCTCTGTTTTGATACATAGCAGAACTATTTTTCGGCTGTTTCACTCATTTTCCTCCTCACTAAGTGTCTCTATTTCTAAAACTCCCTCGTATACCATATCTTTTGTCACAATATATGGCAAATGTTCCATATCTGGTCCTTTCACTGTCTCTTCCAGCACAGCTTCCAGCCATTGCCGATCTGTTGTCTGTATTCCCATATCTGCAAGGCAGACAGGCATTCCAAGCTGTTTTAAAAATGCATACAATTCTTGCATTTTCTTCTTCTGCTTGTCAATCGCAAGCTGCACTAACACTCCATATGCCACAACATCTCCATGCAAATTTCGTTCCTCAAACTGCGGCAAAATCGCAAGTCCATAAAACAACGAATGAGCAATCGCACAATTATAGCAATCTTCGACCAGTAAAGACACTAATCCAGTACTTACAATATTGGCAAGTACAACTTGCTGAAGTGCATAGCTCACTGTATTATTTTTGCAGTCTGCCATTGCCTGCACTCCATGTTCCACAATTGGTGCATAACACATATTGCTGATTTCTCTTCCAAGTGCCGAATTATGATCCAGCTTATCTCCTCTTGCCGCCATATGACACTCAAAATGTTTTCCAATCGTATCGCCCATTCCCGCACGCAAATATTTTTCAGGAGCTTTTGCAATAATATCCGTATTAATAAAACTATGTACTGCTGGTCTTTCATAAAAATAAAAACTGTCAAATGATCCATCTTCCCGATAAACAACAGAAAGTGCTGTTGTCGCTGCACAGGTCGCTGCAATTGTCGGAAGTGTAATTACAGGCACCCCCATCTCGTATGCCGTTCCCTTTGCTGTATCCAATGCTTTTCCGCCGCCAATTCCAACGACTACTTCTGCACCGGAATCTCTTCCAATTTTTGCAAGCTCATGAATACGGGCATACGTACAGTCATTTCCAAACAATGCTTTCGCCACGATTGTAAGATTACTGCCTTTCATCGCATTTTTTAATGCCCCCATTGCCTGTTTCATTGCCTTTTCTCCGCCGATCAAAAACAGTTTCGTTCCATAATTGGAGCAAACTAAAGGAAACGTTTCATAAGCATTCGGACCAATTGTATAATTTGCAAACATCACTGAATAATCTAACATAATTCCCCCAATTTTGCCAAACGTCTTAATGCCTCATCCAATGTCTTTTTTTCGCGGGCAAAATGCAGACGGATCAGATGATTGACTGGCTCACGGAAAAAGCTTGAGCCTGGTACTGCTGCGACACCAATATTTTCCACCATCCACTCACAAAACTGTAAATCCGTCCATCCATGAAACTGCTCTTTTTCCAAGAATTCTGAAATATCAATCAATACAAAATAAGTGCCTTGCGGTACGGTATGTTTTAAGCCAATGCGATCCAAACCATCTAAAAAATACTGTCTTTTTTCACTGTAAATCTGTTTCAGTCCTTCATAGTATTTCGGTCCAAAGTTTAACCCAACAGTTGCCGCCTCCTGCAATGGAGCTGCTGCACCTACCGTCAAAAAATCATGCACTTTTTTTGCATTTTCAATCACTTCTTCTGGTCCAATTAAATAGCCAAGACGCCATCCTGTAATGGAATATGTTTTGGAAAGAGAATTACATGTAATGGTACGCTCATACATATTTGGAAGAGACGCCATATAAGTATGTTCATATGGATCAAAAATAATATGCTCATATACTTCATCTGTAATGACAAATGCATCGTATTTTTCTGCAAGCTGTCCAATAAATAACAATTCTTCTCTTGTAAATACTTTTCCACATGGATTAGATGGATTACAAATAATAATCGCTTTTACCCCCTGTTTAAATGCATCTTCCAACACTTGTCTGTCAAATTCAAACGTCGGAGGCACAAGTGGAACATAAATTGGGTCTGCTCCAGACAAAATCGCATCTGCTCCATAATTTTCATAAAATGGAGAAAACACAATTACTTTATCTCCTGGATTACAAACTGTCATCATCGCACTCATCATTGCTTCTGTTCCACCACAAGTCACAACTATTTCCGTTTCTGGATCAACTTTTCTTCCAAACGATTTGGATGCTTTTCTTGCTAACGCTTCTCGAAAATTTTCTGCACCAAACGTAATTGAATATTGATGTGGACCTTCCTTTGCTGCTTTTGCAAGTGCATCTGTAATTTCCTTTGGCGGATCAAAATCTGGAAATCCTTGTGATAAATTAATAGAATCATGCGCATCACTGATTCTTGTCATTCTTCGTATTACTGAGTCAGTAAATGTACCAACTCGATCGCTTAACTTTGGCATACTTCGTTATCCTCCTCAATTAATTTTTATGCATAATATACATTTATATGATACCAGAGTCAAAAGGTCATGCTTTTTCATGCAAGCATGAAAAAGCATGATTTTGGAACCCGCAAAACATGAGAAAGTAGCCCGATTAGGGTGAATTTCGAATGTTTCTAGTATTGCGAGAGCACATAGTGCGGAGCAATCCGTAGGTATCATGGGATCAAACTATCTTTTGACCCCAACATCTTTATATTGTAATACACAGCAAATAGTACGTATCACCATCATACTACGCATATAAAACGGACATTTCTATGAAACTATTAATTTTTTCTCTTGCTTCTTACCGTTTTCTTGTTTATAATAAGGGATACCGTTACGGTATAGTCAAGGGAGGAATGTATATTTATGCAAAAATTTTCCACACCAACATTTACAACAGGACAGTTTGCTAAACTATGCGGAACAAACAAACGTACCCTTATTTTTTATGATGAAATAGGTCTATTTCGTCCTGAAAAAATTGATGAGCAAGGATATCGTTATTATTCAGAACAGCAATGCGATATTTTTTCAGTCATCACTGCATTAAAAGAATTAGGAATGCCCCTAAAATCAATCAAACAATTTTTGGATACCCGAGATTCTAACCAGCTGCTTCAATTATTAGAAAAAAAACAATTGGAAGTTGAAAAAGAAATGAATCGTCTCAAACGCATACAGCAACTTATTCAAACACGAATTGGACTGCTTCATGAAGCAAAGAAAGTCCATTTTGATCGCTTGACAGTTGAGACAATGCCAGAAGAATATATGATTCTCAGTGCTCCTATTCACAGCAATGACCATGAAAAAATTATTCATACAATCTATCATCATCTTTCCAACTGTATTCAACATGGATGGAATGAAGGGTATCCATACGGAGCAATGCTTGAAACTGCACTTGTACTGAATGGAAATTATGAGCAATATGCCTATTTTTTCACGAAAATTCATCAGCCGCCAAACTCTGATGAAATGCTCCTCCATACAAAACAGGCAGGCACTTATTTAACTGCCTATCTAAAAGGAGACTATTATCAGGCGGACACGATATTAGAATTATTTCGAACATTCATTCAAACACATCCTATTCGTGTTGGATCTTATTTTTATAAAGAAGGAATTATTGATGAAGTTGCAGAAACTTGCAAAGATTCCTTCGTAACAAAAATTTCAGTGCAACTATTATAATGCCGCACACTAATATTTTTTTATTTTTTATAAATTTTCGACAATTTACCCTGTACTATTTCTGAAAATATGATAAAATATTCAAAGAATACAAAGTCAATACATAAGAAAGGAGATTATAATGGACACGAAGATTGATAAATTGAATACAGAACTATCACCGAATCATCCTAAGTCATTCTCATCGGATGCTGCTTCTTTTTGGAGTTTAGTGGAATCACGAGAATTTCAGGAAATTATGATGTTGTATCGCTGTGCGATTCGCGAAGTCCAGACAAAATTTGAAGTACTTGATGATGAACTTTCTCATCGTCGCAACCGCAAACCGATTGAATATATTATTTCTCGTATTAAACGTCCAGAAAGTATTGTAGAAAAGCTCTATCGAAAGGGATATCCTCTTACGATTGATTCGATCAGACAACACTTGAATGATGTAGCAGGAATTCGTATTGTATGCTCTTTTATCGACGATATTTATGATATTGCGAGAATGTTAGTTAAGCAGGATGATATTACTTTAATAGAAGTGAAAGATTATATTCGTAATCCGAAGCTAAATGGCTACCGTAGTCATCATATGATTATTGAGATTCCAATTTTTCTTTCTGACCGAAAAGAAATGATGCGTGTAGAAGTGCAGCTTCGTACGATTGCGATGGATTTTTGGTCTAGCTTGGAACATCAGCTCAAATACAAACGAGACATTCCTCATGCTGATGATATTGTAAGTGAACTGAAAGACTGCGCAGATGTCATCGCTCATACCGATGCTCGGATGCAGGAAATTAAAAATCGTATCTATGTCAATGACACTCGAATTCAAGATCTTTGGAATCTACAAGAAGAAACAATCTAAAACACATCCCTGTCTAGGGATTTTATAAAGAAAGGATTTATTATTATGTCAGCAACAATTTGGTCATTGCTTCCTCCGATTATTGCCATTATATTAGCATTAATTACAAAGGAAGTATATAGCTCTTTATTACTTGGTATTTTAGCAGGAGCATTTTTATTTGTCGGTCTGCATCCAATCATTGCAATAGAAACTACTTTTGAAATTATGTCCACAAAAATCGGAGATAATGCCTATATTTTAATCTTTTTAGTATTACTTGGAATTTTAGTTGCATTGATTACAAAATCAGGTGCATCTCGTTCTTACGGCAATTGGGCAACAAAGACAATTAAGTCACAAAGAGGTGCTCTTTTATCAACGACTTGTCTTGGTGCATTAATTTTTGTCGATGATTATTTTAACTGTTTGACCGTCGGAACAGTAATGCGTCCAGTAACGGACAAGTACAATGTTACCCGTGCAAAATTAGCTTATATTATCGACGCAACTGCTGCTCCTGTCTGCATTATCGCACCGATTTCAAGCTGGGCAGCGGCCGTAACTTCCTCTCTTCCACAGAACAGCGGAATTGATGGATTTAACCTCTTTTTACAGACGATTCCGTTTAACCTCTACGCATTATTAACAATTATTTTCATGCTGTTTATTATCTTTTTAGGAATTGATTTTTCTAAAATGAAAGCTTATGAAACAACTTGTGAAAATGCTTCTGACAATAATGCAGCTTCCGATCTGCCTGTCATTGGAAAAGGTCTTGTTATCGACTTAATTTTACCGATCGCCGTTTTAATTTTATCTTGTATTTTAGCGATGCTTTATACAGGAGGATTATTAGAAGGCGTTGGAATCGTAGAAGCCTTTGCAAACTGTTCCTCTGCTAAAAGTCTTGTTCTTGGTTCATTCTTCACATTAATTTTTACATTTTTGTTGTACATACCAAGAAAAGTACTTGCTTTTTCCGATTTCTGCGATAGCTTTGTTCAAGGATTTAAGGCAATGACACCTGCGATTATGATTCTTTGCCTTGCATGGACACTTTCTGGAATTTGTAGTGCAGACTATTTGAATATCGGCGGATTTGTAAGCTCTATCATCAGTGTAGACTCCGCGATCGGTATGTTCCTTCCAGCATTATTCTTCTTAATTTCACTTGGACTTGCTTTTGCAACAGGAACTTCCTGGGGTACATTTGGTATTTTAATTCCAATCGCAGTTGCAATCTTTGGTGCAGGAAATTCTATGCTGATCGTTACGGTTGCAGCCACTCTTTCTGGTGCAGTATGCGGTGACCATATTTCTCCGATCTCCGATACAACAATTCTTGCCTCCGCCGGCGCGCAATGTAAGCATATTGATCATGTATCCACACAGATTCCTTATGCATTACTCGTAGCAGCTTGCTGCTTTATTGGATTCCTCGTAGCAGGTATCTGCCATAATGGGTGGATTGGTCTTTGTGTTGGACTTATTGTAGAAATTATTATTATGACTGTTCTTTATTCTACTATAAAAGCGAAAGATCAACAATAAAAGACTCATTACTAAATTAAACACATAGAAGTGGATTTCGAATATCCACTTTACTAAAGAAAGAGAAATCCTTTCAATTTGTATATGGATTTCTCTTTCTTTTTATACTTCTTTTATCCTTCTTCTCCCTTATTTAACATTTTTTTTCGTTTTGCCATCATTCCTCCGATTTTTCCGGACTCTTTTGCGGACAAGCTTCTCCATCCTGACTGCATAACTTTATCAAATACACCGATTTCTTCTGCAATTTCAAGTTTGAGTTGTTCTTCTGGAGTCAAATTATTCAAATCAATCTTTTTTTCTTTTTTCTTTCCCATACATACTAACCTCCATTCCTGCTATTTGTTTCTATTTCTTTTCCGCCATCTATCCATTCTGTCACTTTCATCTTCTTTTATTAGTATTTCTAATTTGCCCCAAAAAATACAAAAACCGCTGCAAAACTTTCTTTCTTGTTTTTGCAGCGGTATCGTTTTACTCAATAATTGCAATTTCCAGTTCTTTTAACTGTTTCTCATCAACGACATCTGGTGCATTTGTCATTAAGCAGGAAGCGTCTTTTACTTTCGGGAATGCAATTACATCACGAATGCTTTCCTGTTCTAACATAAGCATCATTAAACGGTCGAAGCCATAAGCAAGTCCAGCGTGCGGCGGAACACCATATTTGAATGCATTCAATAAAAATCCAAATCGTTCATACGCCTGTTCTTTTGTAAATCCAAGTACTTCAAACATCTTTTCTTGAATATCATCCTGGAAAATACGAACGCTTCCTCCGCCTAATTCTACACCATTTAATGTAATATCATACGCTTTTGCACGTACCTTGCCTGGATCAGTATCCAATAATGGAATATCCTCTTCCATCGGCATTGTAAATGGATGGTGCATTGCTACGAAACGTCCTTGTTCTTCAGAATATTCTAACAATGGGAAGTCTACAATCCAAAGGAACTTAAATTCATCGGAATGAATCAATCCAAGATTTTTTGCAATCTCTACACGAAGGGCACCTAATACAGTCCATACAACGGATGTCTTATCTGCAGCAAACAGTAATAAGTCTCCTGGCTCGCCTTCCATTCTCTCTACAATTGCATCCAGTTCTTCCTGCTTCATAAATTTAGCAAACGAAGACTTGTAGCTTCCATCTTCATTAATACAAAGATACGCAAGACCTTTTGCACCATATGTCTTTGCAAATTCAACTAATGCATCAATTTTCTTTCTTGGCATCTTGCCTTGACCTTTGGCATTAATACCGCGAACACTTCCTCCATTTGCAAGTGCACCAGTAAATACACCAAAACCACAGTCTTGTACAAGATCAGAAATATTTTTTAATTCAAATCCAAAACGAGTATCTGGTTTATCGGAACCAAAACGATCCATCGCTTCCTGCCATGTCATACGAGGAATTGGAAGAGGCACATCGACACCAAGCACTTCTTTAAATACTCTCGCTAACAAACGTTCATTCACATCCATAACATCATCCATATCCACAAAGGATAATTCCATATCAATCTGTGTAAATTCTGGCTGACGATCTGCTCTCAAATCTTCATCACGGAAACATTTTGCAATCTGGAAATAACGATCATAACCAGAACACATTAATAACTGCTTAAATAACTGTGGAGACTGAGGAAGTCCATAGAAGCTTCCTGGATGAATACGGCTTGGTACAAGATAGTCTCTCGCACCTTCTGGTGTACTCTTTCCTAAAATTGGTGTTTCGATTTCTAAAAATCCCTCTTCTGTCAGGAAATTACGAATTACCATCGCTGTTTTACTTCTTAACATTATATTGCGCTGCAATTCTGGTCTTCTCAAATCAAGATAACGATATTTCAGACGAATCTCGTCCTTTGTATTAATTCCATCTTCTACTGGGAATGGTGGTGTCTGTGCTTCTGATAAAATACGAAGCTCCGTTACTTTTATTTCAATTGTTCCTGTCTTAAGATTTTTATTTACTGCACCAGAACGTGCAATAACTTCACCTGTTGCAGCTACTACGAATTCACTTCTTAATGTAGCTGCTTTTTCAAATCCTTCTTCTCCGACCTCACTGCCGTCAAATACAAGCTGCAATAAACCAGAACGGTCTCTTAAGTCAATAAAAATTAAATTTCCTAAATTTCTTCTTTTTTGTACCCAACCCATAACTGTCACAGTTTGACCAATCATCTGTTCTGTTACTTCTGTACATCTATGAGTTCGTTTCATGCCTTTCATTGATTCAGCCATAACATCCTCCAAATTATTTTAATATATCACAAAATTTTATTTTAAAAATTCCTTTTTATAGAATTCTTCAAACTCCGTATAACCTTCTGCGATCAGCTGCTCTTTCTGGAACTTTTTATTTTTATTCATCTGTGTGACAAGAACTTGGCGACCATTGGAACGCTCTTCCATTGCTTTTGCCAATGCCTGTCCCATACGCTCTGCACTCACACCTTTTTCAATTAAATATGCCTTCTTTTGACCGCTTCCTGGTACTTGGAATCCATTGTCAAGCAAAATCGTAACGATACGCTCAAATCCAATCGAAAATCCACATGCTGGTGTCTGCATATTTGTGAACTTTCCAACCATCTCATCATAACGTCCGCCGCCTGCGACTGATCCAGGGAATCCTTCCATCTCAATCTCAAAAATCGTACCTGTATAATATGACATACCACGTACTAATGTTGGATCAAATACAATATCAAAACTAGATGAAGTTGTCTGTTCTACAGTGGAGACGATCTGCTGCAAATTATCTGTCGCATTTCCTTCCATTACATCAGCAAGCTTTTGTCCGATATAAGAAATACCATTTTCTTCCTGCTCTAACTGTCCAAACATATCTAAATATGTCGAAACACTTTCTTGTGCAAATCCTGCTTTCTTTAATTCCTCTGCAACGCCATCCAATCCGATTTTATCCATCTTATCCAAAATGATAAATACTTCATCAAATCTGTCTTCTGGGAATTCAGAAAACTTTGCCATCGCCTTTAAAATACGGCGGTCATTAATACGTACTTTGAATCCAGAAAATCCAATTTTTCCAAGTAATGTTGTTGTAGCCAAAATTAACTCGATCTCAGCCAGATTTGTTGGATCACCTAAAATATCAATATCACATTGATAAAACTGACGGAAACGTCCTTTCTGTGGACGATCAGCTCTCCATACTGGTCCAATCTGAAGTGCCTTAAACGGCTTTGGCAAATTTGCTGCATTATTAGAATAAAAACGAGAGAGCGGTACTGTCAGATCGTAACGCAGTCCGCTGTCTGCTAAATCATTTTCACAAACTGCTTTTTCAAGATTGAACTTTTCTCCACGTTTCATAATCTTAAAAATTAACTTTTCATTTTCGCCGCCTTGTTTATTACTCAAATTTGCAATATTTTCTACGCATGGAGTTTCGATTGGTGTAAATCCAAATCCTTTATAAGTTTCCTTAATTAACCCAATGACGTAGTCTCGAATCTGCATCTCTGAAGGTAAAATATCTTTCATACCAGTAACCGGTTTTTTCGATAATGCCATAATTATAACTCCTCATCTCTCATTTTATTTTCTGATTTCTCCGCTAGTCAGCCACCTCACTTGATACATGAGCAGCTGTTTGCCCACAACCTTTTGTGGAATCCAATTGTTTATTATAACATAAATGCAAAAAAATACTAGTGTACTATTTTATTTTCGCACTAATTTCTTCTCACAAAAGACAAAATCGTATCTTCCGATAATTTATTATCAATTAATGCGTAATACGGCACTCGTTGAAACTGGGCATCTTCTGGCGGTGTTACTTCTAATAAATTATAATGAACGAGCTGAAATGCCTGCCCCGTTTCTTCTATCTGAAACATTTTGTATGTACTGCAATAAGAAATGGTTCCTTCCAGTTTATCACATAACTGAAATACATAGCCATCGGCATAGTAATACATCTGAAATATTCCCGCATCAGAATATGGATCTTTTGCTCCTGTAATAAGAATTGGATAATCCTGATCACTAAACTGATATAATTGATAAACCGCAATAGTTTCTTGCTGTTCATAACTTGTTACATGAGTCAAAATAATATACACATTTTTCCAATCCATCTCACATGGCTGATATTTACTGTCTAGAATCATCCTTCCCTCTTTTTTTGCCTGATCTAATCGACTATCTTCAACAGTGATGATCTTTTTTTCGTTTCTATCTCAGTCTGCATTGGGAACTTTTTCTCTTTTATGCCTAATCGCTTTGCATGAACGACCATTCGTTCTTCTTCTGCATTATTTGTACATGTGGAAAGTGTTAAAAATGTATCATACTGTGTCATCATAGCTCCCGTATCATATAATGCCGACTGCATCATCTGATTTAAGAATCGTTCTGGTGTAAATGAACGATTTCTCTCCAGTAAATACGTATCGCTGAATGCGTTGGTAATATAAGCGGAACAAACCTGATAGACATACGTTCGATCTGGAGTATAAATCTCAATATAAGGATGTTCTTTATAAAAAGACTCCTCTTTATATTTCATTAGATCATGAAACATCATTCCATTTCTTTGATTATGTCCATATATAATTGTGTTCAATTCTTCAAATGGCCGTTTTACTTGACTATTCAAAAAAATACTTCCCGCATTGTTAAATGTATGCTCAATCGTGTGACGAAGGTATTCTTCGTTTGTCACCCCCTGCACAATCGAATAATCAATATTTGTTCCCTCTATTGAAATCCATCCTTGTACATCTCGATTTTTAGAAAGTAATGCAGAAAAATCAAATGTATATTTTTTTGCTATAATTGTATCAAATAAATATCCATTTACATAAAAATTTTCCGGATGACAATACGATGTTTTCGTAATTGAACGATGTTTTGTCTGGCTTCCCTCATCTTGACCTGCTTTAGACTTAAATTGTTTTCTTACTTGTTCGTATTCATCTGCACCTTCTTTATAATTAGACAATGCCGTATAAATATTCCATCCAGAATAGCCGATCAAAATGAGACAGACAATGATAAGCATCCTATGAAGTACTTTTTTTATCATAATTTTTATTTCCTATTTTAACTAACTGAAAGTCACAAGTAAAACAGTTTTTGTTTTCGAGCAATCATTTCGTCTGTTTTTTGTATATAAGTTGCCACGTCTTTGACATTTTCTGCTCGCTCAATTCGCTTGCCAAATACAGCTTTTGTTGTCGCACCCGCTCCAGCACCTGCAATTGTCTGAAGTTCTTCCATAATTAAAATATTATAGATTCCTTCCTTTCCTGACACAGCATAACCAACATTTTCCATATTGCCTGTCATATTTTTTTGACGGTACAAATAATATGGCTTCATTCCCATCTGTTTTGCATATTCCGCTGTCATCTGTACAATTGCTTCTGAATTCACACTCTTTGTATCTGCAAACGATTCTTTTTGCGTATTCAGACGGGCAGCACGCTTAATTGCAAGTGAATGCACCGTTAAATTATCTGGTGCAAGCTGCTTTAACTGTTCTAATGTATGACGAATATCTTCTTCTGTCTCATCTGGGAGTCCTAAAATCATATCCATATTAATATTTGTAAATCCAACTTCTCGTGCGAGAGCATACGCTTCTCTCACTTGCTCTACTGTATGGCGACGACCGATTCGCTTTAATGTCTCATCTTTCATTGTCTGTGGATTAATCGAAATGCGAGTGACGGCATGTTGTTTTAACACCTCTAATTTTTCTCTTGTAATACTGTCTGGTCGTCCTGCCTCTACGCAAAATTCTACGCAATGGCTTAAATCAAATGTCTTCTCCACCTTTGTTAAGATTCGATCTAATTGATACGGCTCCAATGTCGTTGGTGTTCCGCCTCCAAAATAGACAGTATGAAGGGGACGATCTCGAAATTGTTCGGCAATATAATCCAATTCCATCTCCACATGAGTCAAATATTCATCAACTTGCGTCTGCCATTTGTGAATCGGATATGAAGTGAAAGAACAATATGCACACGTAGTTGGGCAAAATGGAATTCCAATATAAAGACTATAGCCTTCCTTATAGTTGAATCGTTCCAAAATTGCCCGCTCTCTTTTTGCGATATCAATACTAAGTTCTGTTTTCTGTTCTCCGCAAAGCATAATATTTCTCATATAATCTTCAATCTGCTGCTCAGTCTTGCCTTCCTCTAACATCGTCATTGCAATTTTTGTCGGACGGATTCCTGTAAGTGTTCCCCATGGAAGCTCGCATTTTGTATCTTCTGTACAAATTTTGTATAATAATGTTTTTGTATCAATTTTTCCCTGTTTTTTATCATCGAATCGTACTGCTGTACTTTTCGTAATTATTGTTTGCTCAGTTTTTAATGTAATTGTAACGAGTTTTTCCTCTCTGTCATATTGTACTGTCACAACTCGTTGAATTGGCATTTCTTCTTTTTCTTGACGCAAAATTCCCTCTCCTGGATAAAATGCCATTAAAAGTGCCCGCAAATCATTTTCATATAATTCTTCATTCAAATTTAATAAAATCATAATGATAGAAATGCTGCAAAATGATTTGTTTTCTCATCAATTTTGCAGCACAATCCTCCTAATTTTTATTTTCTCTTTCCTTAAAATCTTCCGCCTAATGGATTATAGCGTTTTTCATATCCAATCGTTGTGGAAGATTCATGTCCTGGATATACTTCGGTGTCCCCTGGAAGCGAGAACAGTTTTTCTCGTATGGAACGTGCTAACGTCCCCATACTTCCTGTCGGAAAATCCGTTCTTCCAAAAGAACCGCAAAATAATGTATCTCCACTCAACAATACTTTCTCATCTGGAATATAATAGCACACACCACCAATCGTATGACCTGGTGTCTCAATCACAGTAATGTTAAATCCAGCAATCTCCAGCTTATCTTTTTCTTTCACAAGAATATCTGGCTGAATCGTCACTGGTCTTGCCCACATAGCAGAAAGATTTGCTCTTGCATCTGCGAGAAGAGAAACTTCTTTTTCTGATGCATAAATTGGAATATTCCACTGTTCTTTTAATTTTTGTGCTGCCATCATATGATCAAAATGACCATGTGTAAGCAAAATTGCCTTCGGTGTCACATCAAGCATCTGACAACGCATAACAATTTCATTTGCCTGATCACCTGGGTCGATAATCATAGTTTCTTTTGTATCTATATTGTATGCAATATAGCAGTTTGTCTGACATATTCCGACAACAATCTGATTAATTTTCATTTTTTCCATTTTTATCCTCTTATCCCAAATTTCTTTCTACGCTAATCACACCATCCATCGCCTGCAGCATATTAGAAATTCGCTGTAATTCCTGCATTCCTGTTACTTCAAATCCAAGTGTAAGCGTCGCAATTTTTTGTTTTCCTATATTCATTCCTACATTAGTAATATTAATTCCTTTATCCGAAAACAGTGCTGTAATATGATTCAGCATACCTACCTCATTGCGGCAATAAATTTGAAGATCAACTGTAAACTTCGTATCTGCCGACTGAAGCACACTGCGATCCCACTCTGCTTCCTTTAAACGTACACGCTCTGAATCTGGCAGCGTAATAATATTTGTACAATCGGTGCGATGAACCGTTACTCCACGACCTCTTGTAATATAGCCGACAATCTCATCTCCTGGTACTGGAGAACAACATTTCGGGAAGCGGCATGGCATATTTCCCATTCCTTCAATCCAAATCGGACTTGTATTCTTTTTCCCTCTTTCTTTCTCTTTTTCAGCAGCCTGCACGCGTGCATTGTTTTCTTTAATCGCCGCCATAATTTCTTTGTCAGTTACAGTCTTCTTGATTGTCCGAGCATATTCTTCCTGCATTTTATTGACAATCTGACCTTCTTTCAGTCCTCCGTGTCCGATTGCCGCCATCATTGAATCCCAATCTTTAAATCCATACTTATCTAATGCCTTCTGCATATATTCCGGCTTCATAATATTGGTAATCTGAATTCCTTTTGTCTTACAGTACGTCTGCACTGCTTCTTTTCCGCGAATAATATTTTCATCTTTTCGCTCTGCCTTAAACCACTGATTAATCTTAGACTTCGCCTGTGAACTCTTTACAATATTCAACCAGTCACGGCTTGGTCCTTTCGTATTTTGGGATGTAATAATCTCAACACGATCACCTGTCTGAAGTTCATAATCAATCGTAACTAATTTACCGTTTACCTTTGCACCAATCATACGATTTCCAACTGCGGAATGAATGCTGTATGCAAAGTCAATCGGTGTAGAGCCCTTTGGCAATGTTTTTAAATCTCCCTTTGGTGAAAAGCAATAAATACTTTCCGAGAATAAATTTAAATCATTTTTCAGGACACTTAAAAATTCTTTATTATCATCCATGTCCTTTTGCCATTCCAGAATCTGACGCAGCCAGCTGAGCTTTTTCTCTTCTGCCTTCATCGTTGTCTTTCCTGAACCACGTTCCTTATATTTCCAATGAGCAGCAATACCATATTCTGCAACACGATGCATCTCATACGTACGGATCTGAATTTCAAATGGCTGTCCATTACTTGCAATAAGCGTATTATGCAAAGAACGATACATATTTGGTTTTGGCATCGCAATATAATCTTTAAAACGGTTTGGCATCGGCTGATACATCTCGTGAATAATACCAAGCACTGCATAACAATCTCGAATATCCTCTACAATGACACGAATCGCAAACACATCATAGATCTGCTCCAATGTCTTATTCTGATTGACCATTTTCTTATAAATGCTAAACAGATGCTTTACTCGTCCGCTAAGACTTGCTTCGATATGCTCTTGTTTTAATTTTTGAGAAACTTCTTCAATAATATGCTCAATAAAATGTTCTCTCTCTGGTGCAGTCTGCTCCAATTTTGTCTTTAATTCATGGTACACTTCTGGTTCCAAATACATCAGTGCAAGATCATCGAGTTCGACTTTAATCTTTGAAATACCAAGTCGTTCTGCAATCGGAGCGAAGATTTCCATCGTCTCTCTTGCTTTTTCCTTCTGCTTTTCTGGCTTCATATACTGAAGAGTACGCATATTGTGCAGACGGTCAGCAAGCTTAATCATAATAACACGAATATCTTTTGCCATTGCCAAAAACATTTTTCGCAAATTTTCTGCCTGTATTTCTACTTTGTCTGACCAGTTAATCTGTGTCAATTTTGTGACACCATCAACAAGAAGTGCTACTTCTGCGCCAAACTCTCGCTCCATATCTTCATTTGTCATTTCAGTGTCTTCCACGACATCATGTAAGAGTCCCGCTGCAATACTTTCTTTATCCAACTCTAATTCAGCCAAAATAATTCCAACACAAATCGGATGAATAATATAAGGTTCTCCCGACTTTCTTTTTTGGTCTTTATGTGATGTTTTTGCAATATGATATGCCTTCTCAATCATAGAAATATCATCTGATGGATGGTATTTTTTTATTGTTTTTATAAGTATCTGGTACAATTGATCGGGATCTGTAAAATCCTTTGGTGCAGTTACCGCTGGTTTTGGTTTATCCTTCTGATTAATTTGTTGTATCATTTCTAATGTCTCTGTCATATCACACCGCCTTTTCTAAAATTTATCCTAATTAAGCATTTTGTAGTGAATAACTCCACATTCTGTCGAGTTTCTATTGTTTCCGTTTATTATAGATACTTTTTGAAAAAAAAGCAATATTTTTCTTCCTATTTTTTATTACAGTTTTGATATTTTTTTATTGTAAATCATTGAAACAAGCAAAATTAGTCTATATCAACAACTGCTTATGAAATTCTGCAATAGTTTTGCACTACAATTTGTAATGTTCTGACTCCTCGAAACTCATTAATAGAAGGATAATACGTAAATGCCATATCTACTGCATTTGCAGCTCCTCTCATCATTTTTTCAACTTCCTGCTTTCCATACTCCATCTCAATATCATGCACAAATAACGAAATATCCCCAAAATACAGTGCATCCATCGTCACTCCATCCGTATCTGCTACACGCATTTTGCAGACATTTTGATTTTTCCCAATAATTCGTGCCGATAAAATACGAAAATGCTGTCTTGCAAACAGTGGCTTTTGGTTGCCCTTACCAAACGGCTCCAAACATTGCAACTGCTCTACAAACGCTTCACTAATATAACTAAGCGGCATTGGCACATCAATCATTACTTTTGGAATAAATACATCTTCTTTTACTGTACAATTTTTATTCAAATGATAACGCAGCCGCTCAAGATTTTCCTTTTTTAACGAAAGTCCTGCCGCCATCGCATGTCCGCCGAAACGATCTAAAAGCTGCTTGCATTCTATTAATCCTTCAAACATATGATACCCTTCAATCGAACGCCCCGAACCTTTGATTCCTTGCTCTGCATCAGTAAATACGTAGACAGGACGATAATATCGCTCTCTTAACCGCCCTGCAATAATCCCTGCAATACTTTCGTGACAATCTTTTAAATATACAAGTAACACTCGATCTTTTTTCCAGTCAGACTGCTCAATGATCGCCACTGCATCTTCGACTCCTTTTGCCGTCATATCTTTTCTCTGATCATTTAATTGTTTTAATCCGACTGCCATCTGTCTCGCACGCTCACAATCTGTTTCCCGCAGTAAATTGACTGCCATCTGAGCCGTTTCTAGCCGTCCTGCCGCATTGAATGCAGGTCCAATTACAAATCCAATATGGTACGAATTAATTTGAGACGGCACAATGTTACTCGCCTCCATAATTGCAAGCAGACCAATATTTTCTGTTTTACGAAGCCGCTTCAGCCCTTCTTTCACAATAATACGATTTTCCTCTACTAAATCCATAACATCTGCTACCGTAGCAATCGCTGCATATTCTAAAAATTGGTAAAGCTGCTGCACTGGTTTGTGTGCATTTTCGTATAACACCTGCACTAATTTATACGCTACTCCTGCTCCGCAAAGTCCTTTAAATGGATAAGAACAATCGTTTTGTTTTGGATTTACAATGGCATCCGCATCAGGAAGAAAATAGGTGCGAATTCCTTCTTGTTCTTGAAATGGAACTTCATGATGATCTGTCACAATTACTTGCATTCCAAGTAACTTTGCATAACGAATGGCTTCGACCGCTGCAATCCCATTGTCACACGTCACAATCATACCTACCCCTTGCTCATATGCTTCTTCCACCATGCGTTCATTCAATCCATATCCTTCTTTAATACGAGATGGCATATCTACAGTAACACGCCCCCCTAATGACCGAATTGCCTCATACAAAATCATACTCGCAAAAATTCCGTCATCATCATAATCACTTGCTACAAGAATTTTTATCTGTTTTTCTATCGCCTGCTCAATTAAACGAGCAGCTTTTTCTATATCTTTCATTTGGCGAGGAGAATGCAAGTCATTAACTGTACCATATAAATAAGTTTGTATTTGTTTTTCTCCTATTATATCACGATTGCGAATAATTCTTGCCAGTACGGGGGTAATTCCATACTCACTTGCAATACGATTAAAATCTGCCTTTTTTGCATAAACTTTCCACTGTTCTTTCATCGTTTTATATTCCTCTTTGTATGTACTTATCATCATTTTTTGCTATTATAGCAAATCTTTTGTTTTTTCACAATCTCATTTTCTTTTCACCTTCGCATCAGTATACTGCTTAATTCGTACTATTCTCACTTTTTCTTTACATACTCTCTTTTGTTTCCCATTATTTTTTATAATACCTTCTGCACGCAGATCAATTTTCATTGACTTTTGATCATTTAAAATTACAGCACATAATTTTTCTGACTCTCCTTTTGTAAAAATACGTTTCTCTCCTGGCTGAAGCATCGCTATTCTCGTCGCATAATTTTGGCTTTTTGAATGTAAAATAATATTACTGATCGGTTCCTGTCCTATATTTTCTATATGAAATTCCAATTCCAACTGATTTGTTTCATTCATTGGATGATTAATCACAATAATTGCAATTCGTATATTGCGGTCTTTTCCCGCTAAGCTAGCTTCCATTACTAACAGCAAAGCAATTACTATTACTATAATTCCAATAAAGTTCATTTTCCTACGACATACTCTTCTATCCATCATAATTTTAAATCCCATCCAGCATTTCACGACTACATATCTATCCATATTTCTTATATTTTTTCTGCATATCGCCATTTGCCAGAGGCTACACTTCCTCCTTTATTTTATCTTATGATACTTTCATTAAAAGTATGTGAAAAATTAAAAAAAATTCCCTTTCTCTAATTTGTTCTATACAATTGTTTCAATTATTTTATAAATTTGAAGTGAAAATTTATAAATAATTATTGCTTTTCTCCACAAAATATATTATAATAATACAAAATAACAAGGTATAGAAAAGGAGATTTTATTATGGTATCAAAAACATTAACAGTTAAAAACCCTTCAGGACTTCATTTAAGACCAGCTGGTGTTCTTGCAAAGGCAGCAGGGAAATGTGCATCTAACGTTACAATCGTTTACAATGAAAAGACAATTGTTTGTAAAAGTGTTTTAAACATTATGGCAGCAGGAATCAAGACAGGTTCTGAAATTGTTTTACAGTGCGATGGAGCTACAGAAGCAGAAGATCTTGCTACTTTAGCTGAATTAATTGAAAGTGGATTAGGTGAATAATTCCTTTCACTATTCAAAAGCCAATCACAAAGACTGTACTTTTGACCAATGAGCTGCAGAATAATTGAGATACTGGTGTGTCTCAATTCTGAAACTTTCTAATCGTATCACTGGTTTATTTGTATTTTAATACATAAAAGGCTATATTTAAGGAGATATTATGACTACTTTATCTGTAAAAAAGACTTCTTCTAAAGGTATTGTTATTGGCAAACCTTTTATTGTTGAAAATCCAGATCTCTCAGCTGATCGTACTCCATCAAAGGATTCCGCAGCTGAGATTGTTTTATTTGAAGACGCATTAGAAAAAACACAGGATGAACTAAGTGAATTGGCTGCTGCTTCTGATATTTTTGAAGGTCATCTAATGATCGCAATGGACAATTCTATTTCTGATGCAGTAATTGCTAAGATTAATGAAGGTTCCAATGCTCAGGTTGCTTTAGAAGATACTGTTGCTGAATTCGCCATGATCTTTGAGATGATGGAAGACGAATACATGAAAGAGCGTAGTGCCGACGTAAAAGATGTTGGTAATCGTGTAATGAGAAAGTTAAAAGGAATTGCGGGAAGCTCTCTTTCTGATATTAACGAAAAAGTAATCTTAGTTGCAAAAGATTTAGCTTCATCTGATACAGCTATTATTGATCTGAATTATGTTATGGGCTTTATCACTGAATTAGGCGGTGTTACAAGCCATGTATCAATTATCGCACGTAACCTGGAATTACCAGCATTAGTTGGTGTAAATGGCATTATGAACGCCGTTAAGAAAGATGATACAATCATCATGGATGCTGGAAAGGGTATTATTATCATTAATCCAGATGCAGAAACAATTGCAAAATATGAAAAACTTGCAGAAGAATTCCGTAAACACCAAGCTATGTTAAAAGAACTTAATCACCTTCCTCCAGTTACAATTGATGGACATCAAGTGTCTCTCTGTGCTAACGTTGGTAATATTGAAGAGATTAAGCAAGCAATTAAAAACAATATCGATGGTATTGGCTTATTTAGAAGTGAATTCTTATATATGGAAAACTCCCACTTCCCAACGGAAGAAGAACAGTTTAAAGTATACAAAGAGGCTGCTGAATTATTAGAAGGAAAAGAAGTTACTATTCGTACTCTTGATATCGGCGGTGATAAGAGCTTACCATACTACACTTTTGATCCAGAAGAAAATCCATTCCTTGGCTGGAGAGCAATTCGTATCTCTCTTGATTTAAAGGATGTATTTAAAGCACAGTTAAAAGCACTTTTACGTGCAAGTGCATACGGTTATATCCGTATTATGTTCCCTATGATTATTTCTGTAGAAGAATTAGAAGCTGCTAAAGCTATTTTGGAAGAATGTAAACAAGATCTGAAGCTTTCCGGTATTCCATATGATGAAAATATTCAAATTGGTATTATGATCGAAACACCTGCTTCTGTTGCATGTGTGGAACAATTTGCTCAGATGGTAGATTTCTTTAGTATTGGTACAAACGATCTGACACAGTATATGCTTTGTGTTGACCGTGGTAACAAGAAACTTGCAAGTATGTATAACTCCTTCCATCCAGCAGTATTAAACAGCATTCAGAACGTTATTACAACTGCCCATAAGTATAATGTAAAGTGCGGTATGTGTGGTGAATTTGCAAGTGATGCTCGTGCTGCAAAGCTCCTTCTCGGTATGGGATTGGACGAGTTCTCTATGTCTGCTGGTGAAGTACCAAATGTAAAATATCTGATTCGTAATTCCAACTACTTAGCGGAAAAAGAACATACTGCTGAAGTATTAAAGAATACAAAGATTGCTGATATTATAGCAGCTCTCGGAGAAGAAGAATAATAAAATAAATATATTAATGCTAATTAACGTTTTGTTTCTTAGCAGCAAAATAACACATGGGTATATTGAATGAATGCCGTGTTTCATATTTGGTATACTCATGTGTTTTTTATAAACTTCCGCTCTTTTTTGCTATTATTTATATATCTTTAGCAGCATTTTTACTTTTCTTTTGCTTTCAACAGTTATTCTACTGCTGGTATTGTCTGAATCGTACCTTCTTTCTGTTTTCTTCGAATCATTTGATAATATTCTTTACATATATCCAGAAACTGCTGCTCTTCGATTCCATATACCATTGCTTCCGATATAAGAAGCTGAAGTTGTTTTTTTAGTTTTACCGTATATTCTGTGGCATCCGCATTTAGGCAGATTTTTACTCCAAGCCTCCGATCTGCGATAATAACCCCTTCCTGCTTTAACAACGCATATGCTTTATTAACAGTCATTGGATTCACACCGATATCATTGGCAAGACTTCGCACAGTTGGAAGTGCATCTCCATCTTTAAGCATACCTGCTCCAATTCCTTTTATAATTTGATCCCGAATCTGCACATAAATCGGTATATCGCTGCGCATATCTAACTCAATCGTCATTGTATCACCTCATTTTCCGTTCTTACTTGCAGTCTTGACAATAATTGTGCATAACAATCTTTCGTCTTTTGTTCTTCATCGTCATTAAAAAATATTTTTTTATTATCGGTTGTTGTAACAGCAATATACGGCGGATGTTTGCGTGCAATATAAAGCTTACAGCGTTCCCCATTTTCTAGCTCAAAATTTCCCGATAAATATGCTGTCGTTGCAGTACCTGCCACACGAACCATCGGCATCAATTTATCCAGAAGTTCCACTGTCTGAATAGAATTGATCAAAATATTTTTCTTATAAAATGCTCCTTTAATCCATACTTTTTCTTCGGTAAGAGCAATTTCCACTAGCTCATGACGCTGATCCAAATACACAGGATAGACAAGAAGCACACCAAAAAATAACGTAAATGCAAGCAAAAATAAAACAACTGCTTTTTTCACAATTGGACGTGCTAAATTAATCGTCTGCCCCATCTGATTTCCATTTGTTTTTAACAATTCAGGATCATAAGGATTATTATAAGAAGCACCAAAAATGCCATAATACCAAAATTCATCCTCGTCATATTCAAATGTTTCTTCTGCTTTTCTCTGTGCCGCTTCTATTTGCAAAAATTCATTTGTTCGTTTTATAATCCGAAAACAAACTACCCCAACTATAACCATATGAATGGCTATGCCAATCCAAAATCCCCAGATCGGCATCCAGTCAATTCCTTCCAGCCAAACAATAATAATACATTCTGGAGCAACCATATCAAAACAATTCTGTGCCCAAAGCATTTTTCGATGAATATTCAAATCCTCATTTTTCTCATGGTCGGAACAATATGTGTGATTTGGAATACGGTACACACAAAATATCAAAATCATCGTTACTGCAATAAGAAATATCGCCATCATGCCAATCATCTGAATATGATCATAATATGAAATTTCCCATCCAACAACACCAAGATGAACGATCACAGGAATAAGAAATAAATACCATGGAATTTTTCGATTGATCCGCTTCCAATCCATCTGTAAATCAAACTGATAATTTTGTTTTGCCCCAATTTTTGACCATTGCTCCGCTTTTTTCTGCTCCCGCATTTTCTTTTGTGCTGCCCTTGCAATTTGTCTTGGTACTATCATAGTTAAAATAGATATGACAATCATTCCAATCCATACATATGGTTCTGGAAAGAAGCAGCATACACTCGCCAGACATCCCGCCACACCAAACCATTTCATCTTTTTGCGGTACTCTCCTATGATTTGCTGCACTGGTTCGCTTGACTTTCTTTCCTCTGGAACCGTAACCGAAAAAATTCTCTCATTTTTTTCCCTCGCTTCAATCCAGTATATGTAGAAAAAACTTCCAAACCATACAAGATGATAGCTCAATAATACAATAATAATAAACATCATTTTTCTCCTTTTTTATAAATTTTGTATTATATATTATAATACAAATAATACAAAACATCAATTCTTTTATTTGTTCTAATACAAAATTTAATGAAAACAATTAGAAGCGTTTGCTTGTGAGATATTTTTTAATGCGCAAATACGATTGACAAATTATCACCTTTGTAATACAATGCAATACAAAAAAGAAGTGTTTTATATTTTAACAAAAGGAGGATGGCACTTTTCCTATCACCGAAAAGCAGGGGATTTTGTGCTTATTAAATTTTATGAACATAGTACCGTATACAAGAACTGCCTATTATTATGAAACCGATCAAATGTCAATTATACACCACTCGAACTATATTCGATGGATGGAAGAGGCACGATTGGACTTGCTTGATCAGATTGGTCTGAACTATAAATCATTGGAAGAGTCCAACCTGCTCATTCCTGTGCTGAGTGTATCTTGCGACTATAAAACACTTGTCCGCTTTCAGGATACTGTTGTTATTTACACGAAATTGGAACAATTTAAAGGACTCCGTTTTTCACTTTCTTACGAAATTCGCTCAAAGGATGAGAAAACGATTCACGCCATTGGCACTTCCAACCACTGCTTTTTGGATAAGAATTTCAAACCAGTCCACCTCAAAAAAGATTATCCAACAATTTATAAGACCTTGTCAGATATACTTTGTTCCACACAGTCTTGATCCATCGCTTTATTTGCTAAATACTGACATCTCCCCCTGCCTAAAGGCAGGGGGGAGATGTCAGTAAAAGGGAGTGGGTTTTCGCCACCGAATTATAATAAAAAGCCAAATGCTACGATCACAGCTAAACCAAGTATAATTCGATATACACCAAATACTTTGAAGTCATGACGTTTAATATAAGACATTAAGAATTTAATTACAATGACGGAAACGACATATGCAACGATCATTGCTACAATCAATACTGGAAACTGTGAACCGGTAAATCCGCCTCCATCAAGGAAGAACTTCACTAACTTTAATCCACTTGCCCCAAACATAACTGGAATTGCAAGATAAAACGTATATTCTGCTGCTATGTAACGAGAACATCCTAACAGCATTGCTCCCAAAATTGTTACACCAGAACGTGAAGTTCCTGGTATGAGAGAAAGGAGCTGAATCACACCGATCCACCATGCAGTCTGATAACTTAGCTCATGGAAACGGCAGATTTTAAATTCTTTATCTTTATGATACGATTCCAATATAATAAATCCAATACCATATAGAATCAACATCGCTGCTACAACTTGCCATGTCATCAGATGAGCTTCCATCCAGTCATCAAACAATAATCCAATCACTGCTGCTGGAATACATCCAATAATTACTTTTCCCCAAAGCTGTAATGTCGTCTGCTTCTGCTGTTTTGTTTTTCTTGGAGAAAATGGGTTCAATTTATGGAAAAAGATCGTTACAACAGCAAGAATTGCTCCTAACTGAATCACTACATCGAACATATTAACAAATTCTTTTGTGAATACTTCTGGTGCAGATGTTTTCCAAAATTCATCAACTAAAATTAAATGTCCCGTACTGCTGACTGGCAGCCATTCGGTAATTCCTTCTACAATGCCTAAAAAAATAACTCTCAACCATTCAATGATATTCATAATAATCCTCCATATTGTTTTATCAAACGAATATTGGTAAATTTAAATATTTTCAATCTGCCAGTCAATTGGTGTCTCTCCGTGTGCCTGTAAAAATTCATTTGCTTTACTAAAATGATGACATCCAAAGAATCCCCGATATGCAGATAATGGACTTGGATGTGGTGCCTCCAGCACGAGATGATTTGGATTGTTTAACATTGATTTTTTACTCTGTGCTGGCTTTCCCCAAAGCAAATAGACGATTGGCCGATCTTGCTCATTGACTGCATGAATTGCTGCATCTGTAAATTTTTCCCAACCAATTCCTCTATGAGAAAACGCTTTATGTGCCTGCACTGTTAATACGGTATTCAAAAGCAGCACACCTTGTTTTGCCCATTTTTCCAAAAATCCATTGTTTGGAATATAACAGCCGCAATCGGATTCCAGTTCCTGATAAATATTGACAAGTGATGGTGGAATCGCCATATTTGGACGAACAGAAAAGCTCAGTCCATGTGCCTGCCCATCTCCGTGGTATGGATCTTGACCTAAAATCACTACTTTCACCTTTGACAATGGTGTCAGATTAAATGCAGTAAAAATATCATTGGAATCTGGAAAAATCTGTTTTGTCTGATATTCCTTTAATACTGTCTTATATAATTTTGCATAGTATGGCTTTTTAAACTCCGCACTCATCGGACCAAGCCAGTCATTTGAAATCGCTGCCATTCCTTCTCCTTTATCCCCTGTGTTCCATTTTCATATTAGATCCGTTTCTTTAGCTGCATATGTTTTGCAGCCAATTCCATCTTATTTGTTATTGTATCCATTACTGGCGTACTGAAATTCCTCTTTCAGAAAGATATTTCTTTAAGGTACGAATTTCAAGTTCTTTATAATGAAATAAACTTGCTGCTAACGCTGCATCTGCACCGCCAACAGTTAATGCATCATAAAAATGCTCCATCGTACCAGCACCGCCTGATGCGATAACTGGGATTGAAACATTATTTGCAATCATCGAGGTCAATTCATTATCATAACCTGCTTTTGTTCCATCGCAGTCCATACTTGTAAGAAGAATCTCTCCTGCTCCAAGTTCATTAGCTTTCATCGCCCATTCTACTGCATCCAAACCAGTATCAATTCTTCCGCCATTTTTAAATACATTCCATCCGCTACCATCTTCTCTTCTTCTTGCATCAATTGCAACGACAACACACTGACTTCCAAACTTATCTGCTGCATCGCTGATCAGTCGTGGTGTATTAATTGCAGAAGAATTAATGGAAATCTTATCTGCGCCTTCTCTCAAAATTGCCTTAAAATCATCTACGGTACGAATTCCTCCTCCAACAGTAAATGGAATAAATACTTTTTCTGCTACACGACGTACCATATCAATCATAATATTTCTTGCATCAGACGATGCTGTAATGTCCAAAAATACTAATTCATCTGCTCCAGATTCATCATACGCTGCTGCTATTTCAACTGGATCACCTGCATCTCTTAAATTGACAAAGTTCACACCTTTTACAACACGACCAGCATGAACATCTAAACATGGAATAATTCTTTTTGTAAACATAATTATTCCTCCTTTCCAAGCTTTGCAAAGTTACGTAAAATCTGAAGTCCAACTTTACTGCTCTTTTCTGGATGGAACTGACATGCAAATACATTGCCAGATTCTACCGATGCATGAATCGTTGTGCTGTACTGTGTCGTCGCTGCTACAATAGATTCGTCCGCTGCCTTCAAATAATAAGAATGTACAAAATATACATATGGCTCGGTTAAACCGTCAAACAATGTTGCTCCTGGCCGAATCGTAAGGGAATTCCATCCCATATGAGGAATTTTTAATCCTGGACAGTCTGGAATTCGAAGAATCTCTCCCTTTAAAATTCCAAGACCTTCCACCCCTGGAGACTCTTCACTGCGTTCAAATAAAAGCTGTAATCCAAGACAAATTCCAAGAAACGGCTTTCCCAGCGCAACAACTTCTTTTATTACATCTACTAATCCAAACTGATGCAGATTATGCATTGCATCCCCAAAGGCACCTACTCCTGGAAGAATTACTTTATCTGCATTCAAAATTTCTTCTCTATCTCTTGTAATAATCGCTTCTTCTCCAAGAAACTGTAACGCTTTTTCCACACTTTTTAAGTTACCAGCATCATAGTCAATAATTGCAATCATTTCTATCACTTCCCTTTTTCTTAAACTAGTCTTTTTTCATTCCATCTTTCATGCAAAAAAGTGAATATTTGTAATCCACTTCGCTGCTTTTTCTTGACAACGCTTATTTTAACACAAATTCACTCATCCTACAACTGCAATTGTCTTAAAAATTTGACACAGTTCATTTTAACTGACACTGCACGTTCTCCGATATCTTTTGGGATCTGCGGAAATGCTTCCCCTACTCGAATTAATTTTGCCTTTTGATTTACCATCACCATCTTTTCAAACGGCCAGCGCATCAGCTGTGGATGTTCAAATCCCTCCCCAAGTTCTAATATAACAAGCGAATGTCCAAGTGTACATGTAATCCAATTCATATAGCTCTGCCACTGCTCTTCGCCACCTTCTTCATACGGTGCTGCAATTAACATCGGAATAATCTTTGTGCGATGAACTGCTCCATCTGTATTAGAAGTTAAAACAAAATAATTTCTTCCTTTTAACAGTTTTTCCAGCTGATGATATGCTTCATCAAGTTCTTCTTTTTTGCATTGTTTTTCGGAAACTTCCTTTCCAATTCCAATTAAAAGCATTTCTGCATTTAAAATATCATCGTATATCGTTTCTGTCATTATACTTTTCCTGCCTTTTTATATTTTTTCTAAACCATATCTCTTGTTTCGTTTTTATTTTCCCAACTTATATTGATACATTTATTCTGATTCGTTTCCTTTTTGCATTTCAAACCAAAATGTAACGCCTCCATTTTCATTGCGCACACCAACGCTTTGGTTCATGGAATCCATGATTGCCTTTACGATAGAAAGACCAATTCCGCTGCCTCCATATGCTCGTGTTCTTGCTTTGTCTACTTTAAAAAATTTAATCCATACTTTTTCTAAATCATCTTCTGGAATCGGATCTCCTGTATTATGCACCAGAATACGTACATTTTCGCCTTGATCTTCGGTCGATATTGTAATTTTCCGATCATAATCAATATGATTTAATGCATTGCTGATATAATTCGTCACTACTTCTTCAATCTTAAATTCGTCTCCAATGACAGAGATCTCTTCTGGTATATTCATCTCTACCTGAACATTTTTTTGTTTTATTACAATCTTAGATGCATTTACAACACTTTGAATCAGCTCGACAATATTAAATTCCTCCATAATTACTTCTTCCTGACCAAACTCTAAATGATTTAATGTCAGCAATTTTCCTACCATTCGATTCATCTTGCCTGCCTCATCAATGATAATATCCGTATAATACTCTCTGCTTTCCAGATCGTCTGCCAATTCCTGCAATGCCTCTGCGTAGCCTTGAATGAGCGCAATCGGCGTCTTTAATTCATGAGAAACATTAGATAAAAATTCTTTTCGCATCTCATCTATCTGAATCTTTTCTTCAATATCTTTTTTCAGCTGTATATTTGCTTTCTGCAGTTCAAAAATTGTATTTTCCAGCCGCCTTGACATATCATTCATACTTCTTCCAAGCAGCCCCAGTTCATCTTCTTCCGTTCCTTCGTATTTAACATTGAAATCAAGATGTGCCATTCGATTCGAGATGTTAGCGAGCGTTAAAATTGGTCGTGTCATCTTTGTCGTCACTGCATACAATGCAAAGGCTGATATTAATAATAAGACACTTCCAACTCGAAGCAAAAATTGATTTGAAATTGCTACACTATCTTTGATTGACTCAAGCGGAGTAGACATAATAAAACTGCTCATGTCACTAAATAATCCAAAACATTCCAAATAGTAAGAATTTGTCGTGTAGTCGAAATATTTTTGAATTCTATAATTTTTTTCTGTACGTAACACTTTTACATCATCAGGACTAATCAATCCAATTTGGTTCGCCTTTAAGCGTAACTCCAGCATCTCCTTTTCTGCTGGCGATGTCGTATACTGCTTTGTCTTCCATCCTTCATTTTCTACACGCAAAAATGCAATATTATCTGTATCACGAATTCTTTGAAGAGTACGTCCAAGTTTCGTAATATTTGCTTTTTCTTCTAACATTTGATCGATCTCTTTATAACTTTCCACAAATGCTTCTGTCTTCTTGCTGTAATAATAATCTTCTAAAAAGAAATTATTTAATGCCCACAATATAAGCAATGTGACAACTAATGATCCAACACAGATTGAGACGATTTTTATCCGAATTGAATGTTTCATTTCTCCTCCTAGATTTTCATGCTGATCTTTGACCAACTCAAATAGTAATAAACAATCTTTCCCTTCATTTTTACTCTTCTACTTCAAATTTATATCCCATTCCCCAAATAGTCTTAATATATTCGCCTTTGCTGCCCATCTTATTTCTTAGCTTCTTTACATGCGTATCAATCGTTCTTGCATCGCCAAAATAATCATAATTCCACACATGATTCAGTATTTTTTCTCTTGAAAGTGCAATTCCTTGGTTTTCCATAAAATATGTGAGCAGTTCAAATTCTTTATAGCTCAATTCCACTGGATTATCGTCAATCTTTACAATATGTGCAGCTTTGTCTAACACAATTCCTCCAGCACAAATCATATCTTCCTGTGCTTGATTAGTACGGCGCAAAATTGCTTCCACACGGGCAACAAGAATCTTTGGACTGAACGGTTTCGATATATACTCATCGACTCCAAGCTGAAATCCCTGCAGCTCATCCCGCTCATCTCCTTTTGCTGTAAGCATAATAATCGGCACCTTTGAATAACTGCGTATTGTGCGGACAACTTGCCATCCGTCCATCTTCGGCATCATAACATCCAATATAATCAATGATATATTTTTATTTTTAAAGAAAATATCAACTGCTTGCTCACCATCTTCCGCCTCTATCACATCAAAATCTTTGCGTACAAGGAAGTCTTTTACAAGTTTTCTCATTCTTGCTTCATCATCTACAACTAATATTTTCGTATGTCCCATCTCAATTCCTCCATACTCTTTTTTCTCTTATAATTGCATTTCACCGGATGATAGTTATATCAGCATTTCGCCTATTTTTGTATAAAAGAAAAAACTGCTGTGTGATAAATCAATAACGTCACTGCAGCAGCTTTTTCTTTCCTATTGTTTATCCGTTATTCTCAGTGTAGCAGACAAATATGTTGAAACTGTGAACGCATATAGTAAAACTAATTCATGAAAAAACAGCAAAACGAACTGCAATGATCTGCTTTCCTCCATCCACAAAATCTGCTGACTAAGTCAGAATTATAAGTATTTATATACATCTTCAAGGTTAAATACACTCATCTCATGTTCTTCCAAAAGCTGAATTGCCTTTTCCAGTTCCTGGCACTTCATAACTGCCGATGCATCATCTCCATTTGCAAATGCATACATATACTCTACATTAATTCCGCCTTCACGCAGTACTTTCATCGCTTTATATAATGATCCTACTGCATGACTTACTCGAATGCAAATAACATCAACTAACTGTACTGGAATTCCTTTTTCACTTAATACTTCTTGTGCCTTTTCTGGTTCAGATGCCATCATACGAAAAACGCCTTCTTTTCCTGCATCTGCCAAATTAATTGCAGTTAGGTTAATATCATTGTCTGCCAAAATTTTTAGAATCTCTTCCAGACTTCCCATTCGATTTTCCAGGGAAACCGTAACTTGTTTTACGATCATACAACCCCTCCTTTTATTTATTCTAATTCATCCACTACTTTGAAACCATGATCTTTCAGCATCATTGCAGTTACCTGCAGATCATCGGTATGAATTACGATAACTGGAGCTTGGTTTTCTCGAATTACAAAAGAATAAATAAAGTCAATACTAATGTTTCCATTTGCCAAAATGTCGAGCATCGCTGTCAGATTACCCTTTTTATCCTCTAATTCTACTCCAATTACATCATTAATACGTACAACAAAGCCTTTCTGTGTCAGCACATCTTTTGCTTTCACATATTCATCTACTACCATACGTAAAATTCCAAACTCTGGTGTATCAAATGCTGCTACGGCGCGAATATTTATCCCATTATCGGATAAAACAGTACTAACCTCTCTCAAGCTTCCTGTCTTATTTACTACAAGTATTGATAATTGTTTCATTTTCCATTCTCCTCATTATGATTTTATTTACACGAGGGCGTAAAGCAAGCGAAAATGCAAGCATCTTCATCCGCCGCCGCACGTGAACCAGAAAACGCATAGCGTGTTTCGTCTGGTTTAAGATAACTGATATCCAATTTCAAATGCCTGCAAATTAATATCGACACTCTTTGCTGGAACAGTCTTCTTAATTACATCATACCATTGTTCCTTTGTAAAGTCCATATGTTGAGCAGCAATTCCTAATACAATTGTATTAAAGACGCGTGAATTTCCTAATTTTTTCGCTTCATCCATCGCATCAATGGAATAAACTGTATAAGTTTTTGATAATTGTTCCAAAATTCCTTCTGGATAAGTGGCAGCTCCAATTACAACTGGCATTGGATCAATTCTCTGTGTATTACAGATTAAAACGCCATCTTTTTTCAAAAAATGAATGTAACGCAGTGCTTCCAACTGTTCAAATGCAATCAAAACATCTGTACATCCCTCTTCTACAATCGGTTCAGCAACTTGTTGTCCATAACGTACATAAGTAACAACGCTTCCGCCTCTCTGTGCCATTCCATGTACTTCTGACAATTTTACATCATATCCTGCTTCTAATGCCAGCCCGCCTAAAATACGACTTGTCAAAAGTGTACCTTGTCCACCAACACCAACGATCATAATATTTTTTGTCTCCATGTTATTCACCAACCTTTCGGATTGCACCAAATTTACAAAGCTGCTCACACAGTCCGCATCCAGTACACATTGTATCATCAATGAAAATCGTACCATCCTCTTTCTTTGTCATTGCTGGACAGCCTGGCTTCATACACATACCACATTTTTTACATTTTTCACTGTCACATACAACTGGAATATGGATTGTTTTCTTGTCTAACAGTACACATGGAGACTTTGCAATAATAACAGAAATTTCGTCTTTTGCCACTTCTTCTTTAATGACACGCTCTAATTCCTTTATATCAAATGCATCTACTACTACTACATTCGGAATACCCATTGCACGACAGACTGCTGGAATGTCAATCGCCCATGTCGCATCTCCCTGAAGTGTCTTTCCTGTAGCAGCATGATCTTGATGACCAGTCATACCAGTTGTGGAATTATCCAAAATCATAACAGTTCCTGTACTCTGGTTATAAACCATATTCATCAATGAGTTAATACCTGTATGTAAAAATGTGGAATCGCCAATTACTGCAACCCAATTTTTAATATAATCTTTTCCTTTTGCCTTTTCCATACCATGCAGACTGCTGATACTTGCACCCATACAGATCGTTGTATCTACTACGCTCAGTGGAGCAACAGCACCTAATGTATAACATCCGATATCGCCTGCTGCATGAATTTTTAACTTCTTTAAAACAGAAAATGTACTTCTATGTGGACATCCTGGACAGAGAATTGGTGGTCTTGCTGGTGCATTTGCTGCTGGTTTTAATTCCAGATCTTGCTTTAATACTGCACGGCGGATCATATTTGCACTGTATTCACCCTGAATCGTGAAAATTTCTTTTCCAATTGCTGGAATTCCCCATGATTTTACTTGTTCTTCAATCATTGGTTCCAATTCTTCTACAACATATAATATATCAACCTCGGATGCAAACTGTTCGATTAATTTCTTTGGAAGTGGATGAACCATACCTAATTTTAAAACAGATGCATTTGGAAGTGCTTCTTTTACATACTGATAAGGAATTCCACTTGTAATAACACCTATTTTTTTGTCATTCCATTCAATTTTATTGATCGGGAATGTACATCCATCTTCAATCAGCTTCTTTGCACGTTGTTCTACATACAAATGACGGATTTTTGCATTTCCTGGCATCATAACATTTTTCTGAGGATTTCTTGCATATGGCTTATCTTCGATTTCTTTGCGTTCGCAAAGTTCTACTAAACCTTGGGAATGAGAAAGACGTGTCGTTGTCCGTATAATAACAGGTGTATCATATTTTTCACTCATCTCAAATGCAAACTTCATGAAATCTTTTGCTTCCTGGCTGTCGGATGGCTCCAATACTGGTACATGTGCAGCACGTCCAATCATACGAGTATCCTGCTCATTCTGAGAGCTATAAAGTCCTGGATCATCTGCAGCGACTAAAACAAGTCCTCCATTTGCTCCAATATAAGAAGCAGTATACAATGGATCAGCAGCTACATTAACACCAACATGCTTCATTGACGCCATCGCACGCACACCACTTATTGATGCTCCAATCGCAACTTCCATTGCAACTTTTTCATTTGGAGACCATTCACAATAAAGTGCATCTTTATATTGAACTAAATTTTCACTAATCTCTGTACTTGGAGTTCCTGGATATGCAGCAGACACTTTTACTCCAGCTTCATATGCACCACGAGCGATCGCAGCATTTCCAAGCATAATTACTTTCTCTGCCATTTTACAGACCATCCTTTCTTAAGTCGTTTACTCTTCTCGCTTTTCCTTCAAAACGTGTCAGGCTCATCGGAGCTACAAGCTTAATAATCGCATCCAAGCCTAAAATACTCTTTAAGTTTACTTGAATCTTCTTCTTTAATGCTTCCAATTTTGCATAAGAATCAAGCAAACGGTCATCAATCAATTCTACGGTAATTGTCATAACGTCCAAACGCTTAATACGTTCTACAGTAATCTCATAATGAGGACCAATTTCATCAATTGCTAACAATACCTCTTCAATCTGAGTTGGGAATACATTGACACCACGAATAATCAGCATATCATCCGAACGACCAGAAATATTTTCCATACGGCATGTTGTACGACCACACTTACATGGTTCATAATGCAAAGCACTGATATCCTTTGTACGGTAACGAAGCAATGGAAGTGCCTGTGTGCTAAGACGTGTCACAACTAATTCTCCCTTTTCTCCTGGAGGAAGCACCTCTCCTGTTTTTGGATTAATAATTTCTGGAATAAAATAATCTTCATTCACATGCATTCCCTGTAACTCCAAACATTCTCCTGATACACCAGGTCCGCATAATTCACTTAATCCATAATTTTGTGTACAGTTAAATGTCTCTCCCCATATACGATGCATCTCTGCACGCATCGGCTCTGTCATTCCTTCTCCACCGAACAGACCAGTTCTCACTTGTAAGTCTTTCTGTGGGTCGAGTCCCATATTTCTTGCAGTTTCACCTAAATATAACGCATAAGAAGGTGTTGCGACAAGAAGTGTCGTTCCCATGTCTTTCATATACATAATCTGCTTTTGCGTATGTCCAGAAGATGATGGCAGTACCGTCGCTCCGATATTCTCCAATCCAGCATGAAGCCCAAGAGCTCCTGTAAACATTCCATATCCGAATGCGATCTGTGCAATATCATCACCTGTTGCTCCACCCATACATGCAACACGAGATACATTATTTGTCCAAATATCTAAATCCTGTCTTGTATAACCGACGATCGTTGGCTTTCCTGTCGTACCAGAAGATGCATGAATACGCACCAATTCTTTTTTTGGAACAGCAAACAATCCAGTTGGATAATTTTGTCTAAAATCTTCCTTTGTATTAAATGGAAGATTTTGTAAATCTTTTAATGTTTGAATATGTTCTGGACGAACACCTACTTCATCCATTTTCTTTTTATAAGCCGGTACTCTTTCATAAATATAAGATACCGTTTCTTTTAACCGGCTTAATTGAATTTCTTCAATTTCTTTACGAGACATCGTCTCAGCTTTTGACCAAATCATAATTTTTAACTCCATTTTTTTATTTTTCAGTAATATTCCTACTGTTTGACAATAGCCTGTCAAAAACGCATAACAATAGTATACCATTAATTTTCTAAAATTTATAGTAGTTTTTTAAATTTTTCTTTGTTTATTTAAAGTATTAATTCAAAAACAGGGAAAAATAACTAAATATTGGCTGCAGAAATGAAAAATATTTTAATCTGACACAAGCATCTTCTTCTCCCATTCCATGCTTTGGAAGAAACTAAGACTTGCTCACTTTGTTTTTTTCGTATATAATAAATGACTAGATTTTTATTATTTAGAAAGGATTTATTTTTATGAGCGACTCACCTATTATTGATTTTCATACACATATTTTTCCAGATGCGATTGCACGAAAAGCGATTCCGCAAATGGCAGCAAAGGCTCATACAATTCCTTATGTCAATGGAACTGTCTCTGACTTAAAGCGCTCTATGAAAAAGGCAGGAATCACATGCAGCATTGCTCTTCCTGTATTAACTTCTCCTTCCCAATTTGCTTCCATTCATCACTTTGCTTTCGAACAGTCTGCAAATGATTATTCCAAATTAAATCACGATATCATTTCATTTGGAGGAATGCATCCCGATTCTTCTAATTATAAAAAAGAACTGAAAGAGTTAAAATCAATGGGCTTTCTAGGGATTAAAATTCATCCTGATTATCAAGGAGTAAATTTTGATGATATTCGTTATATGAGAATTATGGACTACGCCAGCGAACTTGGTTTTATTATCGTCACTCATTCTGGCGTCGATATCGGTCTCCCAAATCCAGTTCACTGTACTCCAGACTCCGTCCTTCATGTTCTTCGTGAAATTCATCCTCCAAAATTAGTTCTGGCACATATGGGAGGATGGAATCTCTGGGATGAGGTAGAAGCAAAATTAGTCGGACAAGATGTTTATTTCGATACTGCCTTTAGTATGCGCTTTATGCCAAGTGAACAATTCATCCGTATTATCCGCAGTCATGGTATTCATAAAATCTTATTTGCAACAGACAGTCCTTGGGACGATCAAAAAGAATCTTTCGATTATTTTGATCAATTTGATCTTAGTTTAGAAGAACGCAGCATGATTTTAGGAAAAAATGCAGCTCAATTACTCAATCTTTCAATAAAATAAAACAGTTTCTTACACAGTGTCAGATGGCGACTGTGTGCCACCTGACACCCACACCCCTGCAAATCGTTCAATCTTCTTTTTGCCACAATAACAATTTATATTCCAATCGTTCCCATACATTTTTTTTGCGTAAATAATCGAATATTGGTTTTTCAATCAAATGCATTCGTATTTGATCAACCGCTGCACATCCGACTACAACAAGTGCAATACAGACAACTGCATGAATCCAAAGCTTAGAAGACCAACTGTACATTCGATTCCGAAACCACGTCTGCCAAAGCATCGGATGAATAAAATAGTTTTCCTGAATCAAATAAACGCCAAACATCGAAGAAGCAAATCGGTTCAACCACGGATGATATCTCATTTTTAAATTCTTAAATCCAAGGAATAATCCAATCGCACATAATACAGTTGTAATCTTATTTTCTCCAGCAAGATACAATTCATTTCCTGCCATATCTGGAAATTCTATGCTCAAATAATCAATGAAAAATACAAACGCAATCATAATTCCATACATTGCAATGCCAAACATAAAACTTTTTGCACATTGATTTGTTGACTTACTTGGATAAAGCCGAAAATATGCACCAATTAAATATAATAATACAAATAATCCAAGCGAAGAATATCCAAAATCGCCATTGGTAATAGTCGGAAGAATACACCAAAATGTTGCCAATGTCCAGATTAAACTAAGATGCCATTTTCTAGACATCGCTTTTACTGCTGGGTTTAGAAATAAAGTCAGCACATACAACACTAAATATGTAGTAGCAAACCAATAGATCGAATATGTAATCGGAAAGATACTTTTGATCATCATATCCTTGTCAAATTCTGCGATTTGAAATCCATAAAAAATACCCATAAATATGACCGAATAAAACCATATCTGTGCCCATAATTTTACTGCTTTTTCAAGACGAAATCTGGATTCAATCATAAAGTATCCTGTAATTAACACAAAACAGTCCACACCAAGCTTTCCGCCCAAAGACAATAGTTGAATGAATCCTTTATTAAAATTCATATTAGGCAATAAAAATCCACCATGCACTGAATAATGATGTGCTACAATTAAAATCATACTAATAATACGCAGTAACTCCAAATTTGATCTGCGCTGTACATCTGCCTTCTCCTGCCCCATTGCAAGCCCTCCTAGAGTTCTTTTATCTGCTCCATAATATCTGCACAAATTTCTTTGGATGTTCGCCGATCTGCCTTTACTGTAATGTCTGCTGCTGCCTCATATTTTTCCCGCCGCTTTTCCATCAATTCAGCAATAAATTCTACATTCATATTACCATTTAAAATTGGACGGTTTTTACTATAACGCACACGCTCGAATATCGTCTCTGGTTTTGCCGTCAATAAAACAACAATCCCACTTTCTTTCATCAATGCCACATTTTCTTCCCGCATCGCCATACCACCTCCGCAGGAAACTAAAAGTCCTTCTTTTTCTTCTTTGAGATGCTTTAATAACTCGGTCTCACAATTTCTAAAATATGCTTCCCCTTTTTCTTCAAATAATTGTGGTATCGTCATTTTCTGCTCTGCAGCAATCCATGCATCCGTATCAATTTCTTTTTTTTTGATTTGCTTACTTAAATAGGCAGAAATCGTACTTTTTCCAACTCCCATAAATCCAATAAGAAAAATATGCGGTGTCTTTTCTATTTTCATCCTATATTCCATTCCTCTCTATATGATATTGTCCATTCTGCGTTCAGTATACTAAGAGATATTCTAGTTGGCAATCTTTTTTCAACATATTTTTAATCTATTTTCTTTTCTTACAGACTCCACGTTTTTTCCATCATAATACACAATCGTATCTAGCATCAACCAGATATTTGAATATACTTTGCTGCTTTCTCATGAATTAGATTCACTATATATTCAAAAGCGATCATCAGAACACTGCTCCCCTGAAGCTCACTTTATCTTATAGGTAATTTACTTATGTAATATCTCAAGTATCTTTTTTAATTCATTGACCCGAATCTGTCCTGGTGCGGATGTCTGCTTTGCCGCTCCAAATGTAACAGCCGAACCAAAACATTCTCCTGCCAGACGGCTGACTGCACCAAGACCTGACATCGCCATCGTAATTAACGGTTTCTCTGCATATCTCTCCTTCATTTCCAATGTCATATCCAACACCGTTAATACATCTCTGCCTGACTGCGGCATCACGGCAATTTTAAGTACGTCAGCTCCCAATTCCTGCATCTTGCAAAGTCGCTGAATCATTTCTTCCTTTTTTGGCGTCTTTTCAAAATCATGATTCGATGCTATGATAAATACCCCATTTTGATGAGCAGTTTCCACAAATCCTCTCATCAATTCATCTCCCATAAATAACTCTATATCTGCCAGGTCCACATACCCGCTTGTTATAACAGCATTCATCAAATCACAATACTGCTCTTTCGTAAAATCTTGTTCTCCTCCCTCTTGCTTCGTCCGAAATGTAGCAAGCAGAGGAACTTCTCCTAATACTTGACGCAGACACGCCAGTACTTCCTTAACCTTAGTCTGCACACCAACATTTTCATACCAATCCATTCTCCACTCTACAAGATCAATAGGAAACGTTACGATTTCCTCCGCCTGCTGTTTGATCTCCTCAAATGTCTTTCCTACAATTGGAACACAAATTTTTGGAATTCCCTCTCCTAATACTATGTTCCTTACCTTCAATTTTCTCATATTTTTAACTCCCCTATTTTAGTTTTTACAAATAGCATAAATCGGATATCCCAAATCCGCTTCGCTGTATTCCAGATACTGCAGCAGTATTTCACTGACCACACGATATAATAATAAATATTCGCCGTTCGCCAAGAGCGAGCAAGCTCTCTCTAGCTTTCTTTCGCTCATTATATCATATTTCACTATAAACGGCAATAGTTATTCGAACATTTTTTCGCTTTTTATTTAGTAAACATTTTTAAAAATAGCGTGTATAAAGGAATTATCGAAACCTTACACACGCTATCTTTATTATAAATAAAGTTTTTTATTTCTTAAATGAGGCTCTCTTTCTCATTGTTGGGTCTAATATTTTTTTACGAATTCTAAGATTTTTTGGTGTTACTTCCAAAAGCTCATCGGTGTCGATGAAGTCAAGACATTGCTCCAAGCTCATGATCTTTGGCGTTGTAAGACGAAGTGCATCATCGGAACCCGATGCTCGTGTATTAGTCAGCTGTTTTCTCTTACATACATTAACTTCCACATCTTCTGGCTTACCATTTTGACCGATTACCATACCAGCATATACCTTTTCACCAGGTCCAATAAACAAAGTTCCTCTCTCCTGTGCATTAAAAAGACCATATGTGATAGATTCTCCCGTCTCAAATGCAATCAAAGATCCTGTTTTACGATATTGGATATCTCCGCGGTACAATTCATAACCTTCAAAAATTGTATTTAAAATACCATTTCCTTTCGTATCTGTCATAAATTCTCCACGATAACCGATTAATCCACGGGATGGAATTAAAAACTCTAAACGAGTATATCCGCCGCTTGTCGCACTCATTCCCTGCAGCTCTCCCTTACGAGAACTTAATTTTTGAATAACATTACCAGAAAACTCATCTGGAACATCAATATAAGCAAGCTCCATTGGCTCTAACAAACGATTTCTTTCATCTCTCTTCGTCAAAACTTCTGCCTTACTTACCGCAAATTCATATCCTTCTCGACGCATATTTTCAATTAATACAGATAAATGCAATTCACCACGACCAGAAACTTTAAAGCAGTCTGGACTGTCTGTCTCTTCCACACGCAGCGATACATCCGTATTTAACTCACGGAATAATCGATCACGCAAATGACGAGAAGTAATATATTTTCCTTCCTGTCCTGCCAATGGACTGTCATTTACCATAAACTGCATCGCAATTGTAGGTTCGGAAATTTTCTGGAATGGAATTGGCTCTAGATTTTCTGGAGAACAAATCGTATCTCCAATGTGAATATCGGCAATACCAGAAATCGCCACGATGGAACCAATACCAGCCTCTGCAACTTCTACTTTCTTTAATCCATCAAACTCATATAACTTACTAATCTTTACTTTTTTCTTTTTATCTAAATCATGTGCATTTACAATGACACATTCCTGATTCACTTTAATTGTTCCGTTATCTACCTTACCAACACCAATTCGTCCAACATATTCATTATAATCAATTGTACTTACAAGTACCTGAGTACCTGCATCTGGATCTCCCTCTGGTGCAGGAATATGCTCTAAAATTGTCTCAAATAACGGAATCATATTTTCTCTCTTATCATCCAGATCTCGAACTGCAAATCCTGCCTTCGCCGATGCAAAAATAAATGGACAGTCTAATTGTTCATCATTTGCATCCAAGTCCATCAATAATTCCAATACTTCATCAATTACCTCATCTGGTCTTGCTTCTGGACGGTCAATTTTATTAATACATACAATAACTGACAAATCTAATTCCAATGCTTTACGAAGCACAAATTTTGTCTGTGGCATCGGACCTTCAAATGCATCTACAACGAGAATAACACCGTTTACCATCTTTAAAACACGTTCTACTTCTCCACCAAAGTCTGCATGTCCTGGTGTATCAATAATATTAATCTTTGTATCTTTATAAAATACGGCTGTATTCTTAGAAAGAATTGTGATTCCACGTTCTCTTTCAATATCATTGGAATCCATTACTCGCTCTTGCACTTCCTGATTTGCACGAAATACGCCGCTCTGCTTTAATAATTCATCTACTAACGTTGTCTTACCATGATCAACATGGGCAATAATTGCAATGTTTCTAATATTCTCTCTTTTTGTTTTCATAATTTCCTCCTAATGTCATACGAACATAGATCAAACAAAACACAATGTCTATTTTATCCCATATCCGTAACGACATAATTGACACTAAAAAATCAAAAGACTTCTTTATGTCTAAACAGACAGTTACTCTCGACTCTTTATTGTAGCAGGATTTTTTTCTTTATGCAACAATTTTTTCATACGTTCTAACATCCAGTTTTTCTCTTTCCATCTTTATCAAATGTTCTTTTTAAAGCACGTTCTGTTGGAAAAATACTTCCAACCAAAAAAACACATTGAACCATCGTTATTGCACCACCCCAATTGCCGACAAAATCCATATCTCTTCCTATTAAAAATAGCATTGCAATCACTGTTAATACAAGCATAATCCATCCTACTTTAAACCAAATCGTACCACAGTATTGATGCGCAAATTTCCATGTATCTTCATTTTTCATTGACATTGTCGTCCGGTATCCAAATACATAGTTAATTTTATCTGGAGATTTTTTTTTGAACAATCTTCCAAATCCAATCATAGTGAATGGTATTAGCAAGTTCATTATAAACATAAAAATCCAAAATCCCATTATTTTCCTCCATAGTACAAACGAAGCGGATATTCATAATCCGCTTCGCCATTTACAGCTAGATATTATTTTTCTTCAATTGTTCCTACTTCTGATAAGGAACGTGCTAATCCAGCCAATCCCTGAATCTCAGAAGGAATAATAATCTTCGTTGCCTTGCCATCCGCTGCCTTTGCAAATGCTTCAAGACTCTTTAATTGAATGACTGATGCATCAGCCTGCACATCCTTTAAGAACTGAAGACCAGTTGCATTCGCCTGCTGCACTTTCAAAATCGCCTCTGCCTGACCTTCTGCCTCTCGAATCATTGCTTCCTTCTTTGCCTCTGCACGAAGAATCGCTGCCTGCTTTTCACCTTCTGCATCCAAAATCATCGATGCTTTCTTACCTTCTGCTACAAGCACAGTAGACTTCTTTTCACCTTCTGCCTTTAAGATCGCTTCACGTCTCTCACGTTCCGCTTTCATCTGCTTCTCCATCGCATCCTGAATCGCTGGCGGAGGAATAATATTTTTTAATTCCACACGGTTTACTTTAATACCCCAAGGGTCTGTCGCTACATCCAAAGAAGCACGCATTTTTGTATTAATCGTTTCTCTTGATGTCAACGTCTGGTCTAATTCCAAATCACCGATAATATTACGAAGTGTTGTGGCAGTTAAATTCTCAATTGCCATTAATGGATTCGCTACACCATACGTATACATCTTTGGATCTGTAATCTGGTAATACACAACTGTATCAATCTTCATTGTTACATTATCCTTTGTGATTACTGGCTGAGGCGGGAAATCTACCACTTGCTCTTTCATGTTTACTTTCTTCGCTACACGGTCGATAAATGGAACTTTAAAATGAAGACCAACACCCCATGTTCCTAAATATCCGCCAAGACGCTCTACTACATAAGCAGATGCCTGAGGAACAATTTTGATACATGATGCCAATATTAATAATACTACTAAAATTAACACCGCTACTACAATGAATCCTGCACTAATTTTTGCTGTCAACATAACAATCAACTCCTTTTCTTTTTTGTGACATTTTCGGATTATAAGGGAAACACCTTTTCATTATTATTAAGATCAAATGCAGTTTTTATGAAGGAAAATACAGACATTTCAGCTTGACTTATACTTTTGTATAAATAATCTATATGTAAAATAAACATTCATCGACTATATTTATTTTTTCTCTCTCACAATTAATTTTACACCACTAATCCTTAAAATAACAACCATTTTTCCTGGTGGAATTACCACATTATCATCTGCAGAAACAGCTGTCCATTCCTGTCCTTTTACCACTGCGCTGCCAAATCCATTCTGATTATCAATGATTGATGTAACTTTCGCTTTCTGACCGATAAGACTATCTACATTAGTCTTTGTAACATGCCTCTTCAGCAACTTATCTGCCAACGGCTTCACCGCCAATAATAAAACGAGGGAAATTGCTAAAAAAACACAAAGCTGAATCTCTAAACTTCCGCCAAGCAATGAAACGATTAATCCCCCAACCGCTCCTACAGCAAACCAGATTGACACAAGCTGCAATGTCGCAATCTCGAACGCAACCAAAACGATAAATATAATGAGCCAATAAATATATGCCATATAAAATCCCCCTTTCTGTCAATGTCGAGTGAATATTCACAATCCACTTCACTGCTTAATACTATGTCGATGATTAAGTTATCGCTATCATAACATAACTATGCATTTTGAGAAAATTAATGTCATAACTACCCCATAGTTTTGTAATAACTGCGGAAAAATAGTTGTTTTCCCATATCTAAAATCAGAGAACTCTCCTCTCTCTAGTCTAATACCGTTACAACAGAGTAAAACTTGTCATAAAGGGGGCTGTCAACCATCCTACGCTGTAACATCACTTTAATCTGATGTGATAAACTAAGATTGTAACACCTGTGGCTAATGATATATAATTACAACATATAAAGGAGATTATCATTATGTCACAACCACAAACAAATTATGAACCAGAATTCAAAAAGAAAATCGTACGCCTTCATATAGAAAGTGGGCGTTCCTTAAAGAGCCTTGCTGCTGAATATCATGTTTCAAAAGCAAGCATCTCTCTTTGGTGTAAACAATTCCGCGAAGAATGCCAGGAAAAAGCCATTTCAGAATCCAACAGCCAGACAGAACTGGAAATCATGCAGGAGAATCTTCGACTTCGCAAAGAACTTGAAGAATTGAAGAAGGAAAATCTGTTCTTAAAAAAAGCAGCAGCATTCTTTGCGAAGGAAATCGATTAATGGCTTATCGGTTTATTGAAGAAAATCATTCTCTATTTGGAGTCAGATGGCTCCTTCGGAGATTAGGAATCTGTCCAAACGGTTATTATAATTATCTGAAACATCGCAAGACTTCTTACTATAAAGAACGCGATTATAAGCTTCAAAAGATTGAAGAAATATATCATGAGCGTAACGGTGTAGCCGGTTATCGTCAGATTCAAGTATATTTGGCACGGAAAGGAATCAAGCTCAGCGCACTAACCGTACATGTATATATGAATCAAATACTTGGTCTTCAATCAATAGTAAGACCGAAAAAACCAGGATATCGAAAAACAAAACCACATAAAATCTTTAAAAATCTTTTGAATCAGGATTTTACCAGCACGGAAATCAATAAAAAATGGTGTACTGATTTCACATATTTATTTCTGAAAGATGGTAGTAAACACTACAACTGTACTATAATTGATCTTTATGACCGAAGTGTGGTAGCCAGTATTACTGATAAAAAGATTACTGCTGATCTTGCGAAAAGAACATTACAAAAAGGACTGAGTTCGCAATCTGGCATCAAAGGTGCTTTAATACTGCACAGTGATCAAGGCAGCCAATTTACTTCAAAGGAATTCATAGATTTCTGTGAAAGCGTGGGGGTTACCCAGAGTATGAGTAAAGCTGGTTATCCTTACGATAATGCACCGATGGAAAGATATTTCAATACATTAAAGAATGAACTGATCAATCAGCACGAATATCATACAGAAACAGAATTATACGATTCAATTGAAGAGTTTGCGTATGTAACATATAACCATGTTCGTCCTCATTCTTATAATCAATACAAAACACCTTTTGAAGTAAGATGCAAAGCAGCATGATCTGTTCCAAGATTCTGAGCTGGAGGGAACACCCAGCCACCCGTAGGGTCTGTCCTTGATATGCCTTTATAAAAATGCTACACTACGATTTCTGATAGCATAAATGAAATCTGTTCCTGAGTTCTTCGCTATCGGTAAAAACGGGTGAGCATTTTTATAAAGACATGTCAAGGATGGCGGACGTGGCCGAAAAATTTAGGCACA